>JBEDFA010000064.1:0-22027 GCA_041175365.1 Actinomycetota bacterium | reverse complement strand
ATCGACGCCTTATTGCGAGTCGAACTTGAAGACGGCAAGCCCCGCTTCTTTATTAGCGACTACAAGAGCAACCGACTTGACCGTGATGGAGATGAATCATTGATTCAGGCGTATTCCACTGAGCGAATGCTGCATGAAATGGAACATCACCATTACCCATTGCAGGCTCTTATTTATGGCGCTGCCATCTTCCGTTTCTTGCGTTGGCGCGCACCGCACATTGATGCAGATGCATCGATCGCCGGATTCGCTTACATGTTCATTCGAGGCATGGTGGGGGAAAGTACGCCAGTCGACTCCTTCGGTCATCGAACGGGTGTTTTGACGTGGACCGCACCTCGTGGTTTCTGGAGCAATTTGTCTGATCTTTTTGCGGGAGGCAAGCAGTGAGCACAGACATCGTAAATCTCGACGTTGCAGTCGAGAACCGAATTATTGACCTCGTTGACCTTGAATCGGCTCGTCAGATTTTTGCGTTAGCGAACAATCCAAAGGCACGGGAACGTAGCGATCTCGCCGTGTTGCTTGCTGCATTGGCACTTCATGCATTCCGCGATGGTCATGCATGCCTTGATGTCGCGAACATTGATGCATGGCGTGGCGAGCACATCTCTGATCTTGGTTGGCCAATGGACTCCTCCGATTGGACTCACGCTCTTTCCAGTAACTCGGATGTTTTTGGTTCTCCTGATGACCTGAAAACGGCTCCTCGTGCTCCGTTCATAGTGGAAGACGGCCGCGTGTACATCTCTCGGGTGTTTCAAGAAGAAGTTGATATTGCTAAGCGCCTGTTATTAAACGATGGCTCCACTGTCACGGTTGTATTGGGTGGTCCAGGAACAGGAAAGACGCGATGGGTGGCAGAGCGTTTGCGCTCCATGGAATCTGGCACTGTTCCGTCCCTCGCATTGTGTGCACCAACGGGCAAGGCCTCGCGCCACTTGAAGTCGGTTCTCGATAAGCGGCTTCGCGAGAGTGGAGCAAGTGAGGATGTTCTTGAAGCGCTCCATCATGCACCATCCAGCACTGCTCACAAATTGTTGGGGTATCACCCCGCACGCACTCCGAAATTCCGTCATGGGCGACATGAACCTTTGCCGTATAAGTTGGTGATTGTCGATGAGGCATCGATGATGTCGTTGTCAATGATGAATCGTCTTCTCTCGGCGCTGCGCCCAGATACTGAGCTGTGGTTAGTAGGCGACCCCGATCAACTTGCGAGCGTTGAAGCCGGTTCTGTGCTCGCAGATATTGCTCGCGGTGCCAAGCGAGAATCATCAGTTCTTAATGGTCGATACACAGAGCTGACAGAACAACATCGCTTCAGTTCTGAGTCTCCGATCGCACAGTTGGCTGCTGCAGTACGTGATGGTGATCTTGAAGGTGCGCGTGCAATCTTGGAAACACCTCACCCTGATTTCTTATGGATTGACCCATCAGCGGAACCGGAAAAGCTGGCGCAATTACAGACGGAGGTGTTGACACATGCGCAAGGCGTACTTGAATCAGCTGAGATTGGCGATGTTGAAGCTGCCTTGACGAAGAAGTCCCAGTTGCAAGTACTTGCATCGACTCGTGATGGTTCTTTGGGGGTCTACGACTGGAACCAAACCGTGGAAGCAGGGCTTGGACCTGTCACTGCACAGCGTTGGTACGCAGGTCGACCAATTCTTGTGACCCGCAATGACACTTCAACAGGGCTAGCAAACGGCGACGTCGGCATTGTGTGTCGAATTGAAGGTCAACTGCGAGCATGTCTCGGAGATCCAAAGGATCCAACAAATATTGCTCTTGCACGTTTGCCAGAAACGGACACCGTTCACGCGCTCACTATTCACAAGAGCCAAGGCTCCGAATATGAACACGTTGTCGTGGTACTGCCGCAATCGGGTTCGCGCATTGTGACGCGAGAACTTCTGTACACCGGTATTACTCGTCCGCAGAAGCGACTGACATTGGTGGCAACACTTGCGTCTATTGAGACTGCAATTAAGACACCGATTCGTCGTGCAACAGGACTTGCAGAACGCCTGTAAATCAAACGCCGTTTAATCGTCGGCCAATTTCATCGCAAAGTTCGTCAACCTCATTTACGATGAACTGTGGCGTGCTTGTCTCGCCATCAATCCAACTTCCCCGTACACATCGCTCGTGACCAGGAGGAAAATATGTCGGTTGATGAAATCAGCAGGATTCGATTAGCGCAAAGTGCAGTCAAAGTATTGGGAGAAGCGGAGGCAATGACTCTCATGGAGCACCTTCCCATTGGAGGTATTGCAAACCTCGCGACGAAAGATGACCTCGCTTTGACACGTGCGGAGCTGCGCGCAGACTTCGCAGAACTGCGCGGTGAGTTTGGGACACTGCGCGGTGAGTTTGGGACACTGCGCGGTGAGTTTGGTGATCTTCGCGCATACATCGAAGAACGTTTTCACCGTCAGACAATCACGTTCATCGGCACCATGACCGGAATCATGGGCCTAATGATGGCATTCATGAAGTGGGCATAAGCCCGGCAAACTTTTAGCGCTTCAACCAGCTGGGGCGAGACTTCTCGAATGAGTCAATCTCTGCTGCGTGAGTCATTGTGATGCCAATGTCATCAAGACCATTCAAGAAGCGATGCTGAGTTGGCGCATCCATAGGGAAGGATTCCTTGAATCCGGCTGCTGGAACTTCCACCAACAACTTCTCCATGTCCACAACAATCTCGGTGTTGGAATCGGCCTCAATGAGTTCCCACAACTTTTCAACTGCTGCTTGCGGAAGGATGACCGGAGCCAAACCATTCTTTGTGCAGTTGTTGCGGAAGATGTCGCTGAAGCTCGGCGCGATCACTGCGTCAAAGCCGTACTGCTGAATAGCCCACACTGCATGCTCGCGAGATGAACCCACGCCGAAGCTGGGGCCAGCAACAAGAATGCTTGCGCCGCTGTATCGCTCATCGTTGAGAACGAAGTTGCGATCATCACGCCATGTTGAGAACAAGCCAGCTTCAAAGCCGGTGCGCTCAACGCGCTTCAGCCAATCGGCAGGAATGATCTGGTCAGTGTCAACGTCGCTGCGCTTCAAGGGCACACCACGACCGGTAAGTACTTGTACTGATTTCATGCCAAATCTCCTGGGCTTGCGAAGTGTCCGGCCACAGCGGTTGCTGCGGCGACGGCGGGGGAGACGAGGTGCGTGCGTCCGCCGCGACCTTGACGTCCCTCGAAGTTGCGGTTGCTGGTGCTGGCAGCGCGTTCACCTGGTGCCAGCTTGTCGGGGTTCATTGCGAGGCACATGCTGCATCCGGGCTCACGGAAATCGACGCCGGCTTCAATGAGAATCTTGTCCAGACCTTCAGCGATTGCCTGATTACGCACCGCGTGGCTACCAGGAACCACCATTGCGCGCTTCACTGTGACCTTGCGGCCCTTCAATACTTCTGCGGCTGCACGAATGTCTTCGATACGACCATTGGTACATGAACCAATGAACACAGTGTCCACTGGAACTTCACGCATGTTCATTCCTGCGGTGAGGCCCATGTATTCAAGCGCACGCTTGATGGTGTCTGCACCAGTTTCATCTTCTGCATCAGAAGGTGAAGGGATAACGCCGTCGATAGGCAATACCTGTGCAGGGTTTGTTCCCCAGCTGACATATGGCGTGAGAGTGGAAGCGTCGATGAAGACCTCTTTGTCCCACTTCGCACCTTCGTCGGTCTTGAGCTCGCTCCATGCAGCAACGGCTGCATCCCAATCAGCACCCTTCGGTGCATTCTCGCGACCCTTCAAGTATTCGAAGGTTGTTTCATCGGGTGCGATGAGTCCGGCCTTTGCGCCAGCTTCAATGCTCATGTTGCACACAGTCATGCGGCCTTCCATAGAAAGCGCGCGAATTGCGGAGCCGCGATATTCGATCACGTGACCAATACCGCCGCCTGTTCCGATTTTGCCGATGATGGCAAGGATGATGTCCTTCGCCGTGACACCTTCAGGAACTTCACCATCAACCGTAATGGACATCCACTTGGGACGTGACTGCGGAAGAGTCTGTGTTGCAAGAACGTGCTCCACTTCGCTGGTGCCGATACCAAAAGCAAGTGCACCGAATGCGCCGTGCGTTGCAGTGTGGCTGTCGCCGCACACGATGGTCATGCCAGGAAGGGTGCGTCCCTGTTCTGGTCCGATGACGTGCACGATGCCTTGACGCTCATTGCCCATGGGGAAGAGGGTGAAACCAAACTCTGCTGCGTTGTCACGCAACACCTGAACTTGGCGAGCAGAGATTTCATCAGCGATGGGGAGATGGATGTCAGCAGTCGGAACGTTGTGGTCCTCGGTTGCAACAGTGAGGTCCGGGCGACGCAACGGACGACCCGTGAGACGCAAGCCATCAAATGCCTGAGGGCTGGTGACTTCATGCACCAAGTGCAAGTCGATGTACAAAAGGTCAGCTTCGCCAGGTGCGCCGTGAACGACGTGCTGGTCCCACACCTTCTGGGGGAGAGTCATTGGATTCGACATGTGTGATCCTTTCGGAATCGCATATTTGATTGTCTCAATATGTGGGATAGAGTTCCCAACTGATGGACAGCGTATCAGGGGTCGGAGTTTTGGACAAGGCGTTTGTTGTCTTGAACGCTCTTGTCACACGTCCACTCTCATTGGCAGAGGTGGTGGAGGTCACCGATATCCCTCGTGCAACGTGTCATCGATTGTTGTCAGCGCTTGAACATCATGGCGCTGTACGTCGAAACGATGAAGGTCTCTATTGCGTCGGACCCACCATGGCAGGTCTTGGACGTGCTGCTGCCACACAGTTTCCGTTCCTGCGAAAAGCCCGTGAGATTGCGACTGAACTGCGTGACAAGACTGGCGAGAGCGTGCAGGTGTTCATGCCCGAGACAGATGGTCGTCGTTGTGTCGTCAGCCTGGAATCGCCCAATGGTTTGCGATGGATTGTTCCTGAAGGTTCTCTGTTTCCTATTGCCCGTGGTTCGGCAGGACGTGTGTTGTCTGGCGTAAAGCTCAGCAACGGTGGCTGGATCGAATCTGTGGAAGAACGCGTCAAGGGTGTTGCCTCTGTTAGCGCCCCAGTCATTGATGCGGCAGGTGACATCATCGCCGCGCTCTCCATCTCTGGGCCGCTTGAACGAATGAGCAGTACGCCTGGCGCAAAGTTCGGCGCTGTGGTGTCTCGTGGTGCGCGAGACCTTTCACATTTCGTTGCCTAATCCATTTGTCTCCTGCGCACATGGCGCACATGGAACAAGACACAACACCCACCATTCATGCCCCTGCAGACATCATTGACATTGCCGTTGGGGTAGAAGCCAAATTGCATTCAATGCTTGAAACGTTTGAGTTGCCCGGCGCTCGTCTGTATGGCGTGAACTGTGCAGCTCGTCCCGTCAGTGAACCCAACATGTGTTTCCTGTCGCAGCACACTGATGTGTATGAGTTGCTCGATGCACCGTCCAGTGCGTTGGCTCGCATGTTTGATGCGGCGACCATCGTCACCACTGGATGGGCAGCACCACTTGGGCCAGACGGAACAATCGATGGTGCGCCGAGTGAACACGCAGAACGTCGTCGTGTTCGCCTTGTTGTTGTCGTTGCTGATCACGGCGTGGCCAGCGTGCTGCGTTTTGCTGACCAACCCGATGATGTGGTGACAGACCCCGGTTCGGCAACTGGCTCATTGGCTGATGCCATTACTCGCTTCTGGTTTGACCCACCCATCAATTTGCCGACCAGCGTTTAGTGAAAGTGCGTCTTTTCACAAAGGCGCAAAATAGAAATGCCACGCCTAGCCTTGCCTACGTGACTTCCCCCGTCGACAAAGAATGGGCTCAACGCATCCGTGCTCTCGCAGCCGAAAAAGATGCAGTGATCCTCGCGCACAACTATCAGGTTCCCGAGATTCAAGATGTTGCTCATCATGTCGGCGACTCTCTCGCGTTATCTCGTATCGCTGCGACGGTTCCGCAATCAACAATCGTGTTCTGCGGTGTTCACTTCATGGCAGAGACAGCGAAAATTCTTTCGTACGACAAGACCATCATCATTCCTGATGAGCGCGCTGGTTGTTCCTTGGCCGACACCATTACTGCTGACCAACTGCGCGAATGGAAAGCACAACACCCTGGCGCAGTGGTCGTTAGCTATGTGAACACCACTGCTGCAGTGAAGGCTGAGACGGACATTTGTTGCACTAGCTCTAATGCCGTGGAAGTTGTGCAGTCGATTCCTGCTGATGTTCCAGTGTTGTTCTGTCCAGACCAATTCCTTGGTGCGCACGTACAACGCGTGACAAAGCGCGACAACATGCACATCTGGATGGGCGAGTGCCATGTGCACGCAGGTATCAATGGTTCTGAATTGAAGGCCATGGTTGCAGCTGAACCTGACGCAGAACTCTTCGTTCACCCTGAATGTGGTTGTGCAACGAGTGCGATGTACCTCGCATCAGAAGGTGTGGTGCCCGCAGAGCGCACTCATATTCTTTCCACCGGCGGGATGCTTGATGCTGCTCGCACAACGAAGGCGAAGAAAGTTCTTGTAGCTACGGAGACCGGAATGCTGCATCAGCTTCGCAAGGTCAATGTCACGACGGTCTTTGAGCCCGTTAATCGCGCCGCGGTGTGTAAGTACATGAAGATGATTACTCCAGAAAAGCTGGAGAACGCACTTTTGAATGGCACCGACATTGTTGATGTACCTCGTGACATTGCAGATCGTGCACGTCTCTCTGTTGAACGCATGATTGCAATCGGCACACCTTCTCGTGTCGGCGAATAATCGCGTTCCTCGCCAATTAGCGGCACCTGAACCTACGTGGTTCGTCAATACAGATGTTGTAGTTCTGGGTTCTGGTGCAGCAGGTCTGTCCGCAGCTCTTGCAATGCGTCCTGTGCGAGAGGTTGTCCTCATTACAAAGGACACGTTGGATGCAGGCAGCACAAACTGGGCGCAGGGTGGCCTTGCAGCAGTTCTTGACCCCAATGACTCCATCGAGAATCACGTACAAGACACGTTGGAAGCCGGCGCTGGTTTGTGCGATGAAGGTGCAGTGCGAGAACTGGTGTCGGAAGCACCGACCGCAATTCGTTATCTCATGGAGCTGGGTGCATCGTTTGACTCGGGCGATTCCACTGGTGAAATTGCACTCACGCGAGAAGGTGGACACTCGCATAATCGCATTGTTCACGCTGGTGGTGACCAAAGTGGTGCAGAGGTGCAGCGCACACTCGATGAATCGGTGCGTATTGCCGGCGTGCAAGTCGTAGAGCGCGCCTTCGGACTTGATGTAGTGACAGGAACAACGGCGAATGGCACTCGTGCCGTTGCCGGTGTGCGCGTTGCAATGTTGGATAGCCGCGGCGGTGTGGAGAGCGTGGGCGTTGTCACTGCTCGTGCCGTCATCATCGCCACTGGCGGTTATGGCCAGGTGTATGCATCAACATCGAACCCTCCTGCAGTAACTGGGGATGGAATTGCACTGGCACTTCGTGCAGGTGTTCAGGCAAATGACCTCGAGTTCATTCAGTTTCACCCCACGGTGTTGTGGAGCGGACCAGAGGCAACGGGCCAGCAAGCCCTCATTAGCGAAGCAGTACGTGGCGAGGGAGCAATTCTTCTTGATGCAGCGGGACAGCGAGTGATGGCGGGTGTGCATCCGCAAGAAGACCTCGCTCCACGTGACGTCGTTGCATCCGCAATCAGCCGTCGTATGTCGGAAGCGCCGGCGGGCGTTGATGACCATGTGTATCTCGATGCGCGAAACATTGAAAAGTTTGAAGATCGATTTCCTTCCATTACTGCATCATGTATCGCTGCAGGAATTGACCCTCAGCGCGAACTCATCCCGGTTGCTCCCGCTGCTCACTATGCATGCGGTGGTGTGAAAGCAACGCTCGATGGTGAAACGTCATTGCAAGGGTTATATGTCGTTGGCGAAGCAGCATGTACAGGCGTGCACGGTGCGAATCGCTTGGCGTCCAACAGTCTTACTGAGGGTGTCGTCGCAGGCACTCGTGTGGGGCGCGCGCTCAGTTGGAAACTTCCTGACGAAGTGCAGACAGTTGATGAAGATGTGTCGGGCGAACTGATTAATTCGTATCACCGCGCAGCTCTCCGCTCTGCAATGTCGCGTTATGTGGGTGTGTTGCGAACTCCAGATGGACTTCGTCAAGCAGAACGAATTTTGAACACGTTGGGTGCCAATGCATCGGCCGATGTTGTTCCGACTCGTAAAGCATTTGAGGCCACGAACATGCTGACTCTGGCGATTGCAGTCGTCGAAGCGGCGCAAATGCGTGAGGAAAGCCGTGGATGTCATCGTCGTATTGATTTCACGGAACCACGAACCGATTGGTTGCATCACCTATCGTGTCGCATGGTTGACGGACGTATGGAGGTTTCCGCATGAACTTGCATTCACCATCTAAGACCACCATTGCTCGTCTTGTTGCGCAGGGTCTCGATGCCGCTTATGTCCAGCGCGTTATTCGTGACACCGTGACGGAAGATCTTGATGGCGGCATCGATGTCACCAGTGTTGCCACAGTGCCCTTAGAACAGCGCAGTGTTGTGACATTTGGTTCACGTGCTCATGGATGTCTTGCAGGTCTCGACATTGCCATTGCCGCAGTAGAGATGGTGTGTGGCCCCACCGCCAGCAATGTGGAGCGGGTGAAGAACGACGGAGATCGTGTTGCGCCTGGTGACGTGTTGGCTCGTGTGGAGGCGCCGACCCAGTTGATGTTGACCGCAGAACGCACTGCATTGAACCTGCTGTGTCATCTCTCTGGTGTTGCCACTGCGACTGCGAAGTGGATGGATGCAATCGCAGGAACATCCGCAATTATTCGTGATACGCGCAAGACAACTCCGGGCCTTCGTGCGATGGAGAAGTACGCCGTGCGCTGTGGTGGTGGTCAAAACCATCGCATGAGCCTTAGTGATGCTGCGTTAGTGAAAGACAATCACATTGCTGCTGCAGGTGGAGTCGCTGAAGCATTCGGCAAGGTGCGTGAACTCGCCTCGACCTTGCCCATCGAAATTGAAGTGGACACTTTGGAACAACTGCGCGTTGCTCTCGGTGCTGGCGCCGATGTCGTTCTCCTTGACAACATGTCGCCTGACATCATGCGCGAGGCAGTCGACATCAGTGCGGAGCACACAGAGTCAACAGGTCATGCTGTGCTTTTGGAAGCGAGTGGTGGACTCACGTTGGAGAAGGCAAAGGCTGTTGCAGAAACGGGCGTGCACTTCATCAGTGTTGGTGGTCTCACGCACTCGTCACCCATTCTTGACATCGGTCTCGATATGGAGACTGTCATTTAGTGGTCAAAGAAGTGACTACGCGGGAAGAGCTTTCCCAGAGCTGGAAGACATTCAGTGAAAATGAATGTCGTGGATATTCGCCTTTGTATGAACGAATCACGAAAGCGGTCTCCGAAAACCCAGACGTTCTTGATTTCTTACTGAGTTCACCTCTTGACAAATTGCATCCCAACTTATTGTTGGCGGCAGTACATGATCGTGTGCTGCAAGGTCTCGAACCAGAGTTATTTGACATCTACTACAACAATCTTTCCGCGGATGTTGGTGCGAATTTTGTCGAATGCGTTCTGCGCTCACAAGATGAGATTGCTCCGATATTGGCGACTCGATTTGTGCAAACAAATGAAATAGGAAGAGTCTCATTCCTTGCTCCTGCGCTTGCATCGTTGCAGTTAGATCATGACGTCACATTGATTGATGTTGGAACAAGCGCTGGACTGACATTGGCACGCGACCTCTGCTTCGTCGACTATGGCGATTCCCGCACCTATGGTCCAGTTGACTCAACAGTCCGAATTGACTGCTCATTACTTCACGGTGTTCCGCCACTTTCCCGCGCTCCCATTGCTCGGCAAATTGGGTTTGACCGCAACCCCATTGATACGCGCAATGTGGATGATTACCGATGGATGCAGGCATGCGTGTGGCCAGATACGGGCCGCACTGAACGGACTAACGCCGCACTTGAACTTGCAAGAACGCTTGATACGCAGTTTGTCAGCGGCGATGCAATTAGTGATTTGCCGGCACTTTTGGAATCAATTGATGGGCCACTTGTCATTACGACCAGTTGGGCATTGGTGTATCTCCCTGCGGATCAATGGTCGGTGTTCGGCGAGATTCTTGCGAAGGCAAGTCAGAGGCGGCCTGTGTCGTGGATTAGCGCCGAAGCTCACGGTGTAGTGGCTGTGTTGCCACCTGTTCCGCTCCCGGAAGTAGAAGGCCCGCCTGGAACAGTGCTTGGTGCGGTTGAGTACCGAAATGGTGCGCAAACTGATGCGCGTGTTTTGGCTCACGTGCACTCACATGGCAAGTGGATGTGGTGGTACGAGTAGCTATTGCTTCGTGGCAAGCCACTTGGCTTCGGCTTCACCCATGGGGGTAGACGGAGCAGAGTTTGTCATTGGCCACAGTTCCTCGCTGATGCGACGGAAGTTGCCAGCGGCACCTAACTGACCCAGCAGTGCATACAAACCAAGGTTGATGCGCTGAATAAAAACGAATGACTTTGGCACAGTTGCGTATTGTGCAATCGCAGAGGTGCGATCAAATGTATGACGCACAATTGAAGTTGCGTACTCCGTTGTCCATGTCATCTCGTGTGACTCACGCACGGGTGCATAGAAGTGTGCGAAGTAGTCGCCAGCTTCTTGCGTTGTGAACGGTGCATCCTTTTGCAACATGCCAGCGTCTTCGATGATGCGGCGGTATTCCTCCATGTCATGGTCCAGCACAGCGGCCTTCACCATGCATTGGAACATCTCCATCTCTTCCACGGTGAAGTGTTTGATGAGACCAAAGTCGAGGAATGTCACTCGGCCATCTTTGTGGAAGATGTAGTTACCTGGGTGAGGGTCGCCGTTGAACGCACGGAAGCGATACAGGCTGCGGAAGACGAAGCGGAAGATTGCTTCACCCACTGCATTGCGTTCTTCTTGCGACCACTCGAGTACTTCGGCAAATGATGATCCGCTGACGAGTTCAGTAATCAGTACGCGCGAAGTGGAGTAGTTGTGCAGCACTTCAGGAACATGAATGAATGGGTGTCCGCGATAGAAGTCTGCGAATGTCTGTTGATTCTTGGCTTCCAGCGAGTAATCAAGTTCTTCACGAAGACGGTCCTTAATTTCCGCCACCATGTCTTCTGGATTCAAACTCTTGAAACCGAAGGCAAGCAATGTTCCAAGAAGGTCCGCTGTACGAATGTCCGCGTCAATCGCTTCGGCGACTCCGGGGTACTGCACTTTGACTGCAACCGCGCGGTCACCTTCAGGCGTGCGAAGAATGGCGCGATGCACTTGACCAATAGAGGCAGCAGCGATGGGTTCATCGTCAAACTCCACGAACATTTCGCTCACTGGCTTGCCCAGTTCGGTCAGCAAGACCTCGTGAACCAATTCGATAGCCATCGGGGGAGCATTTGATTGCAGCTGGGCAAGAGCGAGGCGCATGGGTTCTGGTAATCCATCATCGAGATAGCTAGCCATCTGGCCCAGCTTCATCAATGCGCCCTTCATGTTCCCTAGTTCGTTTGCAACTTGTTGCGCCGTCTTCATCTCGCGATCGCGAGACAACTGCTCGCGTCGTTCGGCGCCAGCAAATACTTTGCGTGCAGATGTTCCGGCATGTGCCAAGCCGATGCGAGCTCCGAGACGTGCGAGGCGACCATTACGGCGCCAGCGAGAACGAAGTGCGACTGCTTGTTTCATTTTGAAGACTCTTCAGACATGGATTGATGCGAAAAACGCTGAGCGACATTGAGACAGGCATTGACAAGCATCGGAACGAATTCCTCAGCACGTGCGTACACCGCATCGTGGTCTGCATCAATTGTCTGTACAAAAATATTGGGGACAAGTTCTGCAAGTTCTCGCTGGCGCTCGGTGGCCACCACATGATCAGCAGTTGTAATGATCATTGCTGTTGGAACATCCACTTGGGGAAGCCATTTGCGAGAGTCGTACAGACCAAGTGTTGCACCTGCTTCAAGAATGAGGCGCCACTCATGGCCTGAAGCTTCTTTTGCTGCCCATGGTTCCCATGTCATTGTTTTCCGTGAGACATAGAGACGGTGAGAGATGGACTCGCGAACCGATGAAGGGACGATGCGAGACAACGCGCCGATCCCGGCCATCACAGTGAAACCAACTCGTTCTTTTCGCTCCGAAACGAAGTGGCCTGATGTGGCCGCGAGTACGAGACCGCTCACTCGATGCGCATGACGCTTCCACACGAGTTGTGCAACTGTGCCGCCCATGGAATATCCAACGGGGATGAACTTTTCAATTCCTAATTGATCGGCGAGCGCAACAGCATCATCCGCGCAATCTGACAGCTTGAAACTTCGATTGGTGCGAATGCCACGACCATGCCCACGATGATCAAGTGCAATGACACGGAAGTGTTGGCCCAATTGTTCGTAACACATGAACCAATTCAGATCTGCTGTTGCGGTCCATCCGTGCAACAGAATCAATGTGGGGGCACCGACAGGGCCTTCGAGTTCGCGAAAATATGTTGTGCCACGCCCCGGCAACGGCATGAACCGACCAGGGGGGAGAGACGGAGTCTGGAAATCGCTCAGTTCTGCACCTTGATAACGGAGACAGAAACCTTCGCGCCGTTCTCAAGCGTGATCTGCACGTTGTCGCCTTCAGCATGACCCAGCAATGCCGATCCAATGGGGGAGACCGGGCTCATGACTTCAACACCTTCGCCGGTGCGCTTTTCTTCGATGTGTCCGATGAGGTACGTCTCGGCGTCGTCGGCATCGTCGCCTTCGAACAAAATGGTGACGAGAGAAAGAACGCCCACCTCGCCAGATGCGGGAGCTGTCGCCACCTCTGCTTCTTCCAAAATGGAAAGCAGCAAGTTCTTGCGGTCATTCAACATGCCGTACTCGTCTTTGGCGGCGTGGTAATCGCCATTTTCCTTCAGGTCGCCCATTTCGCGGGCCTTGCCGATGAGGTCGGCAACTCGCGGCAGCTCATTGTGCTCAAGGTTCGTAATCTCGGCTTCAAGACGCTGGTAGGTCTCTTTGGAGAGAAGGTGCTTTGCCATGCGAGGAAGGCTATCTGCGCCTTCTACGATGGAGCCCCTATGGCACATCGCATTGCACTCATTGGTGGAGACGGAATCGGACCGGAAGTCACGGCCGAAGCAGTCAAGGTGGTTCGTGCCACCGGAGTAGCGATCGAAACCACAGATTTCGACCTCGGCGGCATGCGCTACCTGCGCGACGGCGAGATTCTCTCGGACGACGTGCTGAACCAGTTACGCAACTTTGATGCCATCTTGTTGGGTGCCGTCGGCACGCCTGATGTCCCTCCTGGCATCATCGAGCGCGGCCTTCTTCTCAAGATGCGTTTTGATCTCGACCTCTATGTCAACCAACGTCCGTTCGCTGGTACGGCACCTGGTCATGTCACGCCTCATGACTTCGTCGTGATTCGTGAAAACACCGAAGGCCCATACGTTGGTGAAGGTGGCGTTCTCCGTCGTGGCACTGCGCATGAAATCGCAACCCAAGGAAGCGTGAACACACGTCATGGTGTGGAGCGTTGTATCCGTTACGCATTCGAACTTGCTGCAAAGCGCGAGCGCAAGCACGTCACATTGGTGCACAAGACAAACGTGCTCACATTTGCAGGCGACCTCTGGCAACGTGCGTTCAACGATGTTGCAAAAGAATTCCCGCAAGTGGGCACTGCGTACAATCACGTTGACGCAGCGTGTATCTACTTCGTGGAAGACCCACATCGCTACGACGTCATCGTGACCGACAACTTGTTCGGCGACATCCTCACCGACCTCGGTGGAGCAGTCAGCGGCGGCATCGGCTTGGCATCTTCTGCCAACCTCAACCCATCGCGCACGGGCCCCTCCATGTTTGAGCCATCCCATGGTTCGGCTCCTGACATCGTGGGCACCGGTAAGGCCAACCCCACTGCAGCCATCTTGTCTGCGGCCCTGATGTTGGAATTCCTTGGCGAAAACGATGCAGCAGCCCGTATTCGCACCGCTTGCGACACGGCGCCCACCGGCTCCACTGTCGAAATCGGAAACTCCATCGCCGCCCTCGTTGCCGGCAAGTAATCTTCAACCACCACTTCTCTAGGAGCACCAATGCCTACCTTGATCCCCACACCAAAAATCTGGATGAACGGCTCACTCGTCGATTGGGATAAGGCCCAGGTACACGTCCTCACTCACACCCTTCACTACGGCACGGGAGTGTTTGAAGGTATTCGCGCATACGAGACAGCAGAAGGTCCGGCTATCTTCCGCCTCACCGAGCACATCGAGCGTTTGTTCCGCAGCGCAAAGATCCTTGGCATGGAGATTCCATACACCGTGCAGGAAATTGTTGATGCAACACGTGAAACAGTGCGTTCCACTGGTCTCCCAGGTTGCTACATCCGTCCGATTGCGTACTACGGCTATGGCGAGATGGGTCTCAACACTCTTCCGTGCAGCGTTGACGTTGCAATCGCATGCTGGCCATGGGGCGCTTATTTGGGCGACGATGCAATGACCAAGGGTGTACGCATGAAGATTTCTTCATGGAAGCGCCTTGATCACAACATGCTTCCTCCTGCTGCAAAGACTGTTGCGAACTACGCCAACTCTTCACTTGCAAAGGTGGAGGCATTGCGTGCCGGATACGACGAGGCAATCCTCTTGAACATGGAAGGCCTCGTCAGCGAGTGCACCGGCGAGAACCTCTTCGTTGTTCGTAACGGCAAGGTCATCACGCCGCCACTGTCCGCTGGTGCGCTTGAAGGCATCACTCAGTGGAGCGTCATCAAGATTCTCCAAGACCTCGGCTACGAAGTCGAGACGGGCAACATCGCACGCTCCGACCTTTACATCGCCGAAGAGATTTTCTGCGTGGGTACCGCTGCAGAAGTCAGCGCCATTAACTCTGTCGACGACCGCAGCGTTCCTTGTCCAGGTCCGATCACCAAGCAGGTGGCGGACATTTACGGCAAGGCCGTCCGCGGACAGCTCCCGCAGTACAAGGGCTGGCTCGAGCTCGCCTAAGCCGATTCGTTGAGAAATTCTCAACGGTCATCCACAAAGAAAACTCTTATCAGTCTTAGGGACAGGGGTTTTCCACAGCCTTGCCCACAGGGAGACCAAGTTTGCCCACAGGGGGGTTGACGATTGCCCAGAAGACGGCGATACTTGCTTTCATGTTGACCGCAAGCATCTCCCGCCGTAACTCCGGCTCTGCTGCAGCAATCATCATTATTCGTTAGCGCACGCCGGCCTCCGACGTGCGCGTTCCAGCCGCCCCTCAGGGCGGCTTTTTCATTCCCAAAATTGCCCCAACAGACCTCACCCCACGACACACCATTAAGACGGAGACAACGAGATGAATACGACCACCTCACTCGAAATCGTTGAAGCATTCGACACCACATTGCGCGACGGCATGCAAGTAGAAGGCGTATCAGCGACAGTCGAAGACAAACTTCGTATTGCAGAACAGCTGGAATATCTGGGCGTGCACTTCATAGAAGGTGGCTGGCCCGGCGCGAACCCGAAAGACATCGAGTTTTTTGCACGCGCTGCGAAGGAATTGAATTTCCGTAACTCAACACTGGTTGCATTCGGATCTACCCGCCGCCCCAAGGGCAAAGTGGACGACGACGCAACATTGCGTAATCTTCTTGATGCAAACACTTCGGCTGTGTGCATCGTTGCAAAGTCCTGGGACTATCACGTCACTGATGCATTGCAGACAACGCTTGATGAAGGCGTGTTGATGGTTGCTGATTCCGTTGATTTCTTAAACGGCAATGGACGCAAAGTCATGGTGGACCTTGAGCACTTCTTTGATGGATTCAAGAACAACCCTGAATTCGCGATGCGTGTGGTGGAAGCTGCAGTCATGAAGGGCGCAACACACTTAGTGATGTGCGATACCAATGGCGGTTCATTGCCACATGAAGTTGCTGAAATTGTTGCCAAAGTAAAGGCATTCGTGGGTAACGATGCAACGCTCGGCATCCATTGCCACGACGACACTGGATGCGCAGTTGCAAACTCAATGGCTGCCGTTCTTGCCGGAGTGCGTCATGTGCAGGGAACATTGAATGGTCTTGGTGAGCGCACAGGAAACACCAACCTCACCACTGTGATTCCTAACCTTGAACTGAAGATGGGATTCGCTTGTTTGCCAGAGGGTCATCTTTCTCGCATCACCGCAGTGAGCAACCACGTCGCCGAGGTTCTCAATCGTCCGTTGAACCCGCAGGCCCCATACGTTGGTGCTTCAGCTTTTGCACATAAGGCCGGCTTGCATGTCTCTGCCATTAAGCGCGCCAAAGATGCTTATGAGCATGTTGATCCTGAAATTGTGGGCAACGGAACACGTTTCGTTGTTAGTGAGATGGCTGGCCGCGCCACCATCGAAGTGAAGGCTGAAGAACTAGGTCTGACAATGGACGGCCCCGCAGTGAACAAGGTGATTGAAGACCTCAAGCGCCTTGAGCATGAGGGCTATCACTTCGAGGCTGCTGACGCATCGCTTGAGATGTTGATGCGTCGCGCATCAGGGTGGACACAAGATCAATTCCGTGTTGAGTCCATGCGCGTCATCACTGACGAAGCATCGGACGGTCGTTTCACAACCGAAGCCACGGTGAAGGTCTGGGTGGGGGACACCCTCTTCGAGAATGTGTCAGCGGGTAATGGCCCTGTGAACGCCATCGACGCCGCTCTTCGCGCCAGTTTGCGTTCCAGCTTCCCTCAGATCGACAAGATCCATTTGGTGGACTACAAGGTGCGCATCCTTGACGGTGGAAGCGCCACGGGCGCCATCACACGCGTCCTCCTCGATGCCACCAATGGAGATCGCAGCTGGACCACCATCGGCGTCTCGACGAACATCATCGAAGCGTCCTGGCAGGCACTAGAGGAATCCCTCATCTACGGACTTCTCCACGCCAACTAAGCCAGTTCTTCCTCTGAACGGGGTCACTCGGCGTAGAGTTTCCCCTTATGGCAGCACCTCGATTCGCCCCTGTTCCACCGGTTGAACCGGTTCGCTATTACGAGTCTCCCGACTTCGTTCCCACCGGCTGGCAGCCTGGCCGCCCCGGAGAGATTGAAGGTCGTCAGCCTGCTGGTGAGCGTCTGGGCTACCAAGGTCCCGACCAGGGCTACATCATCACTTTGGCGAATCGAGCAGCAGGTCGCGTCCGCGTTTCTGCTGGTGAGCACGTGGAAGATGCCTTACGTGGATGTTCGCTAATCGCATTGCGTCGCGCCTCGATGTATGGCCGTGCACCGTCTGTCTATGACCTCAATCTTGCGCTGTCTCTATGGGGATTTCTCTCTGACTCGCCACCTGCAGATCTTGTTGCTGTGCGTAAGGAACTCTTCATTGGTGTTGGACATGTTCATCACTACAAAGAAGGTCGCGACATCGCTGACATGGTGCCGGAGTCAACGCTTCGCATGACGCCAGACGAAGTTGCATCGGGATTCGCTGCCAACTGGCGCACGCTGACGGGATACGCACAATGACCATCTACAACGCACCGCTCGCCGATATTGATTTCGTTCTCAATCGCTTTTGTGGTTTGAGTGACATCACTGCATTGCCAAAGTTCGCTGATGTTGATTCGTCAATGGTGGGCGACTTGTTGGCAGAAGCAGCTCGTTTCTTTGAAGAGCGCTTTGCACCTCTCAACAAAATTGGAGACACCGTTGGTTCGCAGCGCAATGCTGATGGCACTGTCACAACTCCCGAAGGTTTTAAAGAGGCATACAAGGCGTATGTCGAGGCCGGTTGGGGAGCAGTGGGCTTTGACCCTGGCTTTGGTGGCGGCGGATTCCCCTGGTTGGTGAATATCGCGATTCAAGAAATCATGAACTCGTCAAACATGGCGCTCACCATGGCGCCGTTGCTGACGCAAGGTGCCATCGACGCGATCATGCATCACGGTGATGAGATTCAGAAGATGACCTACTTGCCCAAGATGATCTCGGGTGAGTGGACAGGCACCATGAACCTCACTGAACCCGATGCAGGTTCCGATGTTGGTGCAGTGCGAACCAAGGCTGCAAAGCAAGCTGATGGTTCGTATCTCCTCACCGGTACAAAGATCTACATCACATTCGGTGAGCACGACATGGCCGACAACATCATTCACTTGGTGTTGGCTCGCACACCAGATGCGCCTGCAGGTACAAAGGGCATTTCCTGTTTCATCGTTCCGAAGTACATGGTGAATAGTGATGGTTCACTCGGTGAATTGAATGACGTGAAGTGCGTCAGCATCGAGCACAAGACCGGTATTAAGGCAAGTCCTACATGTGTGTTGTCTTATGGTGACAATGGCGGTGCTGTTGGATATCTCATCGGTGAAGAGAACCATGGCATGGCGTACATGTTCACCATGATGAACCAAGCACGACTTGGTGTTGGCCTTGAAGGCATGGCTCTTATTGAGCGTGCATATCAGCAGTCAGTCGAATACTCGGTGCAGCGCAAGCAAGGTCGCGCTCCTGGTGCGCCGGCTGGTGAAAGTTCCTCCATCATCCTTCACCCTGATGTGAAGCGCATGTTGGTGACCATGAAGAGCACGATTGAGGCATTGCGCCGCATCATTTACTGGAACGCGGCGTGTCTTGACGTGGCAGCACATCATCCTGATGCAGCAGAACGTGAAAAAGCATCTGATATCGCAGCCTTACTCACGCCGATCTCCAAGGGCTGGGGCACCGACATGGGTGTTGAACTCACTGGAATGGCAGTGCAGATTCATGGCGGCATGGGCTTCATCGAAGAGACCGGCGTTGCGCAGCATTACCGCGATGCACGCATCACCACCATCTATGAGGGAACGAATGGCATTCAGGCCATGGACCTTGTGGGTCGCAAGTTGGGCATGAAGGGTGGCGCAGTCATTCTCGGATTGTTTGACGAGATGGATGTCATCCACGACAAGATGTTGAAGCACCCAGAGTTGGTTGCTGCTGCAGCGGAGTTGAAAGCTGCGATTAATGCAGTGCGTGGAACAACGCAGTGGTTCTTTAAGAATGCTTCAAATCAAGTTGCAGTTCTCTCAGGTGCAACTCCGTACCTTCGTCAGTTGTCCACTTTGGTGGGCGGCTATGTGATGGCGAAGTCTGCTCATCTCGCTGTGCATTCAGATCTTCCTGCGGAAGAGATTGCTGCAAAGGTGAACACTGGCCGATTCTTCTGCGAGCAGTTGTTGCCAGCAGTCCACGGTCTCAGCGGCGCTGTCATGGGTGACGATGCATTGCTGATGTCGTTTACCGAGCAATCGCTCCTGATCTAATTACAGGTCAATGGCATGGGCGCGTAATGCGTCCATGTCGCAAAATTCAGCAGCGGCAATGTGCGTGCTGTGAAGTTTCACGTGTGGTGCTTTCCCAGCTTCAAAGGCTTCTTGCCAACGTGGCGCACACAAGCACCATTGATCGCCGGCTTTTAATCCTGTGAATCCATACTGTGGCATTGGCGTAGAAAGGTCATTGCCAGCAGCCTTGGAGAACTCCAAGAACTCATCGGTCATGATTGCGCACACCGCGTGAACCCCAGTGTCATCTCCGCCGACTTCACAGCAACCCGTGCGGTAGTAGCCCGTCATCGGAGACGTACAGCAGGTCTGCAGAAGTTCGCCTAAAACATTGACCTGGTCTGTTTGCGTGAAGCCGTCCATGTTTGTCACGCTATCTGTCGCGTTTGACCAGTGAGGGCACAAGTAGCCTGAGAGGCGCATGTCTGACGCCCCTCGCTACCGTTTCGCCCCATCTCCTACTGGTTTCTTCCATGTAGGTGGTGCTCGTACTGCTCTTTACAACTGGGCGCTTGCATTGCGCACGGGCGGCACTTTTGTGTTGCGTATCGAAGACACCGACGAATCACGTAATAGCCCCGAGTGGACACAAGGCATTATCGATGCCCTGTCCTGGCTGGGAATTGATTCCAAGCATCCACAATTCGAAGGTCCGTATTTCCAAAGCAAGAATGCTGAACTGCATGTTGCTGCTGCGCACAAGCTGTTTGAGCAAGGCAATGCGTATTGGTGTGACCTCACCGCCGATCAAATTCAGGCTCGTGCCAAGGAGACTGGCAAGCAGGGATACGACGGGTACTCCCGTGATCGCGGACTCACCGGTGGGCCTGGTCAAGTGTTGCGATTCCGCGTTCCCGAAGGCCACACAGTTGTGCAAGACCTTGTGCGTGGGGAAGTGGACTTTGCGAACGAAACAATTGAGGACTTCGTGTTGTTGCGCAGTAACGGCAGCCCCATGTTTCTTCTTGCAAATGTTGTTGACGACATTGAAATGAAAGTCTCGAACGTGGTGCGTGCGGAAGAGCACCTGCCGAATACACCGAAGCAGCAAATGATTTGGGATGCCTTGGGGCACACGCCGCCAGTGTGGGCACATGTGCCGGTCTTGGTGAATGAGCAGCGTAAGAAGTTGTCCAAGCGTCGTGACAAGGTGGCGCTGGAGCAGTACCGCGAAGAAGGCATCCTGCCTGAAGCAATGATCAACTACTTGATGACACTTGGCTGGGCGCCAGCGGGGGACACAGAGATCGTTCCTTGGCAGCAGATCGTCGATGAGTTCCGTTTGGAAGATGTCAACCATTCGCCTGCTTTCTTCGACATCAAGAAGTTGAACAGTTTCAATGGCGACTATGTCCGCGCGATGACCCTGGATGAATTTATTACAGGATGTGCGCCGTATCTTGCGAATGCTTCATGGCCAGCGGAGCGTTTTGACGCTGAGACATTTGCGAAACTTGCGCAGTTGGTGCAGACACGCGTCGTCACTTTGTCTGAAGTACCTGCGATGGTGGACTTCATGTTCCTTGCCGATCCAGTGATTGATGAAGATGCATGGACAAAGACGATGGGTTCAGAATTTGCAGGCAATGTCTTGCGCGATTACGCATCGGCTCTTGCTTCGTGTGAATGGAATCACGATGCGCTGAAGAGTGCTTTGGAATCCTGGACGGAAGCGAACGGACTGAAGTTGGGCAAAACGCAAGCTCCCATCCGCGTTGCAATCACTGGTCGCACGGTTGGTCCGCCGTTGTTCGAGAGCATTGAAGTGTTGGGTCGGGATGAAACTCTTCGTCGCATCCAATCCGCCATTGCTCGTATTGGCTAACGCATGACATTTGTGAAGTCAGCCTTTCGTATTGCATTTGCTGTTGCGATTGCAATGACGCTGTACATCGCGCTGACTTTTGTGACAATCCTGACCGTGGGGCATTCAGATACTGGACAAAAAGCAGATGCCGTCATTGTGATGGGTGCTGCGCAATATGACGGTACTCCGTCGCCTCTTTTGGAATCGCGTTTGCAGCATGCTCTCGACTTATACACATCAGGTCGGGTTGTCTTCATCGCAGTCACCGGTGGAAAGATGCCCGGCGATCGTTTCACCGAAGCTGCAGCATCACGCCGTTGGTTGACGGATCGAGGCGTGCCGTCCGATGTCGTCATTCAAGAAGATGAAGGTCGTTCAACATGGGAATCGTTGAGCAACATCGCAACTGTCTTGAGCACTCGTGATATCAGCAGCGTCTTGGTCTCGACAGATCGTTGGCACATGCAGCGTTCCTTGCTCTCACTCCGGGAGCTTGGTGTTCACGCAGAGCCATCGGCAACCGCAACAAGTCCGTTGCAGGGAATCAAGCGAGCATGGGGCAAGTACATCAAGGAAACAGTCGGAGTTGCTGTGGGTCGCATCATTGGTTTTGACCGACTTCTTTCCATCACTGGCTGAGCCATTCGTCGGTGGTGACGCTGTAGTTGGCTCGCTATCATGGGGGTCGCACTGGGGAATGGTGTAATTGGCAACACAGCAGTTTCTGGTACTGTTATTCAGGGTTCGAGTCCTTGTTCCCCAACAAAATAAGCGTTTCGCTTGTAAGGCCTCCGCAGTGCGGGGGTCTTTTTCTTTGTACCGAACTC
>JBEDFA010000063.1:0-8681 GCA_041175365.1 Actinomycetota bacterium | reverse complement strand
GGGTACAGCACCACATTCTTGACTGCAACTGCACGGTGGCGACTGGAGAGAAAGTTTGCACAGAAAAGAATCAGTGCAATCTTCATGAATTCAGAAGGCTGAAATCGGAAGGGACCTATGTCGAGCCACGCCTTCGCGCCGTTGATGAGTTGGCCCTTTAAAAGAACAAGAAAGTTCGCACCAACAATGACCACGGTGACCGCAAAGAGAAGTGTGTCGTTCTTCCACACACTGTAGGGCTGACGATACGCAACTAATCCAGCACCAGCGCCAGCAACAACCCACACGAATTGCTTCGAGAACATGCTCCATGCCGAGGAACCCGAATGAAGGTTCGTGACCGATGACGAGGACAAAACCATGACCAAACCAAGAAGTGCAAGCACAAAGACGATGATCTGGATCCAGAAAAATGCTGCAGGTGGTTTGTCAAGCGTCAGGCGTGAGTTCTGCTTATCTGCAAGGCCGGTTCGTCGAAGAACTTTGAGTCGACGTTCCTTGAGAGACTGAGAATTACGAGAGGATTCGTTGGTCATTGGACTATGCCCATTCAAAATATTCTGCAACACATTGCGTAAAGTGGTCACCGCGTTCGTTGTAATTGCGATACCAGTCGTAACTGGTACACCCAGGCGACAGCACTACCGATGCACCTGGAACCGCCAAACTTGCTGCTTCCGCCACTGCCTGTTTCATGTCTGAGGCTGTCTTGACCGGACAGATACCGTCGAACGCCTGTGCAATAAGTGAGGCATCGTCACCGATCGCGACGACTCCGACCATTCGAGTCGGCTCCGTGGCCATCTGCGACAAATCAAGTCCTTTATTTCGGCCACCTGCGATCAGAACCAAACGATCGAACGCCCGAATAGCCGTCAACGCCGCATGTGGACTTGTGGCTTTGGAATCGTCATACCAAGCACTACCCGCATGTTCACCAATGAATTCAATGCGGTGATGAGCCGATTCAAAATTTGAGAGCGCTTGTTGCAAAGAACTCGATGGGACTAATCCTGATTCAACAACGAGCGCTGCCGCTGCAAGAGAGTTCGTGATGTCATGTGGCATTGCCCGCCAGAGAGCCTCAACAGAGCACAAATTTCCAGTGGGTGATGTCAAGACATTATTTGAAACGCAATAGTCAGCATCCGACAGCCCGAATGACACTGCACGAGCATCTGTTCGACTCGAGGCCGCCTCAATCAGTGAATTGCCGACTGGGAAAACAGCAACGTCGCTGCTGTTTGCGAACTTCCACAATCGTTCTTTTGTCTCTGCGTAATCGGCAAAGTCCGGATGCCAATCCAAGTGGTCGGGAGCGAAGTTCAGCCAAACAGATGCATTACATCGAAACATTGTTGTGAACTTCAGTCGAAAACTTGAGCACTCAACGACAAAAACATCTGCATCAGAATCAACCGCCGCAACGAATGGAAGGTCTGTGTTGCCCGCTTCTTCCACTTTGTAACCGTTCTCCCGCAGGAGATGTGCGGCAATCATCGTGGTGGTGGTTTTCCCATCGGTGCCTGTGACGCCCAAAATGGGTCGCGGTCCGCCTGGGCGCTGCTGTTCCCATTCATAGGCGACATCAATTTCGGTTCGCACCGCTATCCCCCGCTGCAATGCTTCAACAATTGCTGGATGCGAGGGCGGCACCCCAGGTGCGGGCATCAACGTGTCGACATCGCGAAGTAGAAGGCTCACTGCATTCGCTGCATTCATGTCGATGAGCTCACAACCAAGTTCAGTCGCAAGGGTCTGATGATCATC
Source organism: Actinomycetota bacterium (assembly GCA_041175365.1). Taxonomy (GTDB): domain Bacteria; phylum Actinomycetota; class Acidimicrobiia; order Acidimicrobiales; family Ilumatobacteraceae; genus UBA2093. The sequence goes on along the minus strand of JBEDFA010000063.1, from coordinate 6,911 downwards.
GGAAATTCGATTGTCCGCCAAGCGAACAGAGACGCCACGAGCAGAGAGCGCTCGCGCGACGGCATTGCCCGTCAGTGCAAGTCCTAAGACGGCAACCTTCTGCACGTTTATCGCCCAGCGAAGGTGTCGGCGATATTGGTGAAGTCAGCGATAAAGATTCCGAGTGCGACAGCAACGAATACACCGGAAATAATCCAGAAGCGAATGATGACAGTGGTCTCTGGCCAGCCCAACAATTCAAAATGATGATGAACCGGCGACATACGGAAGAGACGCTTCTTGCGACCAGATGCTTTGAAGACCGTCATTTGCAATGCAACGGATCCGGATTCCATCACGTTGAGCGCACAGACAATCGGAAGCAACAAGTGAGTGTTCGTAGTGACTGCAAGAAGTCCGAGTGCAGCACCGATACCGAGAGCCCCCACATCACCCATGAAGATGCGGGCCGGAGCAGCGTTCCACCACAAGAAGCCACCGCACGCACCTGCCATCGATGCAGAAAACACTGCAAGGTCAAGAGGGTTCACCAAGTGATACACATCGGGGTTACGGAAGGCCCAGTACGCAATAACAGTAAAAGCGAGGAATCCGAACAGCGCAGAGCCTGCTGCAAGACCATCAAGTCCGTCCGTGACATTGACGGCATTTGTCGTCGACCACACCATGATGGCTGTCCACAACACCCACAAGACTTTTGGCAATTCCCAACCGGGAAGATCAAAACGAGTGAACGACAGTGTTTCGCTAACACCAGTGCCGAGAGCTAACCAAGTGGTCACGAGAACAACTAACCCAAAAGTGATGTAGCCCTTCTTCTTCCAGAAGATGCCGCGATTATGCGATTTGCGCACTTTGAGATAGTCATCAAGAAAACCCATGGCGGCGAGAATCGCAACACCTGCCCACATGATCATGGCTTGGTCTGACAAAGCAATGCCGCCACGAAGATGCGCAACCAACCAGCCAATGAACGCAGAGAAGAGGATTGCAAGTCCGCCCATTGTTGCGGTCCCCTGCTTCTTCATGTGATGCACAGGGCCGTGGTCTTCAGAGCCCAAAATTGGCTGACCCTTCCCCAAGTTGTCGAAGAACGTGATGAGGCGACGTGTTCCGAAAAGCGACAAAATCATCGAAACAGCACCGGCGATCAGTACAGCAATCATGATTCGCTTCCCTTCTTTTGTGACAGTGCTGACCTTGCAACGTCAACATCGTTAAACGGATGATGGACACCAGCAACTTCTTGCGTTGCTTCATGTCCCTTTCCGGCGATCACCACTATGTCATCACGCCGAGCTTCCAAGATGGCGGATGCAATGGCTTGCGCACGGTCGACATCAATTCGTACATCAGTTGTGGACTTCGTCACTCCCGAAACAATCGCATTGATTATCGCCATTGGATCTTCTGAGCGTGGATTATCCGAAGTAACAAAAACGATGTCTGCTTCCTGCGCTGCAGCCCCCATCAGGGGTCGCTTTCCTGTATCGCGGTCTCCGCCACATCCAAATACGACAATGAGGCGCCCCATGCACAATGCACGGGCAGAGGAAATCACTTCTCTCAGACCATCGGGAGTGTGTGCGTAATCGACGACGACTCCGATGCCGTAAGTATTTGACACCGATTCAAATCTTCCGGGGATTTGTGCAAGTTGCGCGCAACCATCAACGAGAGAATCTTCATCAATGCCCAACTCGGAACATGCAGTCAAAGCAGCAAGTGCATTCATCAGGCTGAATGCACCACCCATCGGAAGAGAAACATTGATGCCTCTCCATCGGAATGACACGTTGTCAACGCGAATCGTGACATCAGTAGCATCGGCGTGCGCGAAGGAAACCATTTCAATTGGTGCCACATCCAACAACAAGCGGCCATGCGGGTCATCGCTGTTGATCACACCACGCCGCGCTAACTCTGGAGCGAACAACTTGGCCTTTGCTGCAAAATAGGCCTCTTCTGTCTTGTGGTAATCCAGATGGTCACGAGTGATGTTGGTGAAGATTGCGACGTCAAACATCACCCCCGACACTCGATCTTGTGCAAGAGCATGCGAAGACACTTCCATCACAACATGCGTCGCCTTTTCATCAACACATCGACGCAGAAAAGCCTGGAGATCAATTGCCTCCGGAGTGGTACGCACATTGCTCAGCGTTCCCAGCACCTCAGTGCTTTTTCCTGAAGCACGAAGAATGGAGGCGACCATCGCAGCAGTGGAGGTTTTGCCATTAGTGCCAGTAATCCCGACCATCGTCAACGAGCGGGAAGGGTGTCCAAATGCAGCAGAAGCAATTTTTCCTACAACTGCCCGAACATTCGCAACGGTAATGACGGCAACAGAATCAGGGATGCCCGTCACTGCATTGTCAACCAACAAGGCAGATGCACCTGCTGCGACCGCTTGCATCGCGAATTGATGCCCGTCAAAATTTTCCCCGCGCACACAACAGAACAAGTCCCCTGCTTCTACCGCGCGAGAGTCTTGCGTGATTCCGGTTATCAGAACCGAGGCATTAGAAACCGTTGCAGCCGCATCTGCCTGAGTGATGAGTTCACCAACAGAGATGGAAGCAACGGAATAGCGAGACATCAGCAACCAACACCGTTAGTGACTTGCCGGCTTTGAACCAGCAGCACATCCCGTACCAGTACCCGTTGCATCGATTCCCAATTCATGCATCACAGTGGGAACCAAACGAGCAAACACTGGAGCTGCCGCCGTTCCACCAAAACGATCTCGAGAGGATGCATCAGGCTCGTCGATACTGACCAACATGGTGACTTTAGGATCTGCAGCTGGGAAGAAGCCGGCGAAGGATGCGAAGTAACGGCGCCCGCCCTTATCAGTGGTGTACGTACCGTTGCTCTGAACCTTGTAGCCAGTTCCGGTCTTTCCAGCGATCTCCATTCCCTTGACCTTCGCAAGAGATCCAGTGCCTTCGCAGATCACTCCGCGCATCATGTCGATCATTGAAGCCGAGGTTGCGGGCGTGAGAACTTGACGAGTCGTCGAGGCTGCGGCAGGGCGACGCTTTCCTGACTTGTCGATCGTTGCCGAAACAAGACGAGGCGAAACATAGGTGCCCTTGTTGGCAACTGTGTTGACTCCGGCGATCAACTGCATTGGAGTCGAGGCAAGTCCGTATCCATACGAGACGGTGAACTTTTCTGTACCGCGCCACTTGCTCGCATCGGCGAGAATTCCACGACTCTCTCCGGGGTAGTTCAATCCAGTTTTGGCACCGAATCCAAAAGCAGCAAGGTAATCATGGAGACGCTTTGGCGAAATCTTTTGAGCAGCAAGCATCGTGCCGATGTTTGAACTCTCCACCAAGATGCTGCGGATGTTCATGTCGATGGTGCCGTGTGGCCACGCATCTCGAATAAGGAAACCGTCAACTGTCTGAGCGCCAGGAACTTTCAGCACCGTTTCTGGTGTGACTGCTCCTTCATTCAAAACAGCACCAATGCTGAAAACTTTCGCAACCGAACCAGGCTCATACGCTTCCACTGCTGCGAAGTTGCCGGTAGCGAGAACTGCAGCGCCCGCGTCATTACGGCGAACATTGGACATGGCGTAAATCTCGCCCGTCGCCGTGTTCATCACGATTGCTGTTCCACCCTTCGCACCCAGATTCGCAACTCGATCCAATAGTGCAGCGTCTGTATGGAATTGGATGTTCTTGTCAATGGTGAGCACCAAGTCATCACCAGGAACGGGAGAAGAAGTTGTGCTGTTGACACCAGCAATCGAACGACCGCGCTTGTCCACTTCTCGCACGGTGCGCCCATCGACACCCGTCAGCAAATCATTGAATTGCAATTCAAGCCCCGAGGTGCCGACACCATCAGGATCTGTCTTGCCAATGAGGGCTTGTGCAACACCGCCTTCAATCTGACGCGATGGTTCGGTATAGGAATAAATGCCAGGGAGACCCAAACCAGTCAACATTGCGGCTGATTGCTTCGTCATCTCACGTGAGACGTAATGAAACTTCGATCCTGGCTTTGCAAGGCTGGCTGCCAAAGCTGCTTCTTTCTCAGGCGTGAGGCCGAGGAATGGTGCAAGTGCACGCGCAGTACCAGTGGGGTCTGTGATTTCGCGAGGGTCGGCATAGACCGTGACGCTTGGAACCGACAAAGCGAGTTCATTGCCATTGCGGTCAAAGATGACTCCACGAGCTGCGCGAATGGTGTTGACACGTGTGCGTTGATCAACACTGGCTTCGTAATAACCCGAGCGATTGAACGTCTGCAGCGATACAACACGAAGCGATACAAGAACTAAAAGAACGCTCAGAATGACAAGTGACCCACGAAGGCGTGACTTCACAAGACGATGCGCTTCCTTCGACGTGATCTTGCTTCCGCGGAGATTCTCTGGAACTTCGCCTTTGAATGCCGTGCGAATCTGACTCCAGATGCTGCCTGCTAATTCGCTGACGGCAGATTCAAATTGACTAGTGGACTGGCGAGGATTTTCATCTGAACGCCGCGTGCCCTGATTTGAACGAGAGCGGCTCGATGGGGATGAGCTTGCGGGACGACGCTGTCCGGAACGCTGCTGAGTCGACCGGGAACCATCTCGTGATGTGCTTGACCGAGACGATGAAGACCGAGAAGAGCTACCGCTGCTGCGCGACGAAGTTGAACGCGAGGAACTAGAGCGCGACGAGGAAGAACGTGAAGAATTTGAGCGCGAAGAGGACGACGAACGCCCAGACGTTGAGTGCGAACGGGTCCCGCGACGCGTTGACTCATCCGAGGTCACGGCGCGCCTACCACGGTCTTCTTTAGGCGACCGAATTCGTCGAGAGGAGACTCTGTTGCAGCAATGACGTCAGAGTCAACCTTGCCCACAGTGGCCGCAACTTCAGCAGCAATGCCTGCGGGAACATTCACAATGCTTGTTCCGAGACTTGGGACCATGCCCATCTCATGTGCTTTCTGCGTCAGCACCTCTGGCGATTGCAAGCTTGCACGGTCCGCACGAAGTGCATCGAAATGTTCACGAGCGCGGGAGATGTCGTAGTTCAACTTGTCAATCTTCATCTGTTGCTGCGCCATATGGGCGCGCAATGCAACGACCATTCCCATTGCCACCAGCAAAGTGGCGACAGCAACTGCAAGGACGACGTAACGACGCTCTTCCTTGGGGACAACAGTGAGACGAGGACGCGACTCATCGAAACGTGGCGCAAGGACCGAAGGGAAACGGAATGCAACTGCCATGTCAGTTCATCTCTTCTTTCGAAAGTTTTTCGACGACACGCAAACGTGCCGAGGTGGAACGGGGATTAGTGGATTGCTCAGACTTCGACGCCTCGCGAGGCACGCGGACACGCTTCACCGTGCGCAATGCACCGCATCCACAAGGAAGGTTTGGAGGACAAGAGCAATCCCCTGTCTCTGCTGTGCGCATCACTGCCTTCACAATGCGATCTTCACCAGAGTGATACGACAACACGGCAAGACGCGCACCGGGAGCAAGAGCCGCAATGGCATCACGAATTGCAATGGGAAGAATGCTGAGCTCTGCGTTCACTTCAATACGCACAGCTTGAAAGGTGCGCTTTGCTGGATGACCACCGCGACGACGAGCAGGTGCTGGAATTGCAGAGCTCACAACATCAGAGAGATGGGATGTTGAGCGAATCGGGCGCGCCGCAACAATCGCCTTCGAAATACGGTCCGCGAATCGCTCATCTGCGTTCATACGCAACATGCGTGCCAATGCATCGGCTTCGTAGCCATTTACGACATCATCTGCACTGAAAGGCTGTGAACGATCCATGCGCATATCAAGTGGCGCATCAAAGCGGTACGAGAAGCCACGTTCTGCAACATCAAACTGAGGCGATGACACGCCGAGGTCGAAAAGAGCACCGGCCAACGAACCAATGCCCTCTTCGGCCAGGACTGCTGACAACGAATCGAAGCGGGCGCGCCGGAGGGTCGCGCGTCCACCACAATCAGCGGCAGCCAAAACTTGGGATGCAGCAGCAAGTGCGACATCATCCTGATCAATGCCCAACAGGCGAAGTTCTGCATGTGCTTGCAAAAGAGCAATCGAGTGGCCAGCACCACCCAATGTGGCATCCATGAAGACACCGCTGTCCATTGACGAGAACACGTCAAGGATTTCGTTCAACATCACTGACTCGTGCACGAATGCCGATGTCATGACGCCGCCACCATTGAAAGAACCAGCCTGGTAACCCACGATCCCCGGCAGTCCCTCGGACAGCGAATGCCGTCCAGATTTATCCCTGGTACGTGCGCGATGACAGCGGGCGGAGTTGGAGCTAACCACCGTGCCATCCGGGAGACTGCCCGAGACCGTTGGCCCCTGGCTGGTTGAAAAGACAAGAGAAGCATTGGCAATCACGCGCCTGCTCCAGCGATTTTCTCGGTGCCGGCACTAATGGTGCGCTCGTGGCGCTCCGGCTCCCAGATTTCCACTCGGTCAAAAGATCCTGCGACGACGACTTTGGCTCCCAGCGAGATGCCGGCATAGGCGCGCAATTTTTCATCGATGTTGACGCGACCCTGGGCATCAATCGTGACTTCCACGGTGTTGGCAGCCAAAGCACGACGCTGCTCTTGGCTCATTTCACCGGAACGGACTTTGTCGAGCACTTCGGCGACATCGCGCTCGAAGGCTTCAGCGGTCATGACATCAATGCACTTGTCGCGACCAAAGGACAAGTAACAGCGTGGCTCGAGCCGTGGGCGGAATGCAGCAGGCAACGCAAGACGACCCTTTGGGTCGAGCTGGCGCTCATGCACTCCAACAAACACGGTTTTCTGCCTTCCCAGGGGGAAGTTCTCCGCCTCCACCTGTTTGACAGATTATCCCCACTATTCCCCACTGTCAACCATTCTTCCCCACTTTTCACCAC
>JBEDFA010000062.1:0-8041 GCA_041175365.1 Actinomycetota bacterium | reverse complement strand
GAGATGCTGCCGTTGTTTGATACCGGTGCACTCAAGCCGGTGATTGACTCCGTCTATCCCATCGCAGATATTGCGAAGGGTCAGGAGTACATGGCTTCAAACGGCAATGTCGGAAAGATTGTCATCACGATCGCATAGAAACGAATGCATCAAAAAAGGCGATGCCAGTTGGCATCGCCTTTTTTGTTTCCGCTGTTATGCGGAGAGTCTTATCGCTTTGCGATGGGCACGTAGTTGCGTTCTTCGGCACCGATGTACCACTGGCGTGGGCGGCTGATCTTCTGTTCTTTGTCGTTCAGAAGTTCCTGCATGTGGGCCAACCAGCCCACGGTGCGAGGAATTGCAAAGAGAACAGTGAACATGTCGACAGGGAATCCGAGTGCCTGGTAGATGAGGCCGGAATAGAAGTCGACGTTTGGATACAACTTGCGCTTGATGAAGTATTCATCGTTCAGTGCAGCCTTTTCCAGTTCAAGAGCAACATCCAACAGCGGGTTCATGCCAGTCACTGCGAAGACGTCGTATGCCGTCTTCTTGATGATGGTGGCGCGTGGGTCGAAGTTCTTGTAGACACGGTGTCCGAATCCCATGAGGCGACCTTCGCCAGCCTTCACGCTTTCGATGAATGCAGGAACATTCTTCACATCGCCGATCTCGGCAAGCATGCGCACCACTGCTTCATTGGCGCCACCGTGAAGTGGGCCATACAGCGCAGATGCTGCGGCAGCAGTAGCGGTGTATGGATCGGAGTTGGCGGAGCTAACAACGCGCATTGCGGTGGTTCCGCAGTTCTGCTCGTGGTCTGCATGCAAGATGAACAAGATGTCCATTGCGCGTGCAAGCACTGGGTTCACCTTGTAGTCATCGCCAATCTTGAACATCATGTTCAAGAAGTTTTCGCCGTAGGACAACGAGTTGTTTGGCATCACGAAGGGGAGACCCTGGCTGAAGCGGTAGCACATCGCCGCAATGGTGGGAACTTTGGCAACAAGGCGAAGAACCTGCTTATCGAAAGTCTCCTTGTCGAAGATGTCTTTGGCTTCTTCGTAGAAGGTTCCGAGTGCAGCAGTTGCCGAGATGAACATGCCCATGGGGTGGGCGTCGTAATGGAAACCGTCAACGAAGCGCTTACGCATGTTCTCGTGGATCATGGTGTGGCGTGTGACGTTGTATTCCCACTCAGCCTTCTCGGCAGTCGTGGGAAGGTCACCGTTCAACAGCAGGTATGCGACTTCGAGGTATGAAGAACTCTCAGCGAGTTGCTCGATGGGGTAGCCGCGGTACCGAAGGATTCCGTTGTCGCCGTCGAGATAGGTGATGGCCGAAGCACATGATGCTGTCGACAAGTACGCGGGGTCATACATGAAAAGGCTGGGGTCGAGCTCGCGTAATGCTGCGGAAGAGAAGACTCCGCCTTCGATGGGAACAGTGACGGTTTTGCCGGTGCGATCATCGGTAATTGTGATGCTGTCAGCCATGATGGGTCTCCTTGACTACTGACGAAATATGACGGAGGAAAGCCATTTCCCCCACTTGTCAGGCTAGACGAACAGGGCAGAGGCAACCACCCTTCGTTGCTATGGCAGTTGGCTCAGAGTGGAGTGTTGTCGTGTTTGCGTGATCCGAGGCGCTCGCGCTTGTCTCGAAGCATGTGAAGTGCTGCACAAATCTCAATACGAGTGTCTGCGGGGTCAATGACTGCATCGACGTACCCACGCTCGGCGGCGACGTATGGGTTCAGGAGGCGTTGGGTGTAATCGGCCTCAAAAGCGGCCCGTTCCTCGGGGGTGGCTCGACGTTGGAGGATGGCGGCGGCCTGTCCGGCGCCCATCACCGCGAGTTCGGCCCATGGCCATGCAAGGCAGAGGTCGTTCCCCATCTCTTTGGAGTCCATCACGATGTATGCACCGCCGTATGACTTTCGAAGAATGACACAAATGCGTGGAACGGAAGCACGGGCATAAGCAAATACGAGTTGTGCGCCATGGCGAATCATTCCGCGCCATTCAAGATCCTTGCCCGGGTAAAAGCCGGGTGTGTCAACAAGTGTGATGACCGGAATGTTGAAGGCATCGCAGAACGCGACGAAGCGAGCAGCCTTCTGCGATGCAGGGATATCGAGAGTGCCTGCAAGGTTGATGGGCTGGTTTGCAACGATGCCCACGGGATATCCGGCCATGTGCGCGAATGCAGTGATGACGTTGCCGGCCCAGCGAGCCTTCATCTCCATATAGATGCCATCGTCAGCGATGGACTCAATCACTTTGCGAACGTCGTAACTGCCGGTGGAGGACTCAGGAACGAGCTCGCCAGCTTCAGGAGTCGAACGATTGTCGCTGTCATCTGTTTCCAACAGTGGTGGAAGTTGATCAACGCTGTTGGGAAGATATTCAAGTAGTTCTTCCACCCATGCTGTTGCAGCATCAAGGTCTGCAACAACGACCGATGTTGCACCACTGTTGCGCGCATGAGTGTTTGCGCCACCGAGTTCATCATTTGTCATGGTGATGCCGGTGAACTCGGCAACCATCGTGGGGCCGCTCACAAATGCATATGAGTCTTCAGTCATGACAACAAAGTCGGAGAGTCCAATAAGAAGCGCAGGTCCCGATACCGCAGGTCCCGTGACGATGCTGATGGTGGGAACAACGCCGGAACATTCAGCGAGAGCTTTTGCCGCAGTGCCCCAACCGTGAAGCGCTGCGATGCCTTCCAGAATGTCGGCACCCGAAGATTCCATCTGCAGTACAAGTGGAAGACCCTTCGTGCGGGCGGTGGTTGCAGCAGTGGCGATGACAGAAGATGCGGCTGCAGAGAGAGCGCCTTTGTGGTCTCCGCCGTCAACAGTTAGCCATACGACCTCGCGCTCTGATGCGAGTTGAACAACGGCAGCGGAGGCGGCGCCGGGAACATTGTGTTGCAGTTCAAGCACAACTTTGGGTTGTGTAGTGCTGGCCTCGCTCACTCCCTCCACAGTAGTTGCTGGGCTATGCGCGGCTTCCTTTGGCTTGTTTTGCGCCAATTTCAAGGGAAATGCCGGGCTGGCGTGCTGCGTGACGCCCGGTGACTTCGATCGCCACATCACGAACCGCCAAGGTGGCTCTGTTGGGTCGCGGACGTTCGCGTTGCGCCCATCCGACAACTCGGCGGGGAAGGTCGGGCACGCCGATGCGCACGAAGTCGCCTTTCAGCCAGCCGGGGACAGCGCTGGCTGGAACGATGGCGGCGCCAAAACCTTCAAAGACCAATGATGCCATCAAACGCATTCCGTCAATCTCGGCTTGTGGTCGTAACGCCACGCCTTTACTGGCTGCTGCTCGGTCGATGATGCGACGTGCAGCGGTGCCGCGCGGGGCCAACATGATGGGGTGCTCAGAAAGTTCTTCCAATGAGATGGTATCTCGCGTTGCAAGTTCATGTTTCTTCGGCGCGAGAAGAAACAGTTCTTCAGCAAACATCTCTTTTGTTTCAATGTTTGTTTCTGCAATAGGGAAGTGAACGAGAGCAGCATCAATTTCGCCGCTCATCAATCGAAGAATCAATGCACTTGTGGCGCCTTCCACAATCGTGAGGCGTACTCCGGGGTGTTGTCGCGTGAGTGAGTTGAGCAATGGTGGCATTAACCATCGAGCAGTTGTTCCCAATGTTCCGATGCGACAATCACCAGAGACGGAATCACCGAGCGAATGAATATCGGTATCGATGTCTTCCACTTCGTGCAAGATGCGCTTGGCGCGAGCCAACACCATTTCGCCTTCATCGGTGAGTTCGCCACTAGCCCGATCGATGAGTGAACTTCCGAGCTCTTTTTCAAGTCGGCTGAGGTGAGCGGACACATTGGACTGCACAGTGTCGAGAGCTTTGGCTGCCGCAGAGAACGAGCCATGTTCAGAGATGGCTACGAGAGCCTGCAGTTGCTTCAATTCCACGTCAGACCCCTTGTGACACCTATCGCTAAAAACGATAGCAAGTATCGTGTCGTTCGACTTGAGTGTTAGGTCTTGCTGGAGTCATACTTATGACTAACAAATCGCGCCGGCATTGCCCCCCAATAGCCGGCCGAAAGAACCCAACAGATGTTCCCCCAACATCGGGTTTCGGTTGAGAAGCCCCGCAGTAATGCGGGGCTTCTCCCATTCCCGGGGCAAGTTTCCTCTGTGAAACTTTTGGTTTCCCTCTCGGCAGAACAGGCGTAATCTTCGCCCGTGTCCCACGCCGCCTTTTTCGACCTCGATCGCACGCTTCTCTCGGGTGCCTCGGCTCACGTCGTCAGTCGCGTCTTGCGCGAGACCGGAGTTGTGAATCGCAATATCCCTGGCGAGTCGCTCTTGTATCAAGTGTTCGAGACATTCGGTGAGAACCTGCCGTCCATGGTGTTGGGTCGACAAGCAGTGTTGGCGATGAAAGGTCACGCACGAGATGTTGTGCGAGCTGCTGCAGAAACAGCCGCACCTGATCTTGTTGCAATGGTGCAGCCCTATGCATCAAAAGTGATGGATGAACATCGTGCGAACGGGTTAAAAGTTGTTCTTGCAACGACAACACCTCGAGATCTCATCGAACCGTTTGCACAGCTCATGGGTTTTGACGACGTGATTGCCACTATGTATGCAGTTGATGCCGACGGTTTGTACACGGGTGAGCTTGATGGTGTCTACGTATGGTCGCGCGGGAAGCGTGATGCGGTAGAGGCGTGGGCGTCAGAAAACAATGTTGAGTTGTCGGGTTCGTTTGCCTACAGCGACAGTGTCTTTGATGAGCCACTCCTGAATGCCGTTGGCAACCCGGTGTGTGTCAATCCTGACTGGCGCTTACGTTTGATGGCAGCAGCCCGTCGTTGGCCTGTCACTCACTTCGATGTTCCTGCGGGTGTTGCAAAGATTCCCGTCATCGGCCTTGAAGCGCAACAGGCATTGATGAAGTTCGCGCGTCCTGAAGTGTTTCCGTATGCGCGTTTCACGATCACGGGTACGGAAAACATTCCGAAAGATTCCGCTGCCATCATCTGCGGCAATCACCGCAGCTACTTCGATATCGCAGCGATTTCACTTGCTGTTGCGAAGACGGGCCGTGCCGTGCGTTTCTTGGGTAAGAAGGAAGTGTTTGACGCGCCAGTGATTGGTCCGCTTGCAACGGCGCTCGGTGGTATTCGTGTCGAACGCGGCACGGGAAGTGATGAGCCATTGCTTGCAGCAACAGAGTCACTCCTTGCACGTGATCTCGTGGCGATCATGCCCCAGGGAACAATCCCGCGCGGACCTGCATTCTTCGATCCTGAATTGAAGGGTCGTTGGGGCGCTGCGCGCTTGGCTGCAGAGACAAAAGCGCCTGTGATTCCGGTGGGCATTTGGGGTACAGAAAAAGTGTGGCCACGTAACGCGAAGTTGCCGAACATCGCCAACATCACTTCGCCACCTCAGGTCATCATCACGGTGGGTGCGCCTGTGCAGTTGTCGTACGCCGACCCTGATGCAGATACGAAACTCATCATGGATGCAATCTCTGCTTTGCTTCCACCCGAAGGACGTGAGTATCGCGAGCCAACAGAGGATGAGTTGCGTCGTAGTTATCCCTCTAATTACAAAGGAGACCCGGACTCCGAAGAAGATCGTCGCCCGGGTCTCGATTGAGTTTTAATTCTTGAGCGATGTCACCGCTCGTGCTGACTACTTCGAGTTAGCAACTTTCTGACGCACGATGTTCAGTGCAGAACCTGCCTTGAACCATTCGACCTGCTCGGGGCTGAATGTGTGCTTTGCTTCGAAGTCAACGGTGGAACCATCTGCCTTCGTGATGCGACACTGCATTGGTTTGTCGGGTACTGGTGGGAGATTCAACACGCTGATGCGGTCTGTTTCTTCAATGGCGTCGTACGTTGCAGGATCCGAGAAGGTGAGTGGCACGAGGCCCTGCTTCTTCAAGTTGGTTTCGTGAATACGAGCAAACGAACGAGCGAAGATGACAACGCCCCCACGGAAACGTGGCTCCATTGCAGCGTGCTCGCGTGATGAACCTTCGCCGTAGTTCTGGTCACCAATTGCACACCACTGCACGCCGGACTCGCCGTAATGCTTTGCAATGTCGGGGTAGCTGCGACGTGAACCGTCAAGTGTGTCAAGACCAACGCCGACTTCGCCACCGAATGCATTGACTGCACCGATGAAGAGGTTGCCCGAGATGTTCTCGAGGTGGCCGCGGTAGGTGAGCCACTTGCCAGCAGCAGAGATGTGGTCGGTGGTGCACTTGCCCTGTGCCTTCATGAGAACTGGAAGCTCGAGGTAGTCCTTGCCGTCCCAAGCGTTGAACGGCTGCAACAACTGCAAACGATCAGAGGTGGGGCTGACCTCAACAACAACGTTGCTTCCATCGGCTGGTGGAGCAGTGAACGTGTCGACGCCTGGGTCGTAACCCTTTGCAGGAAGAATGTCGCCTTGTGGAGCATCAAGCTTCACTTCGGTGCCGTCTGCTGCAGTGATGGTGTCAACGCTTGGGTCAAAGTCGAGACGACCGGACAGCGCAATTGCCATCACGGTGTCAGGGCTTGTCACGAAGGAAAGTGTGTTGGCCGAACCGTCTGCACGCTTTGGGAAGTTGCGGTTGAAAGAGTTCACAATGCTGTTCGGCTTTGCGGTCTTATCTGCTGCGCGCTCCCACTGGCCAATGCAAGGTCCACATGCGTTTGCAAGAACAGTTGCACCAATTGCTTCAAGGTCTGCAAGCAAACCGTCGCGCTCGATGGTGGCGCGAATCTGCTCGCTTCCCGGTGAGATGAGCAATTCGGTCTTCGCCTTCAGGCCCTTTGCAGCTGCCTGACGTGCAATCGATGCTGCACGAGTGATGTCTTCGTATGAAGAGTTGGTGCATGAACCAATGAGTGTTGCGGACACTTCAAGTGGCCAATCATTCTCACGTGCTGCTGCACCAACACCGCTTGCACCAATCTTGTGTGCGCGGTCGGGGGAGTGTGGACCGTTGATGAGTGGTGTGAGCTTCGACAAGTCGATTTCAATCACTTGGTCGTACTGTGCGCCATCATCAGGGCGAAGATCTGCTGCCACCTTGTCGGCTGCTGCTGCAATTGCTTCACGGCCTGTTGCACGCAAGTAGTCGCTCATATTGCTGTCGTAGCCGAACACTGAACAGGTGGCGCCAATTTCTGCACCCATGTTGCAGATGGTTGCCTTGCCTGTTGCAGAGATGCTGTCGGCGCCTGGTCCGAAGTATTCCGCAATCGCACCTGTGCCACCTTCAACGGTGAGTTGACGCGCCACTTCCAAGATGACGTCCTTCGGGCTGCTCCAACCAGAAAGTGTTCCGGTGAGCTTGATGCCGATGACTTTTGGCCAACGAACGTTAAAGGGGAAACCGGTCATCACGTCAACGGCATCTGCGCCACCAACACCGATAGCGACCATTCCAAGACCACCAGCGTTAGGGGTATGGCTATCGGTACCGATCATCATTCCGCCAGGGAATGCGTAGTTCTCAAGAACTACTTGGTGAATAATTCCGCTGCCGGGACCCCAGAAACCAACGCCGTACTTCGCGCTCACGCTGCGAAGGAAGTCGTACACCTCACGGTTGACGTCGTTTGCGTCTTTGAGGTCGAGCTTTGCTCCGACCTTGGCCAAGATGAGGTGGTCACAGTGCACTGTTGATGGAACAGCCGTGGTGGGAAGACCTGCGGTCATGAACTGCAGAAGTGCCATCTGTGCGGTGGCGTCTTGCATTGCAACACGGTCTGGATTGAAGTCGGCATAGCTGCGACCGCGATCCATCTCTTGTGTCTTGGGGTCAACCAGGTGGTTGATGAGAATCTTCTCTGCCAAAGACAGCGGGCGTCCCAGACGCTCGCGACCAAGCGCGGCATTCGCGGAAAGCTTGGAGTAGACACCTTCGACTAGTTCGATGGGGGTTCCGGCGGAAACAGCCATGGGGGCAACCTTTCGTCGTGCAAGACAGAGCGGGCTTGCTTTTTCTCTCTGTGTATACAACTCTAATACAAGTGAGAACTATCCGCTATCACCAGATTGCCGAAGAG
>JBEDFA010000061.1:0-2795 GCA_041175365.1 Actinomycetota bacterium | reverse complement strand
CGTTGGCAACTGTCTTTGGGTTGAACGCAGGGAGAATGAGTCGACGATGACCATGGTGGTCGGGTGGATCGCTGGTAATCGGTGGCGCTGCTGCACGAGGCGCATCGGGACGAGCAACGTTCACCCAAACAGAGCTGAAGTCCTCAGTGTTGTTCGCGATGTCACGCACTGCATCCATGGTGACGGGCATGAAGGCGCGTCCATAACGTTCTGTGGAACCAATGGGGCACTGCTCGCGCACATCGTTCCAGATGTTGATGGCGTTCTCGCCCCACCCATCGTCCAACCAGTCCCAGTCATTCACCCAGTCGGTGACTGGTGGTGTGTCTAAACGATCATCTGCCCCGTAAGCCATGAGATTCCCCCTCAATTGACGTTGCCGAAGATTAACCCGAGAACGAAGTACCCCGAAAGTGCAGTGCAGTTACCGAGTTGCCACCAACGACGCCTCGCCCATGTGCACCACGGAAGCCACGGAAGGTGCAGTCTCCGCGGGAACGGCAATCGTGAGCGGGGTCAGCGACGCAACAATGACGCCGGCAGCAATCACTGATTCACCGGCCACAACATCAACGGCGTCGTTGAGAGTAAGTGGGGGTGTGGGCATGTCGTTAGGCAGTGCGACAACGCGCCAGCCATCGGGAATGCGCACAGACTCGTTTGCGGAAACAACCATTGCGGAGGTGATGGCAGTGCGTGGCTGCAATGCAATGCGGGCAGTATCGCCAGGTCTCACAGCAAGAAGAGCATCGGTGGGACTAACGGCAAGCGGAACATCGATGAGGTCCGTATTTGCGTCGGTGAATTCCTCGCCCACACCGATGGGGTTTGTTGCAACGAGAACTCTTCGAAGTGATGACCACTGTTGCTGTTGGCTTCGTGTGGATTGCACTGCACGCGACACAAGGATTGTGATGAACAACGACATCAGCACCGCAGCGACAACTTGTGCCTTGCGCTTCACTTGAAGCGCTGAGATAGTCGCGTTGACCAAAGTTGAGAACTGAGAGGCTGCTGCGCGAAGAAATGGTGCAAGTAATTTCATGAACTCCCTTTTGTCGGGAGTCATGTGTGCCGTGCGTAGACGGTGAAGGCGGACTTAGTCGGCCGAGGTGGAAGCGGCGCTGCTGCTGGAGGAGTCCGAGGAAGAACTCGAGGAATCCGAGGAGCTAGATCCGCCGGTGGGGATGCTTCCAGACTTGCCACTGTCGGTCTTGTAGAAGCCGCCGCCCTTGAAAGTGATGCCCACGGGCAAGAAGACCTTCTTTACGGGGCGCATGGTGCCATCAACGGGGTGCATGGCTTCGGTGAGTGAGTCGTCGGCAAAATCCTGCTGAACCTCAATGGTTTCGCCTGTTTCAACAAACTTGTACACGTAGGTGGGCATCGGTTTCTCCGGGGTTAGCACTCAGGTCCACTGAGCGCTAAATGGTATCTGACTAGTTTGGGAATACATGAAAGCCCGTACCGCTGTTATCCCCGCCGCCGGTCTTGGCACCCGTTTTTACCCGATTACGAAGGCTGTGCCCAAGGAACTGTTGCCCATCTTTGATGTGCCAGCCCTGCAGCTGGTGATGGATGAAGCCATTGACGCGGGCATCGACCACATCGTGTTGGTCTCCAGTCGCGCAAAGCCAGGTCTTGAGAACTACGTAACGCCCAACCCTGCAGTGGTTGCAAAGTTGCGTGATCTCGGCCGTGACGACACCGCTGATCGCATTTCACGTATTGGCTCGGACGTTCGAGTCAGCATCACGTACCAAGACGATCCGCGTGGTCTTGGTCATGCCATCGGATGTGCGCAAGAACTGGTGGGTGATGAATCGTTCGCTGTGTTGTTGCCCGACGAATTGCGTGGTGACTCCAGCATCTTGAAGTTGCTCATTGATTCAAGCGATGCAACGGGTAGCAGTGCAATTGAACTCAAGCGAGTTCCGATGGATGAAGTGTCTGCATATGGTGTTGTCAGTGTTGCACCGGGCGCGCCTGCGGATGGTCCATTTGAAATCACTGATGTCGTGGAGAAGCCGAAGAAGGAAGATGCTCCGAGCGATCTCATCATTCTTGGTCGATACGTCTTGACGGCGCAGATGTTTGAAGAATTGGCGAACTTGAAGCCAGCACCCAACGGTGAGTTCCAACTCACTGATGCGTTGTTGTCACAAACAAAGCACACGCCAGTGCTTGGACATCTCACCACAACAGAGCGTTACGACACCGGCACTCCTTTTGGTTGGTTGACCGCAGTGATTGATATTGCATTACGTCGCAATGACGTCGGGCCAGAACTGCGTGGCTGGCTGCAGCATCGCCTCGGCTAATCGCTAAATGTCGGTGCGGCGGAATGCGCCGTGTTCATCGATGACGAAACCAAACTCATCAACGCGTGCTGCGTGCTGTTGGCCTGTCAACAATGAGGTGTATTCCCATGAATGTTCATCGTGGCGTGTGTAGCGATGAGGAACGCTGACAACACCAAGTGTTTCAACATCGATGGTGATCACATTGATGTCAGCCGTGTGGCCAATGTGCAATGGCAAACGATGCGTGAGAATGCTGTTGGTAAACGGTGTGTTAGCGAAGTCGATGTCGACGCAGCCGTCAAACTCTGTGCGATGCGCGCCATTCATTTCACCCCAGCGACCATGGCCATCTGTCGCAAGCCATAGGTCTGGCTCGGGCATGTCGCGGAACAACAACATCTGTTGCACCATCCACTGAGCAGACAATCGAATGACAGCGGTCGCTTCGTCGGTCAACAAATTGACTTCTGCAGTCCAACCTTCGTTTTCCCA
>JBEDFA010000060.1:0-19409 GCA_041175365.1 Actinomycetota bacterium | reverse complement strand
CGCTGAGAGCGCCCATGGTGGCAAGCACTGCAGCAGCACCGCTCATGTCCATCTTCATAGATGCATGGCTGGGGTCGCTTGGCTTCAAGGAGATGCCACCAGAGTCGTACATCACGCCCTTACCAACGAGAACGACATGCGACTTTGCATTTGCTGGTTTGTATTCCAATTTCACCATGCGAGGTGGTTCCACACTGCCAGCATTCACTCCGACCAAACCGCCACAACCCATGGCCTTCAACTGATCCTTGTCGTACACCGTCGATGTCAAGCCTGACTCTGCAGCAATCGCTACAGCGCGCTCGGCGAACGCACGTGCTGTGAGATGAGATGGCGGAGTATTTGCGAAATCTCGTGCACGACACACCGCACCAGCGGTGGCAATACCGGCATTCATGCCAGCAGCGACTGCTGTTGTCTCCGTTGAAGCAACAAGAGTTACTGAGGTCAACTTCGGCAAGCTGCCTTTGTCGTTCTTGAGATCGGCCCAACGATGCAATGCAAGCGCCATGCCTTCGACTACAGCTTGTGCTGTCGCCTTTGTTGCACCGCGACCTGCTGTCGCAAGCGTGGTTGCAACGGATGCGTAGCGACTAGCAGCGCGTGCAGCAGCTGCTGCAACGTTTCGCATTCCGTTTGCATCAAGGTCACGAACGTCACCAAGACCAACGAGGATGCGTACTTTGCCCTTGTCCGCAGGAAGTGCAAGCGTCTGACTTGCACGGCCTTCGAAGCCAAGTGCAGACAACTGCTCACGATTCAGACCAATTCCGCTTCCCACGGGACCAGTACTGGCAACGGGGATGATGACGGCATCAACCTTTGAAGGGACTGACTTTGACGTTGTAAACGTGGTGCGCATATGCACACTCTATGTTGCGCACGAAGGCGCACAGTGATGCGAGAACTACAGGCTCTTCACAGGGCGCGATACGCCCTCTTGCCAACGAGCCATCGTCCACAAAAGGTCGGACAAACGGTTGAGATATGGCACGACATAGGACGGTGGCGGTGCAGCTCCAAATGCCTGACGCTCTGCACGACGCACCGTGGTGCGAGCAAAGTCGAGCCATGCAGACACAGGGTGCTCGCCAGGAACAACAAACTCTGTTGGCGGTTCAAACTTTGTATCGAGGTCATCGATGATGGCTTCGAGGCGATCAACCATCTCGGATGTCACGGCGCTTGAACCGGGTGTGAGCTTGTGGCGATTGGCTGGGAGCGTGGCCAACTCCGCCATCAACACGTATAAGTCCTTCATGACGGGCACGACAATCGCATCAACTTCCGACCCATGTCCGGCTGCCGTACGTACAAGTCCGATGACAGCCTGCGCTTCGTCGACAGCACCGTATGCGCGTGGCAGTTCTGAGTCTTTTGGTACTCGACCGCCGTAGAAGAGTCCTGTTGTTCCGTCGTCACCCTCACGGGTGTAAATCTTCTCGCGAGCCATGGCAACGACTCTAAGTGAGATGGACCCGTAATGCCCTATTTCCCTTGCGGAATATGACAAAAGGCCAAATACAGCCCTCCGACGGCAAGTAGCGTGGAGAAGTCATGAATCGCCAGCCTTATCTCGACGCAGTCCGCGAAAGAGTCATCGTGTTCGATGGTGCTTTCGGCACGTTTGTACAAGACCTCAACCTGGGTCCGGATGACTTTGGTGGCGCGTCCCTTGAGGGTTGCAACGAGATGCTGTGCCTCACCCGCCCCGATGTCATTGAGGCCATGCACACTGCATTCCTCGAAGCGGGCGTCGATGCAATTGAGACAGCCAGCTTCGGCAGTTTCTCCACCGTTCTTACCGAATACGACATTCCCGAAAAGGCTTACGAGCTGAATGTTGCCTCCGCATCCATCGCGCGTCGCGTGGCAGACCGCTTTGAATCTGACGGTCGCCCTCGTTACGTCGCTGGAAGTATCGGACCAGGAACCAAGTTGCCCAGCCTTGGACACATTGGCTTTATCGAACTGCGTGATGCATACGAAGAACAAGCTCGTGGCCTCATTGATGGTGGCGCTGACTTGTTCCTCATCGAAACGTGCATGGACCTTCTGCAGATCAAGGCCGCAATGCAGGGATGCCGCAATGCAATGAAGGCATGCGGTCGTGAACTTCCCATCCAGGTACAGGTCACCATGGAAACAACTGGCCGCATGCTGGTGGGCACGGAAATTGGTGCGGCTTACGCATCACTCATCGCGATGAAGCCTGATGTCATCGGCATCAACTGCGCCACGGGACCTGCCGAGATGCAGGAGCACCTTCGCTACCTAAGTGAACACTCACAGATCCCCATCAGCGTTCTTCCGAATGCAGGCTTGCCCAGCGTTGTTGATGGCAAGACGCATTACGACCTCACTCCAGAACAACTTGCAGAGTTCCATCGCCACCATGTGAGCGATCTAGGAATCGGCATTGTTGGCGGATGTTGCGGCACAACACCAGAACATTTACGCCAGGTATGCGAGGCAGTGCACAACATTGCACCGAAAAAGCGCACTCCCGAGTTTGAGCCAAGTGTTTCCTCGCTGTACTCCCCTGTCACTCTCGAACAGGATCAAAGCTTTCTCATCATTGGTGAGCGCACCAATGCGAATGGTTCAAAGGCATTCCGCGAAGCAATGTTGCGTGAAGACTGGGACACCTGTCTCAAGATGGCGACTGAACAGATCCGCGAAGGCTCACACGTTCTTGACGTTTGTGTTGACTACGTCGGCCGCGATGGCACCATCGACATGGACATCATTGCCTCGAAGTTTGCGAGCCAGGCAAGTGTGCCATTGGTCCTCGACTCAACAGAGCCACAAGTAATGGAAGCGGGACTTCGCCACACCGGTGGCCGCAGCATCTTGAACTCTGCCAACTTGGAAGATGGCGAAGAGCCAGGCAGTCGCCTCGACCGCGTCTTCACGCTTGCTCGTGATTACGGCGCAGCAGTGATCTGTCTGCTGATTGATGAGCGTGGCCAAGCCCGCGATGTTAAGTGGAAGATGGAAGTCGCTCACCGTCTCGCAAAGATTGCGACGGAACGCTACGGCCTGTCACATAGCGATCTCATTTTTGATGCGCTCACCTTCCCCATCGGTACCGGCGATGAAGATCTTCGCAAAGATGGCATTGCAACACTTGAGGCCATTAAGCGCATTAAGGATGAAATCCCAGGCGCCTACACAACGTTGGGTCTGTCCAATGTGAGCTTTGGTCTCAGCCCAGCAACACGTCAGGTGTTGAACAGCGTGTTCTTGCATGAAGCGCGCCAGTTCGGTCTCGACTCCGCCATCGTGCATGCATCAAAGATTCTTCCGCTGGCTCGAATTCCTGAGGAACAGATCACAGTTTGCCAAGACCTCATTTACGACCGTCGTTCCGAGGGCTACGACCCTCTCACCAAGTTGCTTGAAATTTTCGCAGGCGTTTCAGCAGTGGAAACGGTCAAAGTAGACCGCACCGACTGGACGATTGAACAGATACTCCGTCAACGCATTATCGACGGTGACCGCGAAGGCCTCGTTGACGACCTCGAGACCGCTCGCAGTAATGGCATCGCTCCACTCGACATCATCAATGAAATCTTGCTGGATGGCATGCGCGAAGTGGGCGAACTCTTCGGTTCAGGCCGCATGCAGTTGCCATTCGTGTTGCAAAGTGCTGAGACCATGAAGACCGCTGTGGCACATCTTGAGCAGTACATGGAAAAGACTGGCGAAAGTAGCGCCAAGGGCAAGCTTGTCCTCGCAACCGTGAAGGGCGATGTTCACGACATCGGCAAGAACCTTGTCGACATCATCTGCACCAACAATGGTTACGAAGTACACAACATCGGAATCAAGATCGGCATCCAAGAGATGATCGAAAAGGTGAAAGAAGTGGACGCAGACGCTCTCGGCATGAGCGGTCTTCTTGTGAAGTCCACAATCATCATGCGTGAGAACCTCGATGAGCTCAACACCCAAGGCCTCAGCGAGATCCCGGTTCTTCTCGGTGGTGCTGCACTTACTCGTAGTTACGTGGAACAAGACCTTCGCAAGATATACGAAGGACGAGTGTTCTACGGCAAGGATGCGTTCGAGGGTCTCTCGGTACTCGACACCTTGATGAACATCAAGAAGTCTGGAGTTGATGATCCTGACTTTGGTCGCAAGCTGGGAACCCGACTCATTGAACGTGCAGAGAAAGTTGAAGTTGATCCTTCAACGATTCCGGCACGCTCTCCCGAGGTCGAAACCGACAACCATGTGTTTATTCCCCCATTCCTTGGCACAAAGGTGGTGAAGGGCATCGGGCTCGACGAGATCGCTGAATACATCAACGAGACAGCACTCTTCCGCAACCAATGGCAGTACCGCCCGAACGAGGGTGAAACAGATGCTGAATTCAAAGACCGCATTCGCCCGCTGTTGCGTGAACAACTCGCTGCAGCAAAGGCCGGTGGCTACCTCGTTCCACAGGTGGTGTACGGGTACTTCCCTGTGAACGCTGACGGCAATGACCTCATTGTGTGGACAGACGACACTCGCACCGTCGAAAAGGCTCGATTCCATTACCCTCGCCAGAAGGTTGCACCGTTCAAGTGCATCGCCGACTTCTATCGCAGTGTGGAGAGCGGCGAGAAGGATTACGCCGCATTCCACATCGTGACAATGGGCCAACCCGTAAGCGAAAAGGCTGCAGTTCTCTTCGCCGAGAACAAGTACAACGACTACATGGTGTTGCACGGCATCGGTGTAGAGATGGCCGAAGCGCTTGCCGAATACTGGCATCATCGCATTCGCACCGAGTGGGGCTTTGTCGATGAAGATGGCCCTTCACTCTCAGGTCTGTTCCGCCAGCAGTATCGCGGTGGCCGCTACAGCTGGGGCTACCCAGCATGTCCAGACCTCGAAGACAACGCAACAGTTGCAACACTTCTGGAAGCCGGACGTATTGGCATTGAAGTCAGTGAAGAGACTGGCTGGCAGTATCAGCCAGAACAAACCACTTCAGCGATTATCTGCCACCATCCGAAGTCAAAGTACTTCGTCGCTCGCGACTAATCCTGCAACTGCAACTAATGCGGTTGTGTTTTGTTCCACGTTGCCGCGAGCAACGCATAATGCCCATTTAAAGCAATGAGCTCGTCGTGTGTTCCAATTTCCGAGATTCGAGCATCTGCCACAACAGCAATCTTGTCTGCACGCTGAACAGTGGAAAGCCTGTGCGCAACAACAATTACGGAACGACCCACCATCAACCTCTCCAGAGCTGCTTCAATCAACATCTCGGTACCGGGATCCAAGTTCGAAGTTGCTTCATCAAGCACCAGCACTGCAGGGTCAACAAGAGCGGCTCGCGACAGTGCAACAAGTTGTCGCTCGCCAGCGGACAAACGCGAACCTCGTTCTCGAACCTCAGTGCTCAAACCTTCAGGCAATGCTTCAAATCGCTCACGAAGGCCGAGTCGATCTAACGCAGCCAGCAACTCAGCCTCTGTCGCATCTGGCTTAGCGATCAACAAGTTGTCGCGCACGGTGCCATCAAACAAGAAACCTTCCTGAGGAATCACAACAATGCGACGACGCAAGTCATCCATCGAAGCATCTCGGAGATTCACGCCACCAAAAGAAACCGAACCCGTCTGGGGGTCATATAAACGAGCCATCAATTTCGCCAAGGTGGATTTACCAGCGCCAGTTGGCCCTACCAATGCAAGTCGTGTTCCAGCCGAAAGTTTCACGCTGACGTTGTCCAGCGCTGGCTTCGTCGCACCTGCGTAGGCAAACGTGATGTTGTCCACGACGACGTCACCGGCATCAGGTAACGGAGTTGGAGAGGTTGACTCTGCGACATCTGGCTGAGCATCGATGATGCCGAACAACTTATGCAACGCCGCAGCTGCTGATTGCAACGTGTTGTACAACTGCGACAACTGCTGCACGGGATCAAAGAGACTGGCTAACAACAGCACAAAAGCGACGACAGTTCCCAGAGAGACCGTTCCTCGGTGCACCAAATAACCGCCCAAGCCCACGATGAGCGCCGAAGATGCAATCCCAGCGAATTCAATGAGTCCGAAATACCAGGTGCTCACCTTCACGCTGTAGAGATGGCTACGGAACAGTTCGCGATTTGATTCCTTGAATCGGCGAATCTGTTCGTCTTCACGTGCATACGCCTGAATCACGCGCACGCCTGTGATTCCTTCTTGCAGAGCCGACAAGTTTGCGCCCACCTTCTCGCGCACCTCTAAATAGGCCCGATTTGAGTCACGCTGGAACTTCACCGACGCCGCAATGAGGAACGGGAAAACGATGAGGCTAATCAGAGTGAGTTGCCACGACATACTCATCAACAAGAAGAACGCAAAGAACAAAAGCAAGAACGAGGACAAGAATTGCATCAGTCCGTATTGCACAAGTTCTGACATTGACTCCACGTCTGCTGTCATGCGTGCGACCAAGACTCCGGCCTTTTCACGGTCGAAGAACGCCATGGACTGTCGCTGCATCTGCCCAAACACCCGCATACGCAACATGCGCAAGAAGCCTTCACCAGCTGAGTTCAGTGCCACATACTGCAATCGACCAATGACGTACGCGATTGCGACAACGACCAGATATGCGATGACTGTCACGTCAAGGGCACGGGCATCCTTGCCCTTAATGCCGGCATCGATTCCATGACGTACGAGAACCGGACCAGCCAATGTGCACAGCACCGTGATAATCACGTACACCATCGCAAGCGCGGCGGTACGACGGAACTCCCCTGCCATCTTGATACTGCGAATCAGAACAACGCGCGTTTGAGATCGATCAAGTTTTTGATCTTCGTCAATTCCGCTGCGACCGCCTCCGCGTCCGCCACCACCAGACCACATAGCTATTCCACCACCTGTGGCGACGACCATGCGGCAAGGACTTCGCGATATTTCTCGTTGGTTGCCAATAACTCTTGATGCGTGCCCACTGCCGCAATAACACCGTTATCCAACAACACTGCACGATCTGCAAGTTCGATCGTTGCGGGTCGATGTGCAATCACCAGTGTGGTGCGTCCACGCATCACAGTTGCTAACGCATCACGAATCTCGTGTTCCTTCGTTGGGTCCACTGCCGACGTTGCATCATCCAGCACAAGCACTCGTGAATCCGCCACGATGGCCCGTGCGATCGCAATGCGCTGACGTTGGCCGCCGGACAAAGAGAATCCACGCTCTCCCAACACCGTGTCGTATTGCTGCGGCAATTGCATGATGAAGTCGTGCGCCCCTGCCAACTTGGCGGCACGGACAATGACCTCTTGTTCAATACCCGGTTTTGCAAAGGCAACATTTGCCGACACGGTGTCGTTAAACAGCAACGTGTCTTCGAAGACCACTCCGACCGCCCGGCGAAGATCGGACAACGTGAGGTCTCGAAGATCAACTCCATCGAGAGTGATATTTCCCGACTGCGGATCGTAGAAGCGAAGAAGTAGACGTGTGATGGTGGACTTGCCTGAGCCAGTCGCTCCAACAATGGCCACTGATTCCCCGGGCTGAATCGCAAGAGATAATCCGTTGAGAACCGTGAGGTCCAAATGACCAACGTCGTAACCAAACGAAACATTGTTGAAGTTCACAGCACCCACCGGCTGGGCTAATCCAGTTTCGGGCAACTTCTTGGGCTCTACTGCATCTGCAATCGCAGGCACAACAGAGAGAATCTCATTCACACGCAACAACGCCGATGCTGCACGCTGACCAAACGCCACCGTCATGCCGATGTTGCGCATTGGCCAGATCAACATCGTGAGGTACGTATTGAATGCGACCAAACCGCCGAGAGTCATATGTCCATCAATCACTCGATGCCCACCCAACCCCAGCACTGCTACAAGCCCTAGCGATGGCAAGAGGTCAATGGCAGGCAGGAATCGACTGCGAATACGGGCAGCGCGCATTGACTCTCGTCGAATGTCATCTGCCTCAATATTCAATTTGCCTTGCTGTACTGCTTCGGCGCCAAAACCTTTGATCACGCGAATTCCGGAGACTGATTCCTCGACAATGTTGGCAAGTTGTGCCTGCTCTTGCTGCACGGCCATCACTGCAGGATGAATCTTGTGAGAGAACGACCGCGCGGAGATATTGATGAACGGCAATGGGAACAAGGAGACCGCAGCGAGAATCGGGTCGGAAAAGAACAAGATGACGACAACACCAATCACCATGGTGATCTGGGACACAAAGATGGGAATGTTGACAACAAAGCCCTGCACTTGTTGCAAATCGCTTGAGGACCGGCTCATCAATTGACCTGTCTGCGCTTTGTCGTGATACCCCACATGCAGACCTTGAATCTGAGCGAAGATCCGTTCGCGCAACATTGTTTCTGTCAAACGACTCTCGCGGAATGCGATGTACCGACGCCATCCCGCAAAGAATCCAGCAATGGTGGCAGCAGCCAAGATCAACATTGTCCAGAGCAATAATGAGCCGTTCTTCTCAATACCCCGGTCGATTGCAAGCTTGGTGAGCTGTGGAACTGCAACTTTGCCCAACGTCCATGCAAGTCCGACACAAGCACCCATAATGAGCGCACGACGCTGAAGCTTGAGCGTCGCAAATAAGAGACGCCAACCCTCTCGCGTGACACCCTTGGGTTCTTTTGACATTTGTTATTTGTGCGCCGCAGGCGACAAAGACTTCACAGCTTCCCAATAATTCAACTCTGGGTCGAATGGCATGATTGCCAAGGAAGAGGTAGTCACGCCATTGTCGAAGTACTGGCGGATGCGATCACGGCAATACTCCGGTGACCCGTGAACAATCAATTGGTCAACAACTTCATCCGGAATTGCAGCAAGCGCGGCCTTACGGTCCCCTGCCTTCCACATATCCCACATGCCCTTCAATTCATCGCCGCGTCCAAGCCACGCATGGAATTGCGCATACACCGGAACATTCAGATACGCAGCGATCGCAAAGCGGGCTGCAGTGCGCACCACTTCGGTGTTCTCTGATGGACATACAAAGATACGAGCAACGATTTCCTTCGGAGTCCCCTCCGCAGCACCATGCACAACTTCAGCGACTCGCGTGACGTCTTCAGCACTCAGCCAGTTAATGATGGCGCCGTCTGCTTCACGAGCTGCCAGGCGCAGCATTCCTTCACGCAATGCAGCAACAAGAATCTGCGGCTTTACCTCTGGGCGAATTCCTAAACGGAAACCATCAATCTTGAAAGTGTCGTATTCCTTGGTGACCTTCTCGCCCGACAATGCATCATTCAAGAAACGCACAACGTCGCGCACTTTCTTGTACGGCTCATCGAAAGGAATGCCGTTCCACTTCTGCACGATGACATTGCTGGAAGAACCAATACCAATGGCGAATCGACCAGGCGCTGCATCGGCAAGAGTTGCAACCGACTGAGCAAAACAGGCCGGGCTACGTGTGTACGCAGGCACAATGGCGGTGCCGAGACGCAAGCGGGGCTCCCATGCTGATGCAAGTGCCAGCGGAGTAAATGCATCCGCACCATCTGCCTCTGCAGACCAAATGTCGGTGTACCCCATATCGGCCAATTCAATAAGGCGATCACGATGTGTGTTGAGATGACCTGGCAATGGCACAGTCATTCCCGGACGGACAGGCATTCCGTGTTGAGCCTTTGCACCGTATGCGTTCATGATTCCCCCTGAATATTTATGTGTAAGCGGGCGTTAGCCCTTATGAATGCGAACGATGCAGCTTTGGCTGGCGGTTGCCATCAGAGTTCCATCTTCAGCGAACATGTTGACGAGACCGTGACCAAAGCCGCGGGCAACGCCGTGAATGCGAATGTCGAGCAATACCCACGTTGTTGGCACAAGGTTCATCACGCGCAAAGTGTTGTCGAGAGAGTTGCCACCACCGTGAATACCGAGTGCCTGCCCAACGCCACGCGGTACGAAGTCACCCAACACACCAAGGGTCGCTGCATCAACACCGTCGATCACTTCGGGCAATCGAGCCCACATGATTGTCTGGCCGTCACCCAAAGACCCATCGAGTTCAGATTCGGTGCGCACTTTGACAACGCGCTCATCCATGAAGTCATGAATGGTGCCCTTCATGAGATGGCGATGCTTCCAATCTGGATATTCATCAGGTCCACCGACGTCGGGCATCTTTTCGAACTGACCAGCATGATCAAAATTTCGGTCGCCGAGAGCTGCGTTCACTGTGATGATTTCGCGTTCGCCCACTCGAGCGATCACTCGGGCTTGCGTAATGGCATTACCCGTGACGGGAACGATGACATCAATGTCCATGACCTCACCAGGACGGGCGTAGCTGAGGTACTGAGCCGTCACCCAGATGACGTTGCGACCAGTGGCACCTTCGAGAGCGGAAATAGCGGCACCCAAGGCACTGCCGCCATAAAGGAAGTTGCCGCCGGTGCAGAGTTTCATCTCGACAGGCAGGTACCAACGGAAGGGGTTGTGGGTCTGTTGGAGACCCAGGAAGGTACGGCTATCCATGCCCTTGCAACCCTAGTCCCGTAAGGGTTTTCCCAACGGATTGAGAATGCTGGCGGTGGGCTAACTTGCCTCCATGACTGATTCCCCATGGCAAGGCGACGCATGTTCGCTCGTAGATGAGTACCGCGCTGGTCGCAGGCACCCTAAAGAAGAGATGCAGGCCACTCTCGATGCCATCAAAGCCAGTTCGCTGAATGCTGTGTCGTTCATTGACGCTGATGGTGCATTGAAGCGTGCGGAATCTGCCGACATCTCCCTTCCCTTCGGTGGAATTCCCATTGGAGTAAAGGAACTCGATTCTGTGCTCGGTTGGCCCGACACCGAAGCGTCAATGCCATTTGCCGATCGCATCGCAACGAAGACAAGTATTCCAGTCGCTCGCATTACAGAACGCGGTGGCGCTGTTGCATTCGGCCTCACTACCGCAAGCGAGTTTGGCGGAGTCAACCTCACTCGCACAGTTCTCAATGGCGCGACAAAGAATCCTTGGAATGATTCGCGTACACCTGGTGGTTCGTCTGGCGGCAGTGCTGCAGGCGTTGCTGGCGGTCTATTCACACTTGCAACTGCGGGCGATGGCGGTGGATCCATTCGCATCCCTGCAGGCTTCACAGGTCTTGTCGGCTTGAAGGCAACCTACGGCCGCATTCCACGTGGACCAGGTGCAGAGTTCAGCAACCTCACCGTGACCGTTGGTTGTGTCTCACGCAGTGTGCGCGACACGGCGCGTTGGTTTGATGTGTGCAATGGCCACGACGCCCACGACCCACTCAGTCTTCCTCGTGTTACCGGATGGGAAGCAGGTCTCGGCACCGTTGATGTCAAAGGATTACGCGTTGCCATCGTCAGCGACTGGGGCGGCGCTGTTGTCTCCCCTGCAATGTGGAATGTGTTGCTCGAGACTGCGGACTTCCTTGTGGCGAATGCAGGCCTCAAGCGCGTTGACAATCTCGACACCTCACTTCCTCGTATGGGTGCAGCATGGTCCATCAGCGGCATGATTGAAATTGCACATGCCCTGAAAGAACATTGGCCAGCTTGCGCAGACCAACTCACACCAGAGATGCGTATGGGGCTGGAGTTCACTGCTGGTCAATACAACGCCGAAGCACGTTCTCGCATTGAAGAACGTCGCGCCGCACTCAACACACGTATGGCACAAATCTTTGAAGATGTTGACCTTGTCATCACCGCAACTAACCCAGACGTTGCATTCAATTTTGAAGGCCCATTGCCCAGCGAATTCGGCGGCATCAAAGCAGGTGCTGGCAACAACGGTCAGCTGACATTCCCGTGCAACTTGTACGGAAACCCCGGAATCTCTGTTCCTGCTGGTTTTGTTGATGGACTGCCCGTTGGACTGCAGATCATCGGTCCGCACTTCTCTGAGCCCATCTTGTTGGAACTTGCTCATCGTCTAGAGCGTGAGCGCCCATGGCCACTTACCGCCACAGGAACACCACGATGAGTTCCGGCCCGCTGACTGGCATCAAGATCATCGACTTATCAACGATGATCTCTGGACCGCTGGCGGGCATGATGCTCGCAGACCAGGGTGCTGAAGTCATCAAAGTCGAGTCCCCCGGCATGGGTGACATGATGCGCCACATTGGCACTCAGAAAAATGGAATGACCGGCATCTATGCATTGCATAACCGCGGCAAGAAATCCCTCGTAGTTGATCTCAAGCATGAGACCGGCAAAGAGGTACTGCGTAAGCTCATCGCTGAGTCGGATGTCCTCATCCAGAACTTCCGACCTGGCGCAATGGACCGGCTGGGGTTTGGCTACGAAGAAGTTGCGGCCATCAACCCGCGACTGATTTATGTTTCCATCGCCGGATTTGGTGAAGATGGCCCGAACAGCACTCGACGTGTCTACGACAACGTCATTCAAGCCACTTCAGGATTGGCCAGTGTTCAGACGGACAAGGCCACGGGACAGCCTTCGATTTACCGCACTCTCATCTGCGACAAAGTCACTGCGTACACGGCTAGCCAAGCAATCACTGCGGCATTGTTTGCACGTGAGCGTGGCGGAAGTGGTCAACTCATCAACCTTTCGATGCTGGACGCAGCAATTGCATTCACATGGCCAGATTGCGCAATGGATGAGGCCTTACTTGACGATGATGTCTCCCGCCTCCCCACTATTGCGGCGAGTTACAAGGCAATTGAATTCAGCGATGGATATGCAGTCGCGACTGTTCTTTCCGAGTCAGAATTTCGCGGGTATTGCGCAGCTCTGGGCGCACCGGAACTAGCCGATGATCCACGATTTGCGACTGTCCAGTTACGCGGAAAGAACGATGTTGAATATCGCGCAATTATTCGGGAACTCACTTCCAAAATGACGGTCGCTCAGTTCCTTGAAGGCGCGGTCAAATACGAAGTCCCCGCAAGCGGACTAAACGATTTGAAGTCAGTTGTTGATGAACCACAAGTGATCCATAACGAGACGTTTGTCGTTCGCGAACACCCCATTGTCGGAAACATCCGCGAAGCACGACCTGCACCGCGATTTAGCGGTACTCCGATCAATCCTGGACATCATGCACCGACCATGGGTGCTGATACCGACGAGATTGTTACATCTCTCGGATTTGATGCCACTGTACTGCGCGACCAAGGAATCGTGAAGTAATCACTTCGAGAGTGCGCGACCGACGATCTCTTTCATGATCTCGGTGGTGCCACCGTAAATAGTTTGGATGCGGCTGTCAGCCCATGCACGAGCAATTGGGTACTCCAGCATGTAGCCGTATCCGCCATGCAACTGCAGACAACGATCGACGACTTTGTTCTGCAATTCGGTGGTGATGTACTTCGCAGCAGCTGCTTGTTCTGCAGTCAGCTTTCCTTCACAATGCAATTCCAGACAACGGTCGACATATGCCTGTGCCATCTGAGTTTCCGTGTGTAGCTCCGCAAGCAGAAACTTTGAGTTCTGAAAACTGGCAATGGATTGACCGAACGCCTTGCGCTCTTTGGTGTACTCAAGAGTCCAACGCAGTGCTGCACGTGCAACAGCAACTGCTCCCAGTGCCATTCCGAAGCGTTCTTGCGCAAGATTGGTCATGAGATAGGTAAAGCCCATGCCGGGTTCACCCAAGACGTTTTCTGCCGGCACTTCGACATTGTCGAAGAACAGCTCAGCGGTGTCTTGTGCATGCATGCCCAACTTGTTGAGATTGCGTCCGCGCTCGAATCCCTTCATGCCGCGCTCCATCACGATGAGAGAAAAGCCACGATGACCAGCATCGGGGTCCGTGCGACATACCGTCAACACAAGATCTGCATTGATGCCGTTGGTGATGAATGTCTTTGCGCCATTGACGACATACGTGTCGCCATGCTTCACAGCTGAAGTCTTCACACCTGCCATGTCGCTACCTGTATTGGGCTCAGTAATGCCAATTGCAGTGATGTATTCACCAGTCACCATCTTCGGCAACCAACGAGACTTCTGTTCGTCCGTAGCAAGAGATAAGTAATACGGCAACACAATGTCGTTATGCAGTGTCATTCCATTGGCGCTACCGATCACACCAGCATCGGACACTTCTTCTTGCATGACTGCACCAAAGTGATAATCATCGGTGCCGCCACCGCCGTACTGTTCCGGCACGTGATACCCAAGAAAACCGTGCTTGCCGGCTTCTAACCAGATCTCACGCGGGGCGATGCCATCGGCTTCCCACTGCTCATGGTGTGGAACAACTTCTTTATCTAGCCACTGACGAAAGACAGCACGGAACTGCTCATGGTCTGCGTTGTAGACGGTGCGCTCGAAGAAATCCATGCTTCGTACGCTAGGCGCTTCCGCCTTCTATGCGAGAACTGCGCGGGCCACTAGATCTGTGCCGAATGCTGTCAATATCGCTAGATACAACAGACCTGTCGCAGCCATAACAGCTGAGTAGAACTTCTCGCGCAGTGCCGCGCGAGTCACTTCGGTGAGAACAATGGTGGTGATTCCGCAGGCCACCCAGAACCAACCGAGCATTCCGCCCCATCCATCATCGACGGATCCGCCCAGCACGCTGAACATTCCAGTGGGCAACAACATCACCACGATTTCGAATGGCGTAATCCAACGAAGCGCTGTCACGAGTTCACTCAAGATGGATCGAGGAAGGCCCGGCTGTACCAAGTACCAGTGACCCAACAACATCGCATCGCTTACTGCACCGAGGAATGCAGTGCCGACAAGAACGCGAAGCAAGTTCACTGTGATGCCGCCTGCACCATTTGCCGCATCGATTGCACCCGCGATAACTCCGAGGATTCCGATTGCTGGAGCCAAAAGATCCCAACGTGGGTTCTTGCGCTTCAATGTCAGCAGAGCAGCAAGTGCACAGCCAACCGCTGCCACTTCTCGCACGATGATGACATCGCTGTAAAAACCAGCAGCAGCTGCACCCGCTGCCAACAGAAGGAACGTGCTGCGCATCAACCAGCCATAGCCAGCGCCCATCTCATGCTTGCGAGTGGTAAACCAGAGAAAGAACAAACCTCCGGTAGCCCATTGAAGGAGAACTGTTGCTGCGTCGAGTCTGATCATTGGTTTCTACTTGTCGAGGATGACGAGGTGATGGTTCGCATGGTTCACAGGCATTGGACCGTTGTCCGTCGCCACCACGATGTCTTCCAGACGCATCCCCCACTTGTTCGGAACATAGATTCCTGGCTCCACGCTGTATGCATGACCAGCAGCAAGAAGAGTCGTATTACCCGCCACCATGTAGGGGTCTTCGTGCTCTTCCATGCCAATGCCATGGCCCGTTCGATGAACGAAGTACTCGCCATACCCTGCTGCATCAATCACACGGCGAGTCGCAATGTCAACATGCTCGCAGGTGACTCCAACTTTTCCTGCGGCAACACCGGCAGCTTGTGCCTCAAACAACACGTCGTAGGCATCAGAGATTTCCTTCGGTGGCTCTCCTAAGTGAACGCAACGGGTGATGTCACTGCAATACCCGTTCATGGTTCCACCAAAATCGCACAACACAATCTCTCCGTGCTTGATGACGCGGTCGCCAGCATGATGATGTGGGCTTGCGGCGTTCTCACCTGCCGCAACAATTGCAAAGTTCACCTTCTGATGACCTTCTGCGATGAGACGTGCAGAAATGTCAGCCGACACTTGTGCTTCCGTGCGTCCGACCAATGGAATGTCACCTGCATGCAGTTGAGCAGCAACACGGTCCGCAGCAGCGCCAGCAGCGACAAGTGCAGCAATTTCAGCTTCGTCTTTGCGCGAACGTAGCGCTTCCATCACTGTCACACTGCGCACGTACTTCGCAGAAGGACGATGCACTAACAAATCAACAAGAAACCGCGACCACATCTGATCGCCTACCGCGATGGTGTGTGCAGCACCCAACAATGCATGAGCAATCGCAACGGGGTCTTCCGTTTCATTCCACGGGACCATTGTGAAAACACCGGGCAACTCAGTCACGCGTGGAGCTTCCAGACGAGGGATGATGAGCGATGCCTCGCCATCACGAGGAACCACCAACATGGTGAGGCGCTCAAGCGGCATGGCCAGATAACCCATGAGGTATGGCATGTCATGGCCGAGCGAAAGGATCAGTGCGTCAACACCAGTGCGCGT
This sequence comes from Actinomycetota bacterium, assembly GCA_041175365.1. GTDB lineage: Bacteria > Actinomycetota > Acidimicrobiia > Acidimicrobiales > Ilumatobacteraceae > UBA2093. The sequence goes on along the minus strand of JBEDFA010000060.1, from coordinate 3,298 downwards.
CATCTCGGCGCGGGCACGGTCAATACGTGCCATAAAGACAGCGGCGTCAGTGGTGATATTCATCGAAGTCCAATTGTGACAGGTACGGCGTGTTCTGCCGATTCTCGTGCGTGATAGCTCGAACGAGTCAAGGGGCTGGACTCCACATGGCCAATGCCCAGTTCTTCACCGACCCGCTTGTACATCTCAAAGACCTCAGGCTCTACCCAACGCGCAACAGGCAAATGATTCGTAGTGGGGCGCAGATACTGACCAATCGTCACGATGTCTACGCCAATCTCTGCAAGATCTGCGAGAACTCCGAGAACCTCTTCATCGGTCTCCCCCATGCCCACGATGAGGCCCGACTTCACAGTGAGGCCGGCAGCTTTGCCGCATGCCAACACCGACATACTGCGGGCATATCCAGCACTCGGACGCACTGCACGTTGCAAGCGAGGCACCGTTTCCATGTTGTGGTTGAACACGTCAGGACGTGCCTCAATCAGAATTTTCAACGAGTCAGTACCACGCGCATCAGAGATCAAGGTTTCTACTTGGATGCTTGCATCAACATTGCGAATTGCACGAATGCATTCAGCAACATGAGTCATGCCTTCATCGTCAAGATCGTCACGCGCCACCATCGTGAGTACCGCAAACTTCAAACCCATCTTTGTGACGGCATCTGCAATTCGTGAAGGTTCTTGCGCATCTGGCGCCTCAGGCTTCTGCGTATCCACCAAACAGAAACCACAAGCTCGCGTGCAACGCTCACCCAACACCATGAATGTCGCAGTGCCGTCGTTCCAGCATTCCGACAAGTTCGGGCAACCAGCTTCTTCACACACAGTGACCAGTGAAAGATCCCGAAGAGTCTTCTTCAGGGTCAACACTTCTTCGCCATGCTTCACATGCGGGCGAATCCAGTCCGGCTTGCGCTCTGACAATGGGATGGAATCTTCAACACCGGCACGTGCAAGGCGGCTCAACATACGCACCGGTTGACCAGGACCTTCGCCGCGAGAGAACGCAGACAAATCGTCAGGGGTCTGCTTCCATGCAACGTCTTGACGTTCCATCTCGCCATTACCCCACGTGTCCGCAGCATGTCGCGCAACAACATCCGTGAAATCTTGCATTGAAATTTCAATACCTTCAGCAGCAATCGATGTCACCGGATACTCATCAATACCGCACGGAATAATGTTGGTGCTCATGTACTCAAGGTCGGTGTGCACATTCACGGCAAAACCGTGCATGGTGCGACGTCGACTAACGCGAACACCGATTGCGCAAATCTTGCGAGGATTTGTGTCGACATCAAGCCACACGCCTGGATAGCCGGCGAAACGACCTGCATTTGTGAGACCAATCTCATGCAATGAATTGATGATCACTTGTTCAACAGAACACACATACGCAACGGAATCCGCAGGGCCATCATTGCCACGCTTTGGTTGCAAGTTCACCAAGGGATATCCCACCAATTGGCCGGGACCGTGATAAGTGATGTCGCCACCACGCTTCACGCGAACGAAATCCGCACCCACTTCAGCGGGGTCACAACGAAGGTTCTTCTTCAAATCTGCAGAGGGTCCGTATGTGAAGACATGCGGATGCTCCATCAGCAACAAACGATTGCCCGTTCCATGACGGAACATTGCATCTTGCACTGCAAGCGCTTCGGCATACGGGACACGCCCCAGCCACCGCACATGAAGTTGTATGGATGTGTCGGCCATGGTGTCGAACACTTCCGTCGCGATGGCCTGACTTAGACCTCGGACGACCAGTCGCGTGTCTCGAGAATTGACTTCACCTTCACGAGGAAGTGCGCTGCATATGCGCCATCGAATGCGCGGTGATCCCATGCCATTGCAAGGTTGCCCACAGGGTGAATTGCGATGCTCTCGCCGCCACCAGGAATCTCAATGACCACTGGCTTCTTCTTCACTGCATCAGTAGAGAGAATTGCAACCTGCGGCTGGTTGATGATTGGCATGGTGAGCACGGAGCCTGATGAACCATTGTTTGTGATGGTGAATGTTCCACCAGAGATCTCCATTGGAGACAACTGGCGTGAACGTGCACGAATCGCGAGGTCATTCACTTCACGCGAGATTGCGCGAAGGCGCTTCTCGTCTGCATCGCGAATCACTGGAGCCAAGAGACCCTGATAGTCAAGGTCAATCGCGATACCAAGATCAACAAACTTGTGAACGATGAGTTCGCTCTCGCCCACTGATGAGTTCATGTGTGGGAATTCCTTGATTGCGTCAACAACGGCACGTGCGATGAACGGCAAATAAGTAAGGCTGAAACCTTCCGCTGCTTTGAATTCATCCTTCACGCGCAAACGAGTTGCATCAACATTTGCGAAGTCGACTTCCACCACGCTGAATGCAGCAGGGATGGCGTCTTTGCTCATCAGTGCATGAACACCGGTTGCCTGACGAATCTTCGACAACGCAACGACTTCATCACGATTGCCGGCGACGACGCGTGGTGCAACACTGCGAGGCGCAGTTGCAGGTGCAGAACTTGCAGCGACAACTGGGGCTGCCGAAGGTGCAGAACCCTTGGATGCGATTGCTGCAACAACGTCATCACGCGTGATGCGTCCACCAGGACCAGTGCCATTGATGCGTGATGCGTCAAGACCATTCTCTGCGATCAACTTGCGCACCACCGGCGACAGAACAATCCCTGCCGATGAGTTAGCTGAAGACGATGCGGGAGCACTCGCAGCGGCCGGAGTTGCCGTTGCAACTGCGGGTACCGGCTCAGGTTCCGAAACCTTCGCACTTGTGCGGGTTTCGGGTTCTGAGGCCGGTGCCGAAGGAGTTGTGGCGGCAGCTTGGGTTTCGGGTTCTGAAGCCGCACTTGGCGCGGCAGCAGGCGCAGGAGCTGAAGATGCGTCGCCAACGACGGCGATGACTGTGCCGACAGCGACGGTGTCACCTTCAGCAACGCGAATCTCCGTCAACACACCTGCAATCGGTGATGGAACTTCCGTATCGACTTTGTCGGTCGACACTTCGAACAATGGCTCGTCTGCTGCAACAGTGTCACCAATCTTCTTGAACCAACGTGTGATGGTTCCTTCGGTGACTGTTTCGCCGAGTTGTGGGAGCGTGATCTCTGCCATGTTCGTAGTTCCTTGCGTTGCGATTTATGAGTTGATGCTGCGGCCCGTGAGAGACATCACTGTCTCACCGAACAATTCAGAAAGGCTTGGGTGTGGCTGGATGAAGTGAGCAATCTCTTCGACGTTTGCTTCCCAGTTCACAGCGAGATATCCACCGGACAACTGCTC
>JBEDFA010000059.1:0-5169 GCA_041175365.1 Actinomycetota bacterium | reverse complement strand
GGTCTCGCCGTTGCTGCTTTTGTCACGCCGATGGGTTCAGACTTCTTTGGCTTTACCCACGACATCACATTGCTGACACGTTCCGCCATCGTCGGCGGTGCAGCAATGGTGAGTATTGGTGCAGTTAGCCGCGTGCGGTCACGCTGGCTCGTGGGAAGACCCGCAGGAAGTTCCCAGAGTTGAACTTGTCGATGGATACCTGCGGCACATCTTGCATGCAGGATTCAAAACGAGCGATTGGGTCACGACCACCTTCAGTGTGCGGGTAATCGCTCGAGAACAAATACAAGTCATCATTGGAATGTGCGATCAAACGGGACACATCTTCAAATACGAATGGCGTGAATGCCATCTGCTCCGTGATTTGTTCAGATGGACGACGAGTAAAGCTCTTCAATCGCTCATCAACCTTGGAGTACGCCTTGTGGGTGGCGTCTAGGCGCACCAAAGTTTCTGGCACCCAGCCTGCGCCCAATTCCACTGAAGCCATCTTCAAGCGTGGGAACTCTTCCAACACTCCGTCCATCACCATCATGCCGATGAACGTTTCGATGCCTTGGTGCAAAACAACAGCGTCGCGAGCGCGGACGTTCTCGCCGCCGCCCATCCAGTCCTTAGTAACTGCACGACCATTGTTGTTCCACGCTGGTGGAAGTTGTAGCGGGTTACCACCGACATGAAACACCAATGGAACTTGCGCTTCTTGCAACAATGCCCAGATGGGGTTGTAATCCACGTGTGTTGGTGAGCGATCTCCGGCAAGACGATGGGGAATCCACATCGCTTCCAACCCGTTCTCCAAAGAAAACTTCACTTCTTCAAGGGCGAGTTCTGGGTTCTCCAGAGGAATCGCAGCAACGCCCATCAAACGATCATCAATGGAACAGAAATCAGCCATGTGACGGTTGTGCGCACGAGCACCGCCGTAACGCAAACGATCATCGATCTTCTTCGAAGGAGAGAACGGCATATGCAAGCTGTGAGTTGCAAACACGATTTGCTTCATGAAGCCCAACATGTCGTTCGCAATGACACGGTCGTGCTTGTCGAAAGCACCAAGGGCCTGAATCTCCTTCACTTCGGTAATCATTCGATCACCAAGTGCAACCAAAGAATTTCTGTGCTCTTCGGAATGCCGTGAGCCATTCGCTGTAATGACAGCGACTTCTTCATCGGTTACCAATGAACGGCCGTAGTCAACTAGCGGCAGTTCTTCACGAATGTCCGGATCGGCATACTTCCTCAAGAAATCCGGAAGCTCCATGATGTGTGTGTCCGCGTCATACAAAATGCGGTCGCCTGCGTAGGTCATTGTGGTTCCCCCTCCACCCATGAATTGGCGAGAACGCCAACAACCACGAACCGTACCACCGACATTTCAGGACTTCCATAGCCAGATGCCATCCATCAACACCTCCCCGTAAGCCAGTGTTCACCTGTATCGGGCAAACTGTCCCCATGCGCATTTTGGTTACCAACGACGACGGCATCGACTCTGTGGGACTTCATGTCTTGGCCCGCGCGATGCGTCCCTTTGGAGAAGTTGTGATTGCTGCGCCCGACCAGGAATATTCAGGAGCGGGCGCAGCCATCGGCGCACTCCACCTCATCCAGCCTGAGGTGCATCATCGTCAGGTAGAGGGAATCGACACCGCGTGGGCCGTCTCTGGTCCACCCGCCCTCTGTGTCTTCTTTGCTCGCCTCGGTCTCTATGGCGACCCTTTTGATCTTGTTGTTTCGGGTATCAACCCAGGCGCCAACGTTGGACGATCCGTGTATCACTCGGGCACTGTCGGTGCTGCTATCACCGCACGCAACGGTGGTGTTAGCGGAATCGCTGTCAGCCAGGCCGTCACCGGATTCGGTGTGGAAGGTCAAGGTTGGGACGATGCAGTCAAAGGGCAAAAGTGGGACACCGCTGCAACTGTCGCCGCATGTGTCGTGCAGGGATACCTCGCAAACAAACCTGCAGAGCCTGTCGTCATCAATGTCAATGTGCCGAACTGTGAAGTGAACGACATCAAGGGATGGCGTCGCACTGGTGTTGGCCACATTGTTCCTCGCGCCATGTCAAGCGCGACCCTGGAAGCCAAAGAGGGCTATGCCGGTTCGTACTACGTGCGAATGAATTACGGCGAACCAACCCAGATGCATCCAGAGACCGATGGTGGCGCCGTGGAAAACGGAGAAGTAGCGATTACATATCTCGGTCGTCTCGATGACGTTGCCCATCACGGCACAGATGAAATTCACAATGAACTCTCATCTCTCGTCGGGCCAGCGAATAGTTAGTACTCACGACACAAACAGAGTGACTGCACTACGGTCGTCTCATGACCGATTGGGCAGACCTCACACGACGTTCTTCTTTTGCATCGCACCAATTTCTCGGTTGGATCTTTTGGGATCAGCGCGCAAAAGATAACTTGGCGGCACTGGGCGTACCCGATGGCCTTGGTCACTACATCACAAACCGCAGTGCACCTTTAGCAATTGCTGGCGCCGAAGCAGTGTTCGCGGCGTTCTACACAATCAAGCGCGAATTCATTCAGTTTTCCCTCGCACACGCCGCACCCCACATTAAGAATTGGCACGACGTCACTGTTGCGCGTGATGCTGCTGTCCGTTCAGGCATCGAAGAGATGACTCCACAGATCATCGAACCATTCGCTGCACTTGCAGATGATCTCTGGAAAACAGTGGATGCAATTCCCGCTTCTGGTCGCGTGTTATTCGCCGCACATAAGTCTTGGCCGCGACCAACTGACCCATTTATGTCTGCGTGGAATGCACTGAACTGCATTCGTGAATGGCGTGGTGACACACACTTTGGAATTTTGGTAAATGACAACATTGGTCTCGTTGAAGCTGGTCTCCTACACGATGCGTGGATGGGATATCCGAAAGAATGGATCCCTCGCAGCCGCGGTGCTGATGATGCCGAAATCGAAATAGGGCTAGCAAACCTGGCCGAGCGCGGATTCGTCACCGATGGAGTGGTGAATGACGCTGGCGTTGCATATCGACAAGAGGTGGAAGCACGCACTGATGCTCTGTGTGAGATGGTGTGGAAGCAGTTTGGCGAAGACAACACCAAAACGTTGTTGGCAATTCTTGAACCTGTTGGCGAGCGCTATGTGCAGCACATCAATGAGATTGCTGGCGAAAACTGGATGCCTGCCGCTCGACCTCGTCGCAGGTAGTTACAACTTCACCCGATGTGGAAGTCCGATACGGACGGAAACTCCGGGCGAAAACATCACATGTGGCTCACCCTGTGGCGTTGGAATTCCTGCGGCAATGACCAACGTGTCCGCTAGAGAGACCAATTGAGCACGATGCAATGGCCAAGGCTCGTGGTCAACGGGTGCGTACATCAACGAGTTGCCAATTCCTTTTGAGTAAAGACCCCAGCGAGCTGTCAGGAATTTCTGCAGTTCATCTTGTTCAGTAACCGCATCACCCACACGAACTTCGATCTTTGTGGAGGCAACATCGGGCCAACGACGGCGCACGGATGTTTTCAAAACATCATCTGCTAGCTCATTTGATGCTTTTCCCCAGCAGTACGGCAGGAGATACGTCGTTCGTGCAACCAGCGCGGGTGCAAGTCTGTTGACATCCAACGAGAAGAACCACACTCCTGGAATTCCATTTCGCTTGACATAGGTGCGCACATTCACTTCTGGGAAATTTCCGAAATATGGAACTGGTGGAAGCTTCGGAACTCCAACATCTCGCATGGAGAACGGAATAAGTCCTACCCACGCACTTCCATCATGCGTATCTACTTCGAGTCCTTCAGGGAGTAAGGCCTGAATCACCGATGGCTCATAGCGCCAATGCACATACGCAAGATTCGTCCAGCGTTGCGTCATCACGGCACGCTTCACTGGGTTGGGGCAGGAAGTTTTCACACCGTCAACCTACGCATGAAGTACGAATTGGGGAATGGGATGCTTGTCACTGGGGTTAAATAGAGCATGGCTCATTACGTCGCGACAGTTCCTTCTTCAAAAACAGCGGAAGAGGCATTCGCATACATGTCCGATCTTCGCAATTTTGCCGAGTGGGATCGTGGCATCAAGAAGGTCGAGCAAGTGAAAGGCGACGGAGCAGGTCTTGGCACCATTTTTGATATCACTGTTCGCGGCAAAGGTGGAAAAGATTCAGTTCTCCGTTATGAGACTCTCGAGTTCGATGCTCCACGCATGATGTTGGTGAAAGGTCGCAATAGCCAACTTGTTTCAATCGATCGCATCACAGTGACACCGACTGCCTCCGGATGCGATGTTACGTACGATGCAGTGCTCAACTTTCACTGGTTCCTAGCTCCAATGAACTTTGCGCTCAACAAGGTGTTCAACAAAGTTGGCGATGCCGCCATCACCGGCTTGCGTAAAGTACTCGCGTAAGTACTACGGGCAACCAAGCCCGTGAAGGTTTGCACATTCGCGGCACAACCACGCTTTGCCTTCGGTCGTGCTCCACGCAGTAGCAAAAGGTGAACCACACGACATGCAGTCGTGCTTCTCTTTCAATTCAGGAAGATGTTGAAACTTTGGAGCTTCTTCAGACATATGTTCTGAGAGTAGCCGCAAGAGCCATTAACTCATTTTCATTCTGAGCAACGGCGGCCACATAACGATCTGGTCGCACCACCACTGCGTATGAACCCGAAATCGCTTCTGGTGCAACCACAACAATTGCGCTCAGTGCGCGAAATTCTTCGGGCAACTCAATTTCAGTAGCAACAACTACTGCAAATGATGCACCGTTTGTTGTGACGGCTTTAGACACCTCAGGGTGGAACCAGAACTGGTGTCCAACGCGCGGATCATCCCCCACAACAATGCCCTTTTCAAGGAACGGCGCAGGACGTGTTCCTCCGTATCCACTCTCAACATCAACACCGTGGCTGACTTTGCCCGCCAGTTGGTCAATGAGACGGCCCATGTCAACTGCATGACCAACAGTGCTTCGCACATGTGGAACACGCTCAGTGGAATAGGTGTCGAGAATCTTCGGGGTCGCAATTCCACGCTTCACGAAGGAAATCTTCCAGGCAAGGTTGATGGCATCGCGCATTCCCGAATTCAGACCTTGACCAGCGAACGGCGGGGTCTGATGCGCAGAGTCACCGGCGAGAAAGACATTGCCCTTCTGCAT
>JBEDFA010000058.1:0-4602 GCA_041175365.1 Actinomycetota bacterium | reverse complement strand
CATCGCGGATGACGTCGGACAAGTCGTAACGCTTCTCAGCGCGAACTGTTGCGCGAATAGCGAGCATGGCTTCAACGTACGGTGCGACAACATCACGTGGGTTTCGCACACCGCTAACGGCCGCATCACCCAAGCTGCTGATCATTCCGCGTACGGCTGCGCGGGCACGGTCGGCGACATCACCTTGAAGAGTGTCCGCGGACCAATCATGAATGGCTTGCTCCAATGCAAGACACGCACGCACGGCGCCATCTGCATCGCGATTCGCAATCGACTCATCAAATTCTCCTTGATAAATCTCGAGGGCCTCGCCAAGGCTTCCAGGATGCTCACCACTTCGCGATGCGCTCTGCGAGCGAACATCGCTCGTGGCGACATCCTGCGCCATGTCTGAACCACGAGGATTCGTCGATGCATTACTGAGCGATCCTGGTTGCGATGCAGATTCCAATAACTGCCAGGGGTTTTGCAGAGTCGCGAGGGGGAGGGTGGAGCCGGTTTCGTAAATGAAGGATCGTTCACGCAGGCGCAGTGTCACAGTGCCATTGCCAACGACGGTTGCAGATTGTGCATCAAGGTCGATGATGAGGCCGGTGTGTTCATCAACTCCAAGAACATAGGTTTCAGCGTCCAATAGATCTTCAAACATGCGAAGGCGAGCTTCTCCGAGGTAACAGAATCGCGTGTCGTGGTTAGCGCCCTCGGCATTGTCATAGTGCGGAATTACTGCGGCGTTAATACCAATCGCGGACAAGATGTCTAGGCCATCAAGGCGCTGTACGTCTTGGCCCACCTTGTACACCTCGTACACGGGCACGGTGACTTTGCCAAGGGTGAGTGCAGCAGCGGATGCAAAAGTGACAATGCCGCCGTTCATCAATTTGTCAATGATGCTGTGCCCAACGGTGGAGCCACTCCACTGTCGAAGTGCGTAGGTGGGTGAACCTGGACCGGCAAAGAGATAATCCGCATCGGACACCGCACGCAGGCCGCGCTCTACTTGTACTGGGTCGGCTGCAATATGAGTGTCATGCAAGCGAACCAAGCCTGCGACAGCAATGTCGATGTTGACGGAGGTGTGGAAATAATCCACGGCCCGCGTTGCAAGCTCGGGAGCGTTCTCTTGAAATCCATAAGGGGTATCGAGGAGAACTGCTTTGACGGGCTTCGCCAACATCGATGTCAATTTGCGATGTGTCGACACCATCGTTGGCGCAGTTTCGCCAGAACCCATGATGGTCAGAATGCGCGGAAGGCTCATGAGAAGAATCCTGTGGTGAGTGCGTCGTCAACAACGGCCGCAAAACGATGAGGGAATTGTGCGTGTAGGTCATGGTCGGCAGGTTCGAACCACTCGACCCTTGCACGCGGAAGAACTCGCAATGCTTGTGCGATTTGGGCACGCTTTGTACGAGTGTGATCGTCTTCTTGCTTTGCTGCAGGTGTGAAGAGAACAGGAACTGTGATGTTCTCCCACAATGTGGATGGCATGTGTTGCCAAAGACTGTGCAGAATTTTGATGTGTCGTTCCATTGTTAGGTGTGGGCGAATGGTTCCGTCTTCCAGATGTTCCATGTTGTACATCTGGCCATCGATGGCTTCTTCTGACCAATCTTGGTGCGCGGCACGAATATAGGAACGCAATCTGTCGTACTGCATGCCTGCGATGGCGGGCGGTCGAAGTGTGCGTTCGCATTCATCCCAGTTGGGGAATGCTTGTGACAATTCAATGGTGCCGCCATCAACGGCGACGATGCCGCGAATGAGTTCCGGATGGCGATGGGCGAGTTCGACAACCAGGTTGCCTCCCCACGACTGACCAATGACGAGCGGCTTCTGCGCTGCGGATTGATGTGGATGTAACGCTGTGATGACTTCTGCGATGTTGTCCGCGACCATATTGATCTCGTAGCCATCGTCGGGCTTGTCGCTTAGGCCGTGTCCGCGAAGATCAACGGCAACGACGGCGTGTCCGAGCTCAGCAAGCCTGCGAGCGGGGCCGTCCCAGAGTCGGGCGTTGGACGCGAGCCCATGTACAAGAAGGATGGGAACACCAGGGGAGTCCTCGGGTCGGGACCATTCCAGAATGCGCAATTGATTGCCGTCGCGCAAGGTGATGAAGCGCGAAGTCGGGGTCAATTCCATGGGCTTAGTGTCGCACCAGAAACGGACTTTGGCACTCGAATCGCATGGCCCGCCTCGAGAGTCGTAGGGTTCGGGAAACGATTCAAGGGGGAAGCCATGAAGCTGTCAATGGGAATTAACTACTCCGGTGGTTTTAAAGAAGCAGTCGACCGTGTTGTTGAGCTGGAGAAAGCTGGTCTCGACCAGGTGTGGATCGCCGAGGCATACAGCTTCGACGCCATCTCCCAGGTGGGCTACCTCGCTGCAAAGACCAGCCGTGTTGAAATCGGTACTGGCATCGTCAACGTGTATTCACGTACTGCTGCACTCATGGCAATGACTGCCGCCGGTTGTGACTATGTGAGCGATGGTCGTTTCATTCTTGGTTTGGGCGCATCGGGTGCACAGGTCATCGAAGGTTTCCATGGTGTGCCCTATGAGAAGCCAATGCAGCGCATCAAGGAATACATCGAAGTGTGTCGCAATGTGTGGGCACGCGAAGAGCCTCTTCGTTATGACGGTAAGACCGTGCAGATTCCGTTGCCAGCAGGTCAGGGAACAGGTCTTGGAAAAGCGTTGAAGCTCATCAACCATCCTGTGCGCAAGGACATCCCCATCTGGTGGGCGTCATTGAAGGACAAGAGCGTTGAAGCCACTGCAGAACTTGCAGATGGTTGGTTGCCAATCATGTTCTACCCAGAGCGTTATCACAACGTGTGGGGCGATCAGTTGAAGGCGGGTCTTGCAAAGCGTGATCCGAGCCGTCCACGTCTCGATATTTCCGCAGGCGGCATGTTGGCCATCGATGAGTCGCTCACGGGTGAAGCTCAAGCGAAGGTCCTTGATGCTGCTCGACCACACATGGCGTTGTACGTCGGTGGCATGGGCGCTCGTGGAAAGAACTTCTACAACGACGTCTGTCGCGATTATGGCTTCGAAAAGGAAGCAGTGGAAATTCAGGATCTCTACCTTGATGGCAAGAAGGACGAAGCTGCAAGCAAGATTCCTGCTGAGTGGATCATGAACGCAAACCTCGTGGGAAGCGCAGGCTTCATCAAGGAGCGTGTCGCTGCTTACAAGGAAGCCGGAGTCACCGTGTTGTCGGTGAACCCAGTCGGACCAGACCCAGTCGGTCAGATTGAAAAGCTTCGCTCCATCATCGACGGCTGATCATGTCGTTACTCACCGTTGACAAGGTTGCGTCAGGGTGGGAACCCGTACGTGAGGCCTTTCTCGAAGGCTTTGAAAAAGGCGAAGAACATGGCGCAGCAGTTGCGGTGTATCACCGTGGCGAATGTGTCGTGGACGTTGTAGGCGGATGGCGCGATAAGGACCACACGGTTCCCTATGACGCCGATGCTCTTCAGGTCGTGTTCTCGACGACCAAGGGCATTACATCCATTGCTGTGGCGATGTGCGTTGAGCGTGGTCTTCTTGACTACTGCGAAAAAGTTGCTACGTATTGGCCAGAATTCGCAGCTCAGGGGAAGGGCGATGTCACTGTTGCTCAACTGTTGTCGCATCGGGCCGGCTTGTACACGGTGGATGGAGACATCACTCTGGAAGAAGCACTTGATTGGGAAACGGTGACAGCCCGTCTTGCAGCAACAGCACCACGCTTTCCGGTGGACTCCACTCATGGATACCACGCCATTACGTTCGGTTGGCTGGCCGGTGAACTTGTTCGTCGCGTGACGGGCAAGAGCATCGGACAATTCGTTCGCGATGAAATCGTGTCGCCCTTGAATGCTGAATTTCATATCGGATTGCCAGAAGAGTTGGAGCCTCGTGTTGCACGCTTGATGGCACATCCCATTCCGAAGTTCACGCCTGAGGTCGCAAAGCTGATGATGGAGCGCAGTGCTCCTGGCACAAAAGGTGCTGAAGCATTAGGTCTCAACGGTGCATTCGGGAATGGTGTGTTCAATAAGCCAGAAGTTCATCGTGCGATGATTCCTGGTGCTAATGGCATTGGAAACGCCCGATCACTTGCGCGCATCTATGCGGCAACCGTGGGCGAAGTTGATGGTGTGCGCATCTTGGGTGAAGAAGCTCGTGCACGTGCAGCCGTTAGCAACACGCCAAAGGGAGAGATGGATCAGGTGCTGATCTCTGAAACAGATTTCGCAATGGGTTTCATGGTGCATAGTCCCCGTACGCCATTTGCAGGGCCTACCAGCTTTGGTCACGATGGCGCCGGCGGCTCATGTGCATTCGCAAATCCATCACGTCAGATGGGGTTCTCCTATGTGATGAACACCATGATGACAGTCGCCGATGGAGACCCTCGTCGTGAGCGACTTATTGCTGCTGCTGTGCAGTGTGCAGACGCTTCCTGATTCCAGCGGTCGCAAAGATATAAACAACTGAGGCACATGCTGCGGCAGATGCAAAGACCAGAATCGCTGGTCGCACGCCGATGAGTTCAGAAGTGATGCCAGCAAGGATGCTTGTGATTCCGATCATTGTGTTGACCAG
>JBEDFA010000057.1:0-12978 GCA_041175365.1 Actinomycetota bacterium | reverse complement strand
CCCGTAAGCCATACTTGTCAAAGTCTCGTCTCCCCGACAAACACCAAGCGAAGGATTAATCGAACGTGATTGCTCTTGAATTTCCGGAAATTAACGAGATCCTTGTTTGGAAGGACTTGTTCCCTAGCTTCAACAAGATCTCCCTCATTGCTGTTCTTGCAGTGTTGATTAGCTCTGGACTCTTTTTCTTGGCCGGCCGTAAGAGCGATGTCAACGAAGCACCAAAGGGCTCTCGCAACCTCGCTGAAATCATTGTTGACTTCATTGAAGACGGTGTGATCATGCAGACGATGGGTAAGGACGGATTGTCCTGGACTCCATTCCTTCTCACCGTGTTCATGTTCATCTACTTGTGCAACGTGCCCGGAATCATTCCGTTCTTCCAGATGCCTGCAACTGCGCGTATGGCAGTTCCGATGTTCCTTGCACTTCTTGTGTGGGTTGTGTTCAACGCAACAGGCATCAAGCACCAAGGCCCCATTGGTTACTTCAAGAGCGTGTTGTTCCCTCCAGGAGTTCCCAAGGCTCTCTACATCTTGGTGACACCGATCGAACTCATCTCCACGTTGCTTGTTCGTCCGTTCTCTCTTGCGGTTCGTTTGTTTGCAAACATGCTCGCTGGTCACATTCTTCTGGTGACCTTCGCATTGCTCTCTGAGGCTTTGTTCCAAGCAAAGGACAAAATCCTCATCCCCGTCGGCATCTTGCCGTTCTTTATGCTCGTGTTCCTTACGTCGTTCGAGGTGCTCGTCGCGTTCTTGCAGGCGTACATTTTCGCCATGCTTGCCGCGGTGTACATCGGCGGAGCGGCTCACCCGGAGCACTAGGCCACAACAAGGTCTCCCAACCCAAATCACTAACTAGGAGAAATCAAAATGGAAGCACTTTCACTGCTCGCAGCAGCCGAACCCATCGTCAAGGACCCAAACTCCGTTGGCGGCGGATTGACAGCTCTTGGTGCAGGTCTCGCTTACGGCTTTGCCGCAATCGGACCAGCACTCGGAATTGGCAACCTCGTCGGTAAGTCCGTCGAGGCAATGGCACGTCAGCCAGAGGCTGCCGGCATGGTTCGTACCACGATGTTCCTCGGTATTGCATTTACCGAAGCACTCGCCCTTATCGGCTTCGTGGTCTTCATTCTTCTCAAGTTCGCCTAATCCGCGAATTTGAGTCCGAGTCCACAATCGTCCTCCGTTTATTCGGAGACCAGGAGATGAGATGCTGACTGCGATAGTCACCCAAACGGGTGATCAGGTGCAGGTCCGTCTTGTGTCGTCGGAATCGACAGACACAACGGTTCCAGAAGCAGAATTGATGGCGTCCTCAGCACCAGCTGAGACGACGACCGAAGAGACTGTTGCTGAAACCAAGACGGCGCCAAACCCGGTCAACCCAGCAAAAAATGAAATGTTGTGGGCTGCAGGGTCCTTCTTGGTCCTGTTTGTCCTCATGCGTTATTTCTTGTTCCCACGCTTGAAGAAGAGCATGGACGCGCGTTATGCGTCGATCCGTGCGAACTCTGAAGGTGCTGATCAAGTGAAGGCTGACGCAAAGTCCGACGTTGCCGAATACGAGAAGGCTCTCGCCGCAGCACGCGCCGAAGCAGCCGGTCGTGTTGATGCAGCTCGTCAGACTGTCGACAATGAGCGCAATGCACAGTTGGCACAAGTCAACGCTCGCATTGCAGCAGCTCGTGCCGAAGCAGATCAGAAGAATGCAGCAGCTCGTGCTGCAGCGCAAGGCGATGTCGCCTCCGCTGTCGCGACTGTGGCATCTCGTGTGGCAGAACTTGCTTTGGGCAAGGCTCCTGACGCATCAGTTGTGAATGCAGCTGTTGCTTCCGCAATGGAGGGCGCACGCTCATGATGAACTCAGTTATCACTTCAATCTTGATTGCAAGCGAAGGCGGAGCGCCGACGTACCAATCTCACCACTGGCTCTTGCCTGAGACCTTCGAAATCATCTATGGCGGCATCTCCTCCGTCTTGGTGATTAGTGCTCTGGTCAAGTTCGCCGGCCCAATGGTGAAGAAGTCGCTTGCTGCCCGCACCGAGCGCATTCAAAACGAAATCGACAACGCTCGCAACGCACGCACCAACGCAGAAGCTGAAGCACAGCAGATTCGTTCCGCACTCGGAGACATCTCCTCCGAGCGCGCACGCATCCTTGCCGAAGCAGATGCAGCTGCAGCAGCAGTCATCTCTGAAGGTCGTACGCGAGTCGCTGCTGAAATGGCAGACGTCGAAGCGAAGGCACTTGCAGACATCGCAAACGCATCTGGTCGAGTTCAAGACGAACTTGCAGCAGATATCAAGCGTCTTGCACGTATTGCATCCGACAAAGTCATTGCTTCTGCAGTGAACGACTCGGTTCGCCAAGACCTCATTGAAAACTTCATCTCAGGAGTCGCACGATGAGCATCGACGCATACGTTTCATCTCTCTCGGCTATCGCCGCTTCCGAGGGTGTCCTCGATCGCGTTGAAGCTGAGTTCTCCGCGGTTGTTCGTGCCATCGATGCAAACGATGATCTCCGTAGCAAGCTGACCGATGAGTTACTCCCCATCGCAGTGCGCCAGGAGATCGTCGAGAAGCTTCTCGAAGGCAAGGGACATCGTCTCACCGCACAATTCATCTCACTTGTTCTTGGTGCAGGCAAGGCACGCGATCTTCGCGCAATTGCCGCAAGCATCAGCGAGAACGTTGCAGGCAGCGCCGGCCGTAAGGTCGCCGAAGTTCGTAGCGCCGTTGAACTTTCTGAAGACCAGCAGAAGCGTCTCGCTGATGCACTTGGAAAGAAGTTCAACACTCAGGTGAACCTCAAGGTTGTTGTTGATCCAACCGTCGTTGGTGGCATCGTTGCCACTGTCGGCGATGAAGTCATCGACGCCTCCGTCCGCAGCAAGCTCGACCAGCTCAAGAGCCGGTTGTAAAGAACATTTCGCGTAAAGAAGGAAGACATGGCAGACATCACATTCTCCGCCAGTGACATCGCATCGGCGATTACAGGTGGCCTTGCTGGCTACTCGCAATCACTCGAGGCAACCACTGTTGGTCGCGTCGCAGAAGTGGGCGACGGTATCGCCCGCGTTTCGGGCTTGCCTAACTGCATGGTGAACGAACTTCTCGAGTTCGAGGACGGAACCGTTGGTCTCGCTCTCAACCTTGATGAAGATCTCATCGGTGCAGTAGTGCTCGGCGAA
Source organism: Actinomycetota bacterium (assembly GCA_041175365.1). Lineage (GTDB taxonomy): Bacteria > Actinomycetota > Acidimicrobiia > Acidimicrobiales > Ilumatobacteraceae > UBA2093. The sequence continues at coordinate 9,776 of JBEDFA010000057.1, read as the reverse complement.
GCCGACTCCATTGAAGAAGGCCAGGCTGTAAAAGCAACCGGTCGCATTCTCTCCGTCCCTGTTGGCGACGCAATGCTTGGTCGCGTTGTTAACGCACTTGGTACGCCCATCGACGGCAAGGGCGACATCGTTGGCGCAATCAGCCGTCCCGTGGAAGTCCAGGCTCCTGGAATCATGGGTCGCAAGCCAGTGCACGAGCCATTGCAGACCGGCATCAAGTCGATCGACGCAATGACCCCAATTGGTCGTGGACAGCGCGAACTCATCATTGGTGACCGTAAGACCGGTAAGACCACTGTTGCTATCGACACCATCATCAACCAGCGTGGTCTTGGTGTGAAGTGCATCTACGTTGCAATCGGTCAGAAGGGTTCCACCATCGCAAACACGGTGGAGACACTTCGTCAGCACGGCGCGCTTGAATACACAGTTGTTGTTGCTGCTCCTGCATCAGAGCCTGCACCGTTCAAGTACCTCGCTCCATACTCAGGTTGTGCCGTTGGCCAGCACTGGATGGAAAATGGCGAGCACGCACTCATCGTTTATGACGACCTTTCCAAGCAAGCTGAGGCATACCGCCAGATGTCATTGCTCCTTCGTCGTCCACCAGGCCGCGAGGCATACCCTGGCGACGTTTTCTATCTCCACTCCCGCCTCCTTGAGCGCGCAGCAAAGCTGAGCGACGAGAACAAGGCCGGTTCACTCACTGCATTGCCAGTGATTGAAACCAAGGCTGGCGACGTGTCCGCATACATTCCCACCAACGTGATTTCGATCACCGACGGCCAGGTGTACTTGCAGGACAACCTCTTCAAGTCAGGTATTCGTCCTGCTGTTGACGTAGGTGTCTCGGTTTCTCGCGTGGGTGGTGCTGCACAGACCAAGGCAATGAAGGGCGTCTCCGGAACCCTGAAGCTTGACCTTGCGCAGTTCCGTGAGCTCGAAGCATTCGCAACTTTCGGTTCCGAACTTGACGCAGTGTCGAAGGCACAGCTTGAGCGCGGTTACCGCTTGGTGGAATTGTTGAAGCAGAACCTCAACTCTCCGATGCCAGTTGCTGAGCAGGTTGTTTCAATCTTCGCCGGCACCAAGGGCTACTTGGACTCCATCCCAGTGGCAGATGTATCTCGTTTCGAAACCGAATTGCTTGCATACGTGAATTCACGTCATGGCGCAATGATGGCGGAGCTTGCTTCCAATGCAAAGGCTGATGTGCCTGCCGATCTCGGCGACATCGTTGCTGCATTCAAGGCGCAGTTCAAAGTCACTGCCCCTAAGGCTGGTTCTGTTGATCCCACCGCTACTTCTGCCGAGGAACTCGGTGAAGCAGCAAGCAACAAGACCCTCGCGACGGAGTAATTAAGTGGCTGGCGGTCAGGAACGAATTCTGCGCGGACGCATCAAGTCCGTTCAGGCGACAAAGAAAATCACACGTGCAATGGAGCTCATCGCTGCATCGCGCATTGTGAAGGCGCAGCAACGCGTCGTCGCAGCCGTGCCGTACAGCGACATGATCACTGAAGTTGTTCGCGATCTTTCAGCAGCCGGTGCAGGAAGCGAATCACCTTTGCTTGCTGGTCGCTCTGAAGTGAAAAACGTTTGCTATGTCGTGTTGTCAGCTGACCGTGGTTTGTGTGGTGGCTACAACGCCGGTGTACTTCGCGCCACTGAAGGCGAGATCAAAGCAGACGCACTCAAGGGTCGCAACCACACGGTTGTCGCTATTGGTCGTAAGGCAGAGGGTTACTTCCGCTTTCGCGGTTACAACATCGGCAAGTCATACGCTGGCTTCACCGACAATCCAACGTATGCAATCGCCAAGGAAATTGGTGAGTACGTCACAGGTTTGTACGAAGCAGGCGAAGTTGATCGCGTCGAGTTGGTGTACACCCGTTTCATTACTGCCGGTTCACAAGAAGTTGTGCAGCGTCCATTGGTTCCTCTTGACACGCAAGTCACCGAAGGTGGCGATGGTAAGTCAGAGGGTGGACGTGACTACGAGTTCGAGCCCACGCCAGAAACAATTCTCGAGACATTGCTTCCGCGCTACGTCGAGGCCCGCGTCTATGCGGCACTCCTCAACGCAGCAGCGTCAGAGCATGCCTTCCGTCAGCGCGCGATGAAGTCTGCAACAGACAACGCCGAAGAGCTGATTAAGACCCTTTCACGAATCATGAACCGAGCCCGCCAGGACTCGATCACGACCGAAATCATGGAAATCGTCGGCGGTGCCGAAGCCATGTCGGCCGGTAATTAAGAGCGACAAAGTAGGAGAAATCCAGATGAGCATGACAGAGACAAAGCACGAAGGAAAGGTTGTTGCAATCGCCGGTCCCGTTATCGACGTGCAATTCCCTCGCGGATACCTTCCCGAGTTGAACTCAGCAATTGAGTTTGACATCGTGGTGGATGGAAAGACCACAACGGTTCTTGCCGAAGTTGCTCAGCAACTTGGTGACAGCCGCGTGCGTGCCGTGTGCCTTAAGCCAACTGACGGACTCAAGCGCGGAACCACCGTGCGCGACACAGGTCATGGTATTCAGGTGCCCGTCGGTAACCGCACCCTTGGCCACGTGTGGAACGTGTGGGGCGAAGTGCTCGACGGCAAGAACTCCGACTTCGATGACATCGAGCGCTGGGACATTCACCGTCCAGCACCTGCGTTTGACACACTCGAGCCTTCAAAGCGCATGTTCGAGACCGGCATTAAGGTCATCGACCTTCTCACCCCATATCTCGCTGGAGGAAAGATCGGCTTGTTCGGTGGTGCTGGAGTGGGTAAGACCGTTCTCATTACCGAAATGATTAACCGTGTTGCTTCCAAGCACGGTGGTGTGTCTGTGTTCGCCGGTGTTGGTGAGCGCACACGTGAAGGCACCGACCTTCGTCTTGAAATGGAAGAGTCGGGCGTATTCGAAAAGGCAGCCTTAGTGTTTGGCCAGATGGACGAACCACCTGGCGTGCGTCTTCGCGTTGCTCTTTCCGCACTCACAATGGCGGAGTACTTCCGTGACGTGCAGAACCAGGACGTGTTGTTGTTCATCGACAACATCTTCCGTTTCGTGCAGGCAGGTTCAGAAGTATCAACACTTCTCGGCCGTATGCCATCAGCAGTGGGCTACCAGCCAACACTTGCTGACGAAATGGGTCAGCTCCAGGAGCGCATTACGTCAACACGTGGCCGTTCGATTACCTCTCTTCAGGCTGTGTACGTGCCTGCGGACGACTACACCGACCCAGCTCCGTTCACCACGTTCACCTTCCTTGATGCAACCACCGAACTTTCACGTTCGATCGCATCATTGGGTATCTACCCAGCTGTGGACCCATTGGCATCAACATCAACCATCCTTACGCCAGAGACCGTGGGCGACCGTCACTACGCAGTGGCACGTCGCGTGCAGGAAATTCTCCAGCGCTACAAGGAACTCCAAGACATCATCGCGATTCTTGGTCTCGACGAGTTGTCCGAAGAAGACCGCCTCATCGTGTCTCGTGCACGCAAGGTGCAGCGCTTCCTCAGCCAGCCGTTCTACGTGGCCGAAGTCTTCACCGGCGTCAAGGGCGAATACGTTCCTGTTGCCGAGACCGTTGAATCGTTCGAATCGCTCATTAACGGCGAGCTCGACGAAGTGCCAGAACAGGCATTCCTCAACGTCGGTTCCGTCGAGCAGGTTCTCGCGAAGGCAAAGGCTCTTCAGGAGAACGCATAATGGCTGAGTCCAACGGCACGATGCGCGTCGAGGTGGTGTCACCCGAGCGAGTTCTTTTCTCCGGAGAAGGCACGCAGGTCATTACTCGCACGCTTGAAGGGGGAGAGGTTGCTTTCCTTCCTGGTCACGCTGCGTTTCTTGGTGCACTCACCGAGAATCACACGCGCATCTACTTGGCCGACGGCACCATCCAGAACCTTGCTGTTCACCTCGGCTTCGTTGAAGTGGGCGCAGATCATGTGACCATCCTCAGCGATGCAGCTGAACTGGAAGAGGATATCGACGTTGCCGCAGTGCGTGCAGCGAAGGTTCGTCTTGAAGAGCAGTTGCGCACCGAGCACTCCGCAGAAGTAGAAGCAGAATTGCGTCGCACACATGCACGCATTGCAGCTACTGGCGGTTTGGAATCCTCAGGCCACTAAATGACGTAGCTCCGAGAGGAGTTCATAAAGAGGGCGCCCTTCGGGGCGCCTTTTTTGTTGCACCAAATGTTTGAAGAGGTAGTGACGTTCTGATAAACATGACATTTGTATCTGACGGCTACAAAGCCGCGCAATGAGGAGACGTATGTCCACTTCAGAATCTCAAGTCACGAATCGATTCATCAAGGCTTTCGCCGCTCTGATGTCCCTGCTCGTCGTATTCGCGCTGGTCGCGGGTGTGTACCGCCTTGTTAAAGGTGAAGATGAGTCCAGTGAGGTGTCATGGCTGTACTCCCAAACATCTGACTCCGGTGAATTAGATGATCTCGGTGGTGGTCGCTACCACCTGGTGATGCGTGGCGTGGACTATCACACTGTGCAATTCTCCGATCGTCCTGATCGTCTTGTGAAGATTCTGGATACTGCGGACTTTGTGCACCACTGGGATGAAATGTTTGCATCGAGTGCACCAAATGCTGTTCTTGTTGAACACGAACCAGACGGATCAACAGACTCGCTTGTGGTTGTCCTTCAGAAGCCGCACTTCGATTATGAAAATGATGAAATTACTTACGAGGCACAAGTTCTTGCAGACGAATTTCATCCAGAGCGTTTGAAGAAGTTGGCTAATGCGCATCCAGAGCCGCCGGCAAATATGCGTGCTGTGAGTTTGTTTATTGACAGCGTGACGTCATATAAACAGTCAATGGCGAGGCCAATCTTTGATGGTCCGTACGCAAATGAATTGAAGACAAAACTTGGTCTTGACAAAATTCCAACAAGCAATCTTTCCGTGGGATCGGGTGTGTACGTCGTTTCAGCAGCTGCAAAGGCGAATGAGAATGGTGTTATTAGCGGTGATGTAGTCGTTGGTTTCAACAAAGGTGCAACTTCGCCGTTCACTTCGCTGCAATTGAAAATGAGTTTCTCTGTCACAGACGCAAACAACTGGTCGTTTGCAACGACAACTGCTGCTTCAACTCCATATTCTCCCCCCAATATTCCGGGTTTGACTGTTGACCCATCTGCTTTCTCGGGTTCCATTGAAAAAGTAGATGGGGCTGTGAAATATAAGCTCACAACAAGTTCGCATTCGTGGCAGGTTGCTTCTGGCGCCACTTATGTGTCGACATTGTCGTTCACCAGTGATTGTCCATTAGAGGAGAGTCACTGTCTCGAATTCATGCAAGGTCCATTTATTTCGATGGATGGCTCACTGACTATTCAGGGATTCCCGAACACCATCGCCATGAAGGGTGCGATGACTCCCGATGCTCAATGGGCCCGCTTTGACGGTTCAGCTGGTGATCTCACATTTGAAAAGACAGGTATCACGAACGCCGTTCTGACAATTTGGCGTGGTGACCGCAGTGATTCTTATGACGCAAATATGAATCTTCCGTCGCTGCAGAAATTGACAAACGGCAACAACATGGAGTTCTGCGGTGGATTCACCATCTCAATTCCAAAGATTACAAATAAGTCAACCTCTGGTTGTGTCCGTTGGTCTCCATCTGGAGTTGTCATCGGCCAAGTCGGAATTGACGCATCACTCAGCGGAACAATGTCATCGACTGGCTCGACGGCAAATGCATCTACCCAAGTCAAGGGGCTTGCGTGGACGAACATTCCGTCTGCCTCGCTCGCAAATCTGCCATCGGTCGATGCCGTGATGAATGGTGTTGCAAGTGCAATTAAGGAAAAGAAGATTGTTCTTGCAGGTAAGGCTGCACTTCCTGGAGTTGTGGCAAAGGCACTGAATATCAATCTTGGATCTGCAAGCACGCTGGCAGTGGATGTTACTGGCGAAGTGTCGGCAACTGGTTTTACGCTCACAGGCGATATCAACACCAACATCGTGTTGGGAAGTGAGCCGTTCAAACTGACTGTGCGCAAGATTGGTGCAACCATCAGCATGGAACAGGGAAGTGGTGCCTCGTTCTCTGTGGGAACAACAGGTAATGCAACGGTGGGGTATGCCCCTAACTCGCGCACACTGCAAACATCGGTGAACTTGGTTGCAGCAACGTCTCCGAATACCGGGATGGCATTGTCTGTCAACGCACGCGGTACTGCTGCCGCAGCAGATGCAAATAATGATGGATTGACCACTGCAACACGATTGACAAACCCTGGTGCTGCCCAATACGTCTGGCCAAACCAATTTGGAATCAAGGGTTTGAATTTGTGGAACTTGACAGTACAGGTTGCGTACCAAGATGGATCTCCTGCACTGGGGTACACCAGCACGACGTACATGGATCCGAATGGAGCGAACACTGGGAAAGTTCTGAAGTGCACAGGGCCATGTGATGGGTCCGACTGGATGGTGGGAACTCTTGGTTTCAACATCAGCTACACCAATCCATGTTTTGCATATAGCTTCAACAGTGCATCGGGCACGTCTGCCTTTGTCATTGATGGTGGTGCCATGAAGGCAACATCATTTGGTGTTGGCGTTGCTCCCACCGGTTGTTCTATCCAGTCGGGATCGACGCAGCAAGAGCTTGAAGCTGGATACGTTGGATTCAAATTCAGCGGATCGTTTGGCGACACAACTCTGGATGTTGCAACGCAGACGTCAAAAGATGGTTTCGTCTTTGATTTCGAACTTGACAATTTGGTCCTTGCTGGATTCACCTACAAGACCGTGACCTTGGACATTGTGATTAACGAAAAAGGAAGCGACATCAGTTTTGGAGCGGACATGTCCACCAAGATGGGCTCGATGACCGTCACCATGGATTTCGCTGGAGATTCCTCTGCGGTTTCTCAAACAATGACCGCCACGTTGTCCGATTGGACTTGGGCACGGTCAGGAACGATTGACCTTAAGACATTCACGTTCTCCAGTACAACCACAATTCCTACTGACGGAAGTTGCGCCTATTTCAAGGGAACTGCAAGTGGTCAGGCAACGATCGGTGCAACCGATATTGCCCTCGAAGAGGCAACGATGTGGTTGTCGTGTAAGTCAATTGACAAGTTGGCATTCAAAGTGAATTACGCGCATCAGCCGAAATGGGGCGGCGGGAAAGTAAATGCTTATTTGAATTTCCAGTATCCGCTGACCTTTCCCGGACAGTCTGGAAAGTACTTCTCAGGTTCGGCTGAGTTCTCCTACAAGCGCAGTTTTAGCCGTGAATATAAAGATAGAGACTTCGACAGAAATGTTTCCATCGATTTCTACATGTCTTTGATGTTCAAGCCTGGTAGTGCGTCGTCAACTGCAGACTTCAAGTTCTCTGGAAGCTTCGATGCCGACCGTGTGAGCGGAGACATTTCGGGAGAAATGGATGCTGATGGTAAGGACTTCACCGTTGGTGGAGAAATGCGTCTGAACCCCAGCTGGGCCGGCGTGTATCACTTCAAGTGGAACGACCTGTAAGGAAAATATTTCGTACATCTCAACCACCTGAGAAATATGTCCTCATCTGCATCGGATAATACGAATGCGTTTGCGAAGGGATTTCTGATCCTTTTGTCAGCCGTGTCGTCGCTGGGACTTGTCACGGGCGTTATTTCTGCGGTTCGTGAGTACTCGTCATCGGGAGATGTCTCGTGGCTGTACTCACAAACTGCAGAATCATCAGATCTCATAGATGTGGGTGGCGGGAAATATCACATAGTTCTTCATGACGTTGATGCACACACGATTCAGTTTTCTGATCGTCCAGAGCGTCTTGCTGAGGTCATTGGGACGGATCAATTGGTGAATGCGTGGGATTCCTTGTTTAGTGATTCGTCACCGAATGCTGTTCTGGTGGAACATGAGCCCGATGGCACTGCCGACTCATTGGTGGTGGAAATCAAAAAGCCTGTGTACAACGTGGCTACTGCAGATCTGACCTATGAAGCACGAATTCTGATCGATGAAGAACACCCGCAGCGATTGAAGAAACTTGCCGTGGCTTATAAGGCCCCACCGGCGTCCACCCGTGCAGTGAGTCTTTTTATTGACAACGCCAAAGCTGCTAGCACAACAACCGCGAAGGCCTCAACGACAACGGTGAAGCCGACAACCACTACGACAAAGCCAAGTGCCACCACTTCGGCAACGACGACGACCGTGGTGGCGTGTCGTGACTCAACAAAGTGTGAAACATTGGATCCACCCAAGAACGCCGAGAGAAATCCCGAGCTTGAGGAACCTGATAAATAAGTCTGAAAAGACTGAACGAGGTCGGAACTAGTTGTAGTCGATTTCGCTGAACTGTGAAATCTTGTCGAGGCGATGCTGTGCATCAATGAGACGAACAGTGCCGCTACGTGAGCGCATCACAAGGCTTTGTGTGTGCACCACGCCAGGTGTGAAGCGGACGCCGTCAAGAAGTTCACCATCGGTTACGCCCGTTGCTGCGAAGAAGCAGTTGTCGCCTTGTACGAGGTCGTTTGTGGTGAGAATGCGATCAAGGTTGTAGCCGGCATCAAGTGCTTGCTTGCGCTCGTCATCGGTGCGTGGCCAGAGACGTCCTTGGATTTCTCCACCCATGCACTTGAGAGCTGCTGCAGCCACCACACCTTCAGGTGTTCCACCAATGCCGAACATGATGTCCACGCCAGCTTTTGGCCAGCACGTTGCGATGGCGGCGAAGATGTCACCGTCGGAGATCAACTTGATGCGTGCGCCAGAAGCACGAACTTCTTCGATGAGATCATCGTGACGAGGGCGGTCGAGAATCATGACGGTGAGGTCACGGATACTTTCACCCTTCGCCTTGGCGACCCACTTGAGGTTCTGTGTGGCAGAGGCGGTGATATCGATAGAGCCAACTGCCTCGGGACCGACGGCAATCTTTTCCATGTAGAAACATGGGCCTGGATCGAACATGCTGCCTCGTTCGGACACTGCAATCACCGAGATGGCATTGCCGCGACCAGATGCTGTGAGGGATGTGCCGTCAATGGGGTCAACAGCAACGTCGGTGAGTGGCAGCGATCCGTCGCCGACTTCCTCGCCGTTGAACAACATCGGCGCATCGTCCTTTTCGCCTTCTCCGATGACCACGATGCCCGACATGGGGACGGTGGTGAGAACGGCACGCATGGCGTCGACAGCGGCGCCGTCGGCTCCGTTCTTGTCGCCTCGTCCTACCCAGCGTGAGCCCGCCATGGCGGCGGCTTCGGTAGTGCGGACGAGTTCAAGGGCAAGGTTGCGGTCTGGGCGCTGTGTCGGCATGTCTCCAACCTAGTGCCGTGGCTAGCGTGACTCCGTGCCTCAGATACCCCTCTCGCTATGCCTCTCGGGCAGAGATGTCACAGATCTGCGTACTCGTCCTGGTGGGGCGTGGGTTTCTGGGGTGTTGTCCGAGCCGGGCCTCGAAGGGGCCATCAATCGCCTGTGTATGTGGAACGTGGCGGACCCCAATGTGGTGGTCGACCTTCTCCTCGAGCCAGCGCCTGTGAACGGTCGTGGGCTGTCGGGGGGCGTGCATGTGTGGGATCACGATGGCAACCGCATCTTTGCTGTGACGAAGTCTGAAGGCATCGTGGAAGTGCAGATGGAAGATGATGCGCCGACGCGTGTGAAGCGGTTGCCCTTTGACGCATCTCGCAATTGGTCAACACCGGCATTCGATTACATGAACCGTTCATTGTTCGTCATCGCTGATTGGAAAGAGTTGTGGGGCTGCAAGGTCGG
>JBEDFA010000056.1:0-15512 GCA_041175365.1 Actinomycetota bacterium | reverse complement strand
GATTCACGTTGAAGAATCTCATTCCAGCCCATATTCACGTTGTAATCGTAGGAAATTCCGCGGCACATTCATTCTTCCTTCAAAATGTTGGACCTATTTCGTGGAGAAATTCGGACTATTTGCGAGAATGGTGCCTTCATGGATTTAGCACTTGCGATCGATATCGGTGGAACAAAGTTTTCCGTTGGCCTTGTCACCCGCGCGGGTGAGCTTGTCGACCGCATGAATGTACCTGTTGATCGCGCGGCATCCGCCGATGAACTTTTTGAAGACCTTGATCGCGCAGTGCAAGCACAAATGATTCGCGCTCGTGATCATCACGGCTCGACTCCATCTGTTGTGGGTGTGGGTTCGGCTGGGCCCATCACACGCAACGTAGAAACAGTTTCACCTCTCAACATTCACCAATGGAAAAATTTTCCTTTGCGTGATCGTCTTTCGTTCAGCACCGGACTTCCTGTCTTCGGCGATGGTGACGCCAAGGCCTTAGCCCTTGCCGAAGGATGGTTGGGGGCCGCTAAAGGTGTCGACAATTTCATGGCCATGGTGGTGTCGACCGGTGTGGGCGGCGGAATTGTGCTGAATGGGCAGCTCCTGGACGGCGAAAGCGGCAATGCGGGCCATATTGGCCATGTCATCGTGGAGCCCAATGGACGCCGCTGTACGTGCGGAGGTCGCGGATGCCTTGAAGCGGAGGCTTCGGGCCCTGCGATTGAGGCGATTACAGGACGTCCTCCTACTCAGCCGACATACGAAACGATGGTCCGTACTGGTCGCATGGTGGGACGCGGTGTTGCCTCGGTCTGCAATCTGCTTGACCTCAAATTGGTGTGCGTAGCTGGAAGTGTGGCACTCGGATTCGGTGCAACATTTTTTAACTCTGCTCAGAAGACACTTGATGAATTATGTGGTCTTGAGTTTTCTAAGAACGCGCGCATTGTTCCTGCGCGTCTTGCAGATGAAGGCCCGCTCGTCGGTGCATCTGCAGTTGGCTGGCGCGGTCTCAACCGAACCGTGTCTGCTCACGTGTAATTTTTGATTACCGAATCCACTGCAAGAGATCAACTTGCACGCGTGTCATTGGTTGTTGAACATCGATCCATTCACCAATGCTTGGAATTGCTCGGCCACGTGAAACGAAAAGCATTGAAGTATGCATGTGTGGTGGTTCCAACAAATTCAAACGTTGACGTTGATAGTGGAATGGGCTGCGTCCATCAGGAAGTAACAACACTCCGTGTGCAGTTCCACAACCCACCAACACGATTTGTCCTGGTCCGTCAACCTTGACTTGACGGTACCCAGCACGCATTCCTGACTCGATGGGATGATGGTCGACAATGTCCGCAGAGAGCTGCATCATTGACTTATCGCCATGCCATAACGAAGTTCCGAGCCGAATGCGGAAATCAAACTGAGGATTGTTTGTGCGCAATTTTTCGTATGCAGCTGCGTCGAGATGGCTGACATAAATCGGAAGACGCTCATCAAGTACATCAAGCCAAGATGTGATGTCTTTGAGGTGAGATGCGGAGTCGCCATCGAGTGGTGGATGAATTGAATAGCCACGAAGCGTCAGACGTGCATTTGAAATATCGGAGAGCAACGATGGCAAGAGTTCACGTTCAACGCCGTAGCGCATCGCTGAGGACTGCAACTTCACAATGACTTCGCCGGACCAACCAGCGGAGTTAAGTGCGACAACATGATGTGGAGAACTAACGGTCATCACCGTGTTGAGAGGCAAATTCTTGGGTGGTGCAGTCAATGTCGGAGTTAAAACAATTGGCGTCACATTGGATGGAATATCGCGAGCCTCAAAAACTGTTCCGACGGCAACTTCATTACTGAGTTGACCTGCGAGGGGCATCAAGTTCCAGCGGCGGAATCCGTATCCATTGCCCTTGACGACTGGAACAAGACCGGGCATTGACTTTGCCACCCCTTGAACATGCGCGAGCCACCGGGGCTCGTTCACAGCAAGTCGAATCGTCACGCCTTTGACCGTAGTCGGATTGCACCGCGTGTGACTACAGGTAGGAGACAGCGAATGGATCGTTCTCGCAATACGCCGGACCAGACGCCAACACCGTAGGCCATGGGGTCAAGTACTCGAAGAGCGAGATATCCAAACGTATGGAGAGGCTTCTTACGCATTAATCCGTACATCGCTGGAACTAGTGCGCTGAAGACAAAGACTGCTCCGATACGAAGCGAATATTGCCCAATCAGCAAAATGGGCGGCCACCAGGCTCGCATCACAGCGGAAGCAAGGAGTCGAACCGTTGCGAACCAGCCGGTCAGGGTCAGTTTGCTGCGGGTGCCGACCTTTAGTCCAGTGCGACGCAAGGTGAACTGAAACCACAGAAGCATGAGTGGAACTAAGGCGAGTGTCGCGAACAGGTAACCCATAAGGAGGGTGACTGCCGGAATGAGCATCACGATGTTGGCTCGAAGAGGGGAAGCAGTGAACTTGTGTTGTTTGTCGAGTGACGCCGCACTGCGGCCGTATCCCCATCGCTGACGTAAGAGTGATCCAAGCGTGGAGCGTGGTGTGTGGTGGCATACGACGGAAGGGTCATAACGAACGGAGTGGCCATTCTCAACGAGTCTCCACACGAGATCAACATCTTCACCGAGTCGCATGGACGCGTTGAAGCCATGATGTTCTTTTAGAACCGATGTGCGTGCGAGAAGAACTGCTGCAGGGACATAAGACACTCGCGAGAGAGGACGGACAACCGCAGGAAGCACTCCGAGGTCAAGAGGTGAATGTAGTGATTCGTATTCGGCGATGAGGGATTCACCAACGACACTTGCCACGCGAGGAGCAACGACAGAGACTGATTCATCGATGAAGTGTGAAGCAAGCTGTGAGAGCTGTTCTGCGGTGACAACGGAATCATCATCAACGAATGCGATGTAGGGAGTGGTCGTTATCGCGAGCCCAGCATTGCGAGCCGCCGCTGGTCCTGCATTTTCCGACAGTCGAAGTACCTCGGCGCCAGCAATGGAGAACGCAGTAGGAGAGCAATCGTCAACGATGATGATTCGTGGTCCTGAGAGTGAATCAACTAATGATTGCAGGCGTTCTTGGGCGGTGTTGTCGCGAAGAAATGCAGGAATAACAACCGTAAATTCAGAAGATTCGATGGCTGTTTCGTACTTTGGGTGGATCGCTCCAACGGCCAAGAGCCGCTTCGTTAATGCATCGTGATTTGCTGGAAGTTGCTCATTGTTTTCAATTGCATTGATCACTCGGGCGCCGGCTTCTGTCACAGTGAAATAAGTGAGAGGAGATCCGGCTAACAGCCCTGTGCCATCTTCGGAACGAAACCATTGATCATCCGGAATGAATGAAACATTGCTCACAGAGTTGCGGACCATTCACGATGACGCGCCACGACATGTTCTTGCAGGGAACGTGTATAGAGATGAAGAACTGCGATGCCATGTGATGCAGAGGCAGTTGATGCATCTCCAATAATTCCGTTTTCAGAAACTCCATGCACTCCTTGTTCACGCATCGCATCGATGATGTCGTCGGTGAATTGCGTGCCAGTTTGGAGAGGGACATTCCTCACTTGTTCTGGTGCAATGTGCAACAGAAGCGAGGTTTCTGTATGTCCTGCGTGCATGTCACCGCCTGAATAGGAAGGGAGTGACCAGATGCTGTGCGTGATGTTTTCATATTGAAGCGCTGATGTGATCGCTGCGAGTGCATCAGCGTTGCCGCCATGCCCGTTTACAATGCAGATACCGCGCGCCCATGATGCAGAGCGACAAATGGCGACAACTGAATCCTTCAGTGCCTGCGTTCCGGTACTGAGCGTGCCTGCGAAGCCTTGATGTTCGTCGCTGGCAGTGATGGAAATAGTGGGTGCGACGACGACGTCGATGTCGCTGAGTGCTGGATCTGCAAGCACATCGCTGACCAGGCGGTTGACAATGAGTGTGTCGGTGTCAAGCGGAAGATGCGGTCCGTGTTGTTCCCATGCTCCGAGGGGGAGGATGAGAAGCGGCGTTTGTTCAGAAAGTTCTGATGACGTCGCAGCAGGCACTGTGCTGGCGTTACTTCGTCACGTCGAGCGTGTTCTCGCTGCCCGACAACATTCGCTTGATATTGGAGATGTGGCGTACCTCGATGAGAAGCGCGATTCCAATGAAGGCGAAAAATTCCCAGGAGTCGCGATTGCCAATGGCAACGATGAGAACAAGAGCAAGAGGCACGACCAGCACAGAGGCAAGAGCTGCCTTCTTTGAGATTTTCATGACCGCAAACCAAGTGAGCATGCAGATCACCATGATGAGTGGGAAGAGTGGAAGCAAGACGCCTGCGCCTGTTGCTACGCCTTTGCCACCTTTGAACTTGCGAGTGATGGGGAAAATGTGGCCAAGAATTGCAGCTGCGCCACAGATATATGCCGCAGGGCGATAGCCGAGTAATAGAACGGTCGGTATTGCGCCCTTTGCGACGTCGATGACAAAGACAACGACGAAGTACTTAAAGCCCAACGCACGTCCGACATTGCTGGCGCCTGGGTTGCCGGAACCGAATGAAGTGATGTCGACGCCCTTGGCGCGCGCGACAACGATGGCGCTGGGAACAGTGCCCAAGAAATATGAAGCGATTGCCGCGAGAGCGACAACAACTGGGCTCATAACTTCACCTTGATTCGTTCAGGCTTGGAGTGGTCCATTGATGGGCGTGGAAGAAGCGCGACGGGAACTGCACCCAGCAATTTTTCTCCGTCGCCACCAACGCATTCTGGGTCGGGACCGTCAAGAGGAATTCCGGTGAAGAACTTCGCTGCCATGCATCCGCCTTGGCATGCATCGAAAGAACCGCATGATGCGCAGGCGCCTGCGCTTTGTGGTTCACGAAGTTCCGTAAACAAATCAGACGCGCGCCACACCTTGGTGAAGCCACCGTCATCAAGAACGTTTCCAGCCTTGAAATCTTCGTGAATCACGAATGGGCATGCATACACATCACCAAGTGGATCAATAAGGCACACCACGCGACCTGCGCCGCACATGTTGAGACCGGGAAGAGATTCGCCGAATGCATTGAGGTGGAAGAAGGAGTCACCCGTGAGAACATTCTCGCCGTGCGCCAACAACCAGTCGTAGATCTGGCGCTGTTGAGCATTCGTCGGGTGCAGTTCGTTCCATGTGTCTGCACCACGACCAGCGGGACGCAAACGCGTAATGCGCAACTGTGCGCCAAATGAATCAGCAAGAGCTTTGAACTCATCAAGTTGGTCAACGTTGTGACGAGTAACGACGACAGAAATCTTGAATTGACCGAAGCCGGCATCACGAAGATTTTCCATTGCGCGGATTGCAGTGTCGTACGAACCTTCGCCACGCACAGCGTCATTGACTTCGGCATTCGTTCCATCAAGGCTGATTTGAATATCGAGGTAATCCATCGCAGCGAGACGCTCTGCATTCTTCTTGTCGATGAACGCGCCATTGGTGGAGAACTTCACACCGATGCCGTTAGAGATGGAGTGTTCAAGAATTTCGAAGAAGTCACGACGCACCATTGGCTCGCCGCCGCCGATGTTGATGTAGAACACCTGAAGATCGCGAAGTTCATCAAGAACTGCTTTGGCCTGCTCGGTGCTGAGTTCGCGTTCATCGCGTTGACCAGAGCTAGAGAGGCAGTGCACGCACGCAAGGTTGCATGCGTAGGTGAGTTCCCATGTAAGACAAATCGGGGCATCAAGCCCAGACTTCATTTGAGCAACAAGGCTTTCAGCGGACACGAATGATCTCCGATGTGGTGAGAGAGGAAAGTGCCTTCACAAAGGAAGGCCAGCGCTGCTCTTCGACACCTTCACCAGCGAGCGCATCGCGAAGGGTGGGGTAGGAAGAAGCATTGCGAACCACCCGAACAATGTCGGGATGGCGAAGAAAGACGAGGCGGCGATTTCCGTAGTGATACGCCAACGCCCCGAATGGCTCGGGTCGCAGGGCGACTTGCGGGTGCATTTCGCACGCCGACTCGAGCGTGAGGGTCATGACAGGAGAGCCGAATGGCTCAGTAGACACCGCACATGCCGTCAATGGAGATTTCCTCGACGAGGAGTTCTTCCGTGACAGCTGCTTCGATGACTTCGACCTGCTCGGTGACCTGGGCCTGTGGGGTGTCTTGTTCCATACCTATGAGAGTACCTGCGCCGTGGCCCCCAAGAGAATGTTGGGGGTGGAGAAGGTTGGGGGGCTGTGAGTAATCTTCAAGGACACCAGTTGGGCTGAAATCCCGACTGACCGAACCAAAGGGGACGTCATGAAGACGAAGGCAGCTGTGCTCTGGGAAGTAAATGCTCCATGGAGCGTTGAAGAGATCGAGCTTGACGCTCCCGGCCCAGGCGAGGTCCTGGTCAAGATCGCCGCATCAGGTATGTGCCACTCAGATGAGCACCTCACCACGGGCGACCTTCCGTTCGCTCTCCCCATCGTGGGTGGCCATGAGGGTGCCGGCGTTGTCGAGCAGGTGGGTGAAGGCGTTAGCTGGATTGCCCCTGGCGACCATGTGGTCTTCGGTTTCATTCCATCATGTGGCCGTTGCCCCAGCTGCTCCACCGGTCACCAGAACTTGTGTGACCTCGGTGCGCTCATGGGACTTGGTCTGCAGATCTCTGACGGCACATCACGTCACCACGCACAAGGCAAAGACCTCACCCTCATGTGCATGCTCGGAACCTTTGCGCATCACACAGTGGTGAACGAAGCTTCTTGCATCAAGATCGAAAAGGACGTTCCACTCGACAAGGCATGCTTGCTCGGTTGTGGCGTTGTTACTGGTTGGGGCTCCGCTGTGTATGCAGCCGACGTTGCACCTGGCGACACCGTTGTTGTCGTTGGTGTTGGCGGTATCGGTGCCAATGCAATTCAGGGCGCGAAGCTTGCTGGTGCAAAGCGCATCGTTGCGATTGACCCTGTGGAGTTCAAGCGCGAAAAGGCAATGGAATTCGGTGCAACACACACTGTTTCCTCCATGGCTGAAGCACTTCCGTTCTTACAGGAGCTCACCTGGGGCACCATGGCAAACAAGGTCATCATGACAATGGGTGTTGGCGATGGTCAGCTCATGGGTGAAGCAATGGCACTCGCTGCAAAGCGTGGTCGCGTTGTCGTCACCAACATTCACCCAGCGTTTGAGATGGGCGGCGCAAACATGAGCCTCCTCGATCTCACTCTCATGGAGAAGCAGGTTGTTGGTTCATTGTTCGGTTCGGGTAACCCACGCGCAGACATTCCAAAACTTCTGGGCATGTACCGGGAAGGCCAACTTGATCTCGACGGTTTGGTGACAAACACCTACACACTCGATGACATCAACCAGGGCTACCAAGACATGCGTGATGGCAAGAACATCCGCGGCGTTCTCGTTTACGAATAAATCGTCAGAAAAATTACATAGGGGGAAATCATGAAGTCACGTGCCGCTGTCTTGTACGGGATTGACCAGCCATGGGTCGTCGAAGAAATTGAAGTCGACGAGCCAAAAGCCAATGAAGTATTGGTGAATTGGAAGGTTTCTGGCATGTGCCACTCGGACGAGCACTTCGTCACGGGTGACATGGTTCCCCCCAAAGAACTTCTCGCGATGATGGGCGTGGATGACTTCTTCCCATTCATTGGTGGACATGAAGGTGCCGGCGTTGTTGTGAAGTGCGGCCCTGGCGTCACTTCCCTGCAGCCTGGTGACCACGTGTCGGCAAGTTTCGTTCCTTCATGTGGACGTTGCCGTTATTGCTCGACTGGTCGACAGAACTTGTGCAATCTCGGTGCAGGAACCCTCACCGGCGGAATGATTACTGATGGCACGCATCGTCATCATGTGAAGGACGGTCGTCCCGTCAAGCTCATGGCGAAGTTGGGCACTTTCTCTGAGTATGCAACTGTTGCTGAAGCATCGCTGATCAAGGTGGAGAAGGATCTTCCTCTTGACGCAGTTGCTTTGGTGTCTTGTGGTGTCGCTACGGGTTGGGGCTCCGCTACTAACCGCGCCGACACTCAGCCTGGCGACACGGTTGTTGTTGTGGGTATCGGTGGTATCGGTATCAACGCAGTACAAGGTGCTCGCATGGCGGGCGCAAAGCGCATTATCGCTATTGACCCAGTGGAGTTCAAGCGTGAGAAGGCAACGGAATTTGGCGCAACGCACACGTTCTCTTCCATGGCTGAAGCACTTCCACACATCAACGAACTCACTTGGGGCGAGATGGCCGATCGTGTCATCATGACTCCAGGCGTATTGCATGGCGACATGATGGGTGAAGCGATGTCAATGGTGGGCAAGGGCGGCACTTGTGTTGTCACTGCAATTTCACCAATGCAGGAAACAAGCGCAGACATCAACCTCTTCCAGTTGGCAATGTGGAACAAGGAAGTGAAAGGCACCATTTTCGGCAGCCTGAATCCCCGTGCTGATATTCCAAAGCTTCTCGACATGTATCGCGTTGGCGACCTCAAACTCGATGAATTGATCACAAAGCGTTACACGCTTGATCAAATCAACGAGGGGTACCAAGCGATGCGTGACGGCGAAAACATTCGCGGCGTCATCGTCAATGACTAACTCTGCATCGTTGCGCAACACGCTCTCCACGCAAGTGGTGGGCCGCACTCGCGAACTTGAATTAGTGATTGCAGCTTTGGCTGCAGATCGTCATGTGTTGCTTGAGGGTCCTCCGGGAACCGGCAAATCAACATTGCTTCGTGCAGTGGCTCAAGGTCTTGGTATCGGATTTGAGTTTGTCGAAGGCAATGCCGAACTGACGCCAGCACGATTGGTTGGTCACTTTGACCCTGCGCGCGTGTTGAACGAGGGCTACGACCCATCGGTGTTTGTTGACGGACCATTGGTGTCGGCAATGCGCGATGGTTCGTTGTTGTATGTCGAAGAGATCAACCGCATCCCAGAAGAAACTCTCAACGTTCTCATCACCGTGATGAGCGAAGGGGAACTGAATGTGCCTCGTTTGGGTCGTATCGCTGCGGCAAAGGGTTTCCGTCTCGTTGCTGCAATGAACCCATTCGACGCTGTCGGTACTGCACGCATTTCCGGTGCGGTGTATGACCGTGTGTGTCGTATTGCGATGTCTTATCAATCGGCCGAGGAAGAGCAAGCAATTGTTCGTCGCAACACCGATGGTTCCTCGGTGACAGACGCATGGTTGTCAAAGGCCGTGGAAGTCGTTCGTCGCACTCGCGTGCATCCTGACTTGCGTGTTGGCTCCTCCGTTCGCGGCGCCGTTGACTTCGCAAAAGTTGCGGTTTCATTGGCTGAATTGCGCGAGTCAACGGTTGACCAACCAAGCGTTGGTGTTGATGCTGCGCTCGTCGCTCTGTCTGGTCGTGTGCGCGTGCGTGAAGGCGGCGTGCGAACGTCGGAAGAGATCGTGACGGAAATCTGGCAAGACGTCTTTGGGCGTGTTGAAGGAGAATCCGGCGAGGGAAAAGCTGGAGCCCCGACGAACCGGGGCACGACCTCCCTCTAACAAAGGAAGGCGACGCCGCCGACCAAGCTGTTGCCGAAGCAGGCAAGCGAACAACGTCTCGTCGCGACTTGTCACGCAACAACAACTTTGAACAGGTTTCCCCGGAAGTGGGTGAGCTTGATGAGTATGCCGTTGACGAAGCAATGCAGAACAGTCCCGATGAAATGTTGGGCTTGTTGGCGGACCTCACCGGAGCAACGGACCCCAAACTGCGCGAACTTGCGAAGCGACTCGCCGGCCGACTGATGTTGGACTTGGGTGCGCGAGGCAGAGCCAAACCGCGAGGCATCGGCAAGATGGTGGAGCAGCCGTATAGTCCCGAAGCAGGCGACATTGATATCGATGCAAGCTTGGAAGCCATTAGTGAATCGCGTCGTGGGCAGGCCATCGACCCGGACAGATTACGTGTGCGTGGATGGCGTAAGCCAGGAACAGCTTTTTGTTTGTTGTTAGACCGCAGTGGCTCGATGGGCGGGCAACCACTTGCAACAAATGCAGTGGCAACTGCATCCATCGCAAGCAGGAACCCAGAGGACTACAGCGTCATTGCTTTCGGGAAAGACGTTGTGGTGACCAAGAGTCAGGATGTTCCGAAATCAAGTGAACGCGTGATTAACGATGTACTCACATTGCGCGGACATGGAACCACAGACCTCGCCGGCGCATTGCTTGCTGCGCGTTCTCAGTTATCACGCTCTCGTGCAGGTCGACGCGTGACGATTTTATTGTCCGATTGTCGTGCGACTGTCGAAGGCGATGCTGAGGCTGCTGCCCATGGCATGGAAGAACTGATTGTGATTGCTCCACGTGAAGATCACGACGAAGCTCGGGCATTTGCGAATCGAGTGGGAGCACGTTTGGCGCTCGTCGGTGGTCCCAGTGAGATCCCCGAAGTGATTGCATTTGCGCTTGAAGCCAGCGCATAAATGCCGTATTTATTGACGAATTAGTACTGGCAAGTGGGGTCGTTCGGGGGAACAACACCACGTGTACTTTGATCAATTTCGACTTTCGGAACAGTTGTTGTCGTAGTCGTCGTTGTCTTGTTGCTGCCGGTGCCACCAGACTTCGGCACAGTTGTCGCAGCGAGGGCGGCAAGTGTTGTGGTAGTCGTTGTCGCAATCGTTGTTGTGGTGGCGCCCTTAATCGTGGTGCTGAGACTTGCCTTACCTTGGAAGACAGCAAGGATCTTCTTGGAGACGCTGCTCTCGAAGTCGGGCAAGATCACCGCAGCCTGATCGATGACGGTTCCTGTTCCTGGCATGGTGTAGCTGCCCATGGTGGCGGTGTCAAAGTTCTTCATTGCTTGACCTAACTGCAACACCGTGAGAGGTGTGAGTTTGTCGTCAGTGATGATGTTCTTCAATGCCGCATTCATAATGCCCGTTGCAACGCGTGGGTTCGTCCGCGCTTTGTCGAGCGCCTTGCGAATCACGCGCTTCATGAAATCTTGTTGACGCGAGATACGGCCGTAGTCGGAAGTGCCGTCAGTGCGCCAGTTACGTGTTGCTGGGTCGAACCAGCTGTAATGACGTGAGCGCATGTAAGCAAGTGCGTGATCGCCTTGGAAGGTGTAACACACGCGAGCACGAAGAACTTTGAAGCCAGTGCGCTTGTCGCGTGCTTTGTACTGGAATGGCACGCGTACACCGCCGACTGCGTCCACGATCGCTGCGAAAGCACAGAAGTCAACATTGATGTAGTGGTCAACGTTGATGCCGAAGTTTTCCTTCAAGTTGCGAATGAGACGATTGGGATCGTTCTTGTTGAAGTTGGCATTAATGCGATTGCTGCGAGTGGAGCCGGCCTGCTTGACCCACATGTCGCGAGGGAACGAAAGAATCGCAGCCTGATTATCAATTGGGTTCACGCGAACCACCATCAAAGAGTCGGAACGGCTGCCATATGCACTGCGCTCGCCAAAGCCTCCGTAGAAAGGAGAGTCCTTGCTGATGCACGCGTTGTTGTCGGAACCAGTGATGAGGAAGTTCTTTGCGGTGCGATCGCCTTCAGGAAGATTGAGGTTTCCGTCTGAATCATCAACCGTATCGATGGCAACGACTTGGCGATTACCGAGTTTCCAGTTGGCATAGAGCAGGCCTGAGCCAGCAAGGATGGTGACGACAGCCAGGCCGATATTGAAAAACACGAAGATTCGTTGTTTCCCGCTGTGGCGAGTTTTCTTAATGGCGTCCGTCATGCGTGAATAACCGTAGTTCTAGGAGCGACGTAGAAGAGGTCGCAAACGAGCACTTATTGCTGTTCTGCAGGGGGTGCAAGGGTCACAGCAACTGCAACGTCATTGGTATCCACGACATTGATTGTCCAGTTGGTGACTGAACCCGCATTAGCGATGTCTTCCCAGCCAGCGGAGATGGCCTTCGCGGCAGCATCCGACGCTGAGATTGCAGCCAACTCAACGACAGCACGCTGGCTCACTTTTGCTTCCGTCTTTGCACGACGGATCAGAGCGAGCGTTCCGCACACTGCATCGATGAATGCATCATCTGCGTCGCCCGAGAGACCAGCGGTCAACTCTGCGGATGTTGGCCATGCAGTCGTATGGATCGAACCGCTCTGCCACCAGTTCCACACTTCTTCCGTAGCGAAAGGAAGGATGGGGGCGAAGAGACGTTGCAATGTCGACAACGCACGACGCAATGCTGCACGAGCCGACGCTGCGCCCTCAACTCCGCCGCCTTCTCCATATGCACGTGTCTTTACAAGCTCCACATAGTCGTCACAGAACCACCAGAAGAAAGTTTCGGTGCGCTCAAGAACACGCGCGTAGTCGTAGTTTTCAAATGCCGTGGTGCATTCATCAACAACTGCAGAAAGACGTCGCAACATGGCGGCATCAATGTGATGTGTCGGTGCAATCGTTTCGTCTGCATCGCCAAAGCCAAGAACAAATTTGGTGACGTTGAGCAACTTGGTCGCAAGTTTGCGACCCACCTTCATCTGGTCTTCGCTGAATGCAGTGTCAATTCCGGGGCGAGCGCCTGCTGCCCAGTAACGCACTGCATCACTTCCATATTTTTCAAAGAGATCAATCGGAGTAACAACGTTGCCCTTTGACTTCGACATCTTTTTGCGATCGGGGTCGAGAATCCAGCCGGACATTGCTGCATTGGACCACGGCGCCATGCCATGTTCGAAGTGCGAACGCACCATGGTGGAGAACAGCCATGTACGAATGATGTCGTGACCTTGCGGACGGAGATCGAACGGATACACACGGGAGAACATGTCTGCATCGTCTTCCCACTTTGCAGCAATCTGCGGTGTGAGTGATGAGGTTGCCCATGTGTCCATGACGTCGGGGTCGCCGATGAATCCACCAGCAACACCACGCTGTTCTGCGGTGAAGCCCACAGGAACGTCTGTGCTGGGGTCGATCGGCAATACGGATTCATCAGGAATGATGGGGTTGTCGTGCATCGTTTCGCCATTGGCATCCAACGGATACCAGACAGGAACAGGAACGCCGAAGTAACGCTGACGGCTCACAAGCCAGTCACCATTGAGTCCTTCGACCCAGTTCGAGTAACGGTGACGCATGTGATCGGGATGCCACGTGAGTCCCGCACCGCGTGCCAAGAGTTCGTCGCGCAATGCGGCATCGCGTCCGCCGTTGCGGATGTACCACTGGCGGCTTGTCACGATTTCCAAGGGACGGTCGCCCTTTTCGTAGAACTTCACAGGGTGAGTAATGGGGCGAGGTTCGCCGACCATCTCTCCGCTTTCCATCAGCATTGTTGCGATGGTGGTTTGTGCTTGCTTTGCAGACTTACCAACAAGTGATGCGTAATTTTCGAGCCCCTTGGCATCAGTGAGCCCATGTGGGGCGTCGGCAACGAGGCGACCATCGCGGGCGATGATCGGACGCATCTGCAGTTGCAGCTCGCGCCACCAGATGACGTCGGTGAGGTCGCCGAACGTACAGCACATTGCAATGCCAGTGCCCTTATCGGGTTGTGCAAGGACATGTGCCAAAACGGGAACTTCAACATTGAACAATGGGGTGCGCACTGTCTTGCCGAAGTACGGAATGTAACGCTCGTCTTCAGGGTGTGCGATAAGTGCGACACATGCAGGAAGAAGTTCAGGACGAGTGGTGTCGATGAGGATGTCACCAGAGCCGTCAGCCTTGTGGAACTTCAGTGTGTGATACGCGCCGGGGCGTTCACGATCTTCTAATTCAGCTTGTGCAACTGCAGTCTTGAAGTCAACATCCCACAGTGTTGGTGCTTCTTGTGTGTACGCCTCGCCACGCTTCAGGTTGCGAAGGAATGCACGCTGACTTGCACGACGAGATCGAACGTCGATCGTGGAGTACAGCAGTGACCAGTCAACGGAGAGTCCGAGGCGACGGAAGAGGTCTTCGAAAATCTTCTCGTCTTCTGCAGTGAGTTCTTCACACAACTCGATGAAGTTCGGACGTGAGACAGGAACTGGTTTGTGATCCTTTGGTGGGTCTCCGCGGAATGGGGGAGTGAAGTTGGCGACGTAGGGGACGGACGAGTCGCACGAAACACCGAAGTAGTTCTGCACGCGACGCTCGGTGGGCAGGCCGTTGTCGTCCCAGCCCATCGGATAGAACACACTCTTGCCGCGCATGCGCCAGAAGCGAGCAACGGTGTCGGTGTGGGTATAGGAGAACACGTGACCCATGTGCAGCGAACCGCTGACGGTGGGTGGAGGGGTGTCGATTGCGAACACATCGGAGCGCTCAACAGAGCGATTAAAGGAATAAGTGCCCTGGGTCTCCCATGAATTGACCCATTTGGGTTCGATGTCGTCAAGGGAAGGCTTCTCAGGGACTGTGGACATAGGTCTTAAATCGTAGGCTGGACAGAGTGCTGAACCTCTACGACACCGCCACCAAGAGTGTGAAACCCCTCGCCATGCGCGAGCCAGGCAAGGTCAGCATCTATCTCTGCGGCCCCACTGTCTACGGGCCACCCCACCTGGGCCACGGACGGGCCACCTTGGTGTACGACATCTTGCGCCGATACCTCTCTTATACGGGTCTCGAAGTTCGCCTGGCGTCCAACATCACGGACATCGACGACAAGATCATTGACCGTGCCCAACGCGAGAACCGCCCGTGGAATGAGATCACCGAGAAGTGCGAGAACGTCTGGTTCGAAGCGATGGGCAAGTTGGGTGTGCAGCGCCCGGACGATGTTCCTCACGCCACTGACTATGTGCAGCAGATGGTGGACATGATTTCCACTCTCATTGGTCGAGACGCTGCGTACGTCACCGATGATGGCGTGTACCTCAGCATTGCTGCAGTTCCTGATTACGGATTGCTTGCACATCAAAGTGTCGACGACATGTTGAGCGGTGGAGGCGATCGTGAAGTGTTCGGTGCTGGTAACAAGAAGCATCCTGCTGACTTCGCATTGTGGAAGTTCACGAAGCCAGGTGAACCAGCATGGCCATCCCCGTGGGGCGAAGGTCGTCCGGGTTGGCACAGTGAATGTGTAGTGATGAGCCTCGAATTGCTCGGTGAGGGTTTTGATCTTCACTGCGGCGGCGCAGACCTTCGTTTCCCACATCACGAGAATGAACGTGCACAGGCTGTTGCTTTAGGAAAAACGTTCGCGAATCATTGGATGCACAACGGTTTTGTTGTGGACCTTGAAGGCGAAAAAATGTCGAAGAGTCTTGGCAATGTGCTGAATCTTCTTGACCTTCTTGAGAAGTACGACGCTCGCGCGTATCGCATGTTGTTGTTGCAAACGCACTACCGATCACCTGTACGTGTTGGTCAGGACAATATTGACTCTTGCGTGTCTGCACTTGCTGGTCTTGATTCTTTTGCTGCACGCACCGCTTCGTATGAAGGTGGTGTTGCAGACCGCGACATCGTTGCGATGTTCCGTGCATCAATGGACAACGACCTTGATACTCCTGCAGCGATGGCATTGGTGTTTGACACCG
The DNA here is from genome assembly GCA_041175365.1 of Actinomycetota bacterium. GTDB lineage: Bacteria > Actinomycetota > Acidimicrobiia > Acidimicrobiales > Ilumatobacteraceae > UBA2093. The sequence goes on along the minus strand of JBEDFA010000056.1, from coordinate 42 downwards.
TGCGTCGCGCAAACATCGCCACTGACTCGGGCAAAGATGGCG
>JBEDFA010000055.1:0-22509 GCA_041175365.1 Actinomycetota bacterium | reverse complement strand
GCCGTTTCTGTGCGATGCGTTTCGAGAATGAAATCAGCGGTTTGCTGAGGTGCTGAGAAGAACGGCGAGTGATCTGTGTCGATTTCAACGGAATGCTTTGCCCAACCAGCACGCATACGTTGTTGATCTAACTGCACTGCTTGATCATCTGTACACACGATGTAACTACTAGGCACAGTTAACCATGCAGGGTTTTCCATTGGTTCCACAGGTATTTCACTACGCATTGTTCGGCGGTGCTGCATTGCCAATCGCGCCAATGACTTCGGGCTTCGATGAAACAAAAAGCGTTCTGCATCATCGGTGAGGGACAACTCACCATCGCTGGAGATGTTCAAGCATGAACGAAACTCTGGGTTACCCCACTGCGGTGAAATCGCTGCCTGCGATTCACCAAGTGCTGGCATGCGTGCAGCAACGAACACCAAATGTTGTGCTGCATGACCTGCCGCGGCAACAGTGATGCCGGTGTAACTGTGACCCACCACCGTCACCGCACCATTTGAAGATTGCAACTCAGCAATCTTTCTCTGAAGTGCTGCAACGTCATCAGCTAACGACGTAAACGGTAAATCAATCGTGTGTGCATCTTGGCCGTGCTGAGCAAGACGTTCGATAACAGGTATCCACGTCAGGCTTGGAAGAAACGACCCGTGAACGAAGAGAACGCTCGAGTCATTCATGAAATGCTCGGACTATTAGCGGTAGGTGTTGTTGCTGGTGTGGTCACCGGCAAGCCAACGCTTCAATGTTGCGTGAGCATCAAGCTTGCGATCAGCGTTGATCTTTTCTGCACCAGGTGCATCAGCGGTGAACTCAAGAAGCATTCCGTTTGGATCTTCTGTGTACAACGAGCGGCAGTAGCCGTGCTCAAGAACGTATGTTCCTTCAGGCTTCCATCCGGCCTTCTGAAGGTTCGCAAAAATCTTGTCCTGATTCTCAGGCGAGACATTCAATGCGATGTGGCGGAATGGTGATGGAGGAAGTGGTGGATCGAACTCGTCCTGGTCGGACTGGTTTGCGAACTGGAAGAACGCAAGTGCACTTCCGTCTGGCATTCCAAAGAAGCAGTGGCAGTACACGCGCTCTGCACCAAAAAGTTCATCTGTCTCAGACCATGTTGCGACAAGTGGCAAACCGACAAGGTCCTCATAAAAGGCGCGAGTGGCCTCAAGGTCCTTTGACAAGTAGGCAGTGTGGTGAAGGCGGGTTGGTGCGATGCTCATGTCGATTCTCCTTTTGGAAAATGGTCAGGTGTCCGTCTGTCGGACACTAAACCGTTGTGCGTACATTATTGCCCACGATGGGCCAGCACAACCTTCACGTGGCGTGACTGATTAGCCAAAGACGACGGTGCGATTGCCGAAGGTGAGAACACGGTGTTCCACATGGGCGCGCACGGCGCGGGCAAGCACAACTGTCTCAAGGTCACGGCCCTTGCGGGTGAGGTCAGCCACGTTGTCGCGGTGCGATACAGCGGCAACGTCTTGGGCGATGATCGGACCTTCATCCAGCACATCGCTCACGTAATGCGCGGTTGCGCCAATCACCTTCACGCCACGGTCGTGTGCCTGGCGGTAAGGGTTAGCGCCGATAAACGCTGGTAAGAACGAATGGTGGATGTTGATCATCCGGCCCTTCCATGGCTGCACCAATGCGGGTGGCAAGACCAACATGTATCGCGCAAGAACCACAAGGTCGACATCGAGCGCATCCAGCAGATTGCTCAATGTTTCCTCTTGTTCTGCACGTCCGTTGGAACCATCACCGACGGGCACATGGTAAAACGGCAAACCAAATGAGGTAGCAAGCGGCGATGCGTCATCGTGGTTTGACACCACAGCAACAACGTCAAGACCCAAGTCGCCATACGTTGTGCGAGCAAGAATGTCTGCAACACAGTGCAAATGCTTCGAACACAAAACGGCGGTGCGTGGCTTGCGTGGCAATTCACTCAAGGTGAACTGCATATTCCAATTAGCTGCAACTGCAGCAAAGCCTTCGTTCAGCGTCTGTAATGAAACAGCATCGGAATGTGTGAACTCAACGCGCTGAAAGAACATTGCATCGGAATCATCCGTGTGCTGTTCGGCGTGAACAATGTTTCCGCCGACAGAGGCGACCCATGTTGCAACTGCGGCAACGATGCCCTGGCGATCCGGGCAAGAAATGAGCAGGACGGCGGTGGGATTCACAGTGGTGGAGACGATGGGAATCGAACCCACGACCTCCTGCTTGCAAAGCAGGCGCTCTACCAATTGAGCTACGTCCCCGAAGGAAGGAAAAGACTATCGGCGGACCACGCAGACCACCACAAGATGCCCTAAAACCCGTATGGGAGCCATTAAACACCCCGTTATCCACAGGTCACGGGGGTACCCTTGTCGCATGGCAGGCGAGCTCATTTATGCATTCAGAATCATGCGCTTGCCGTTGCTGGACGCCGCCGGTGCAGCCATTGGTCGAATTGACGACATTGTCGTGGTTCCGGGTCGTAGCGGCACTGCCCCCCGAGTCACGGGTTTTGTAGCCACCAGCCAGCGCCGCCGCATCTTCGTGAACGCCAACCGAGTCAGCTCCCTGGACACCGAGGGTGCCCGCCTGCGCAGCTGGGACGTGGACCTCAACCCCTTCAAGCCTCGCGACGGTGAACACCTCCTCCAGGCCGACATCATCGACAAGCGCGTCACTGGCGAGACCGTTAGCGACGTGGCCCTGCGCCCCACCGTGAACGCCCGCGAAACCGGCTGGGAAGTCGCCAAGGTACGTCTCACCCGCAGTGGTCTCTTTGGCCGGCGCAACACCTACCGCTTGGTGGAATGGAACGAAGTGGGCGGTCTCTTCGCTGCCCCCACCGAAATGGCTGCTGAAGCTGCTCGTTTGCGCGACATGCACCCCAGCGACGTGGCAGGCGTTGTGCGTGCTCTCCCCCTGGCTCAGCGTCAATTGCTAGCCAAGGAAATGGACGACGATCGCTTGGCCGACCTTCTGGAAGAGTTGCCCGAGAGCGAGCAGTTGGCTCTGATTTCAAACCTTGATCTTGATCGCGTCATTGACGTTCTCGAAGAGATGGAATTCGACGACCTTGCCGACCTCTTGGCAGAAATGCCTGCGCAGCGTCGTGCTGAAGTTCTTGAGGCCATGGACGACGAAGACGCCGACGTGGTTCGTTCGCTTCTTTCATATGCACCAGGCACTGCTGGTGCGTTGATGACACCAGAGATCATCATCATGAGCAGCAGTGCAACTGTTGCCGAAGCACTTGCGCAAGTGCGCGACCCAGAGTGGCTCGTATCTATTGCTGCTCAGGTATTTGTGGTGCAGCCACCTTTGCGTGCGCCCACCGGTACATACCTTGGTGTTGTTCATGTGCAGCGTTTGTTGCGTGAACCACCCAGCACGGAACTTGCGCGTTGCCTTTCGAAGGAACCAACTGTTGCGGCCAATATGTCCGACCGTGAAGTTGCAGAATTCCTCGCTTCGTACAACTTGTTAGCTGTTGGTGTCTGCGATGACGCAGGCCACCTTCTTGGCGCCATCACGGTGGACGACGTTCTCGACCGCATGTTGCCCGCCGACTGGAGGCAACGTCGACGTCAGGCGGCTCAACCATGAAGCGCCGTAACGATCTCACCACTCCACGCCAGCGTCGTCGCGTGGGTATTCACTACGACCCCGATGCATTCGGTCAGTTCAGTGAAGCAATCGCTCGTTTCCTCGGAACCGCGCGCTATCTCGTTATTCAGTCGATCATTGTCATCGTCTGGGTTGCTGTCAACGTGCTCAACATTGCGCCGTTTGACAAGTATCCCTTCATCTTCCTCACGCTCATTCTGTCGTTGCAGGCTTCATACGCTGCGCCGCTGATTCTTCTCGCGCAGAATCGTCAAGAAGATCGTGAACGTGAACAAGTGGAACGTGATCGTGAAATGGCGATGCGCACGCAAGCCGATACGGAATATCTTGCACGCGAACTTGCAGGTGTGCGTTTGGCATTGGCCGACATTGTCACCACTGCCGACTTGCGCGATCACCTCGAAGCGATCAACGAAGCATTAGAGAAGCTTGTGGCTATTCAGGAGAACGAGTCACAAGCCCCACGGCACGACTCGTAGCTTCTGCGAATTCATGTGGCATCTGCATGGGTGCCAAGTGATCACCATTGAGTGTCACCACCGTGGCGTTTATTGCTTTGGCTAATGCTTCTTGTTTATGTGGAAGCACAAGACGATCTTTTGCAGTCAATACAAACGCTGTGGGTACTTTGATGTCCGCCGCGAAATGACGAGCATCAAACTTTGACAATGCACGTCCTGCTTCGCTCATTATCCATTGATCGTTGCGACGAATCTCGCCAATGATCCACGGCATGTACCGACTGAGTTCATGACCACGAGGAATCGCACGGCGCAGACCCAACTGAATCATGCGAGGCGTACTGAGCCGGCGAATAACAGGAGCAAGGAAACGTCCTATCTGCCAACGTGCACGCTCATTACGAGTGCCGTTCCATTCCAACGCTGTTGCCTGCAGCACCATGCTGTTCACCAAGTCCGTGTGACGTTGCCACAACAACAGACTGATGGGACCACCCATTGAATAGCCAACGGTGGTCACTTTACTGATGCCCAATTCGCGAATGACTTCTGCTGCATCATCTGCGCAATCTTCTAACGCAAAACGCTTGTTGGGGCGCAGGCCACGGCCATGTCCGCGATGGTCAACACCAACAATGGAATAGTCCTTTGCAAGTTCTTCATATGCAGTGAAGAACTGAGTGTCCGAAGACCCGGTCCAGCCGTGTAACAAAAGTACTGTCGGTGCAGAAGTGTCGGCGTGTTGATGATGGCGAATGAACATCTCGCCGCGTCCAGGCAAATGCACGATACGGCCGGGCAACAAAGGCGGAATCTCTATTGCAGTGTGTTTCATACGCATTCCTTACACACGCCCACAACATCAAGTCGATGATGCGCCATGACGAATCCGGCCTTACTCGCAACTTTTGAGAGAGCACTATCAAGTTCGTGTTCGATGGAATCTGGAATACGAACGTCATCAACTGCACCGCACACGCTGCATACCATGTGATGGTGGTGACCAGTGATGTCTTCGCTGAGTTCAAAGCGAGCCCATTCATCAGTAGTGATGACACGCACAACAACTCCTGCGTTTTCCAACACTGTGAGGTTTCGATATGCAGACGACTGTGCGAGACCAGTTGTTGTTTCCAAAATTTCAGGGATGGAAAGTGGGCGCTGTGCTGCAGTGAGGGATTCAACGATCATGCGTCGACCAGAAGTGAATCGCTGACCGATTTCATCCAGCTTGGTAGCAACGTGATGTGCAATATCTGCTGCTTCGACGTGGCTATGCGTGTGCTTCGTCGATGGCATGCCTTCACGCTATCGAGAATGAGTGAGAATCGACTGCCATTGGGCAGGCTCGCTTCGCACGATGCCGTCTATCGACCGATGAATTGATGCAACGTAATTCCTGATGCGGTGATGCCATCAAGAATGTCTGCGTTCGGCAGTGTTGGTTCACCAAGGTTGTGGACGCCTGCCATCACTGTGCCCTTCAACAGAGCCAGTGCTGAATGTGCAGCTACTGCACCGGTGATGGTTGCAACTTTTTCTGCAACACCAACAATCTCAACATGACGACGTCCGTCGCGTAGTCCGCGCACTTCAACACGTAGTCCACCTTCTAAACCTTCTGCATGCGGCTTGCGCAACATTGGCAAGCGAGCAGTTAAACGATCACGCCGTGTGGCAGAGACTCGAGATGTGATGCGTTGTAATGCAGGATGCGCACGCTGCATTAACACTGGTTCAGCGCTGGCGAATCGATAACAGTCGCGCGCACCGACAGGGTCTGGGAACCAACACAGTTCGCGTCCACTGCCTGCAGGGCGTTGCAGCCATTCGCCGTCATGCCAACCAATCGATGTACCTGCAAGAGAGTCGTGATGTTGCACTGCACACATTGGGCCACCTGTGCCATGCACTGCTGTGTGGACTTCATCGATGCTTTCGAATGCACGTGATACATGCGTGACTAAAAGCCCTGACAAACCTGGCAAACATGCGGCTCCAACCACAACGGGAACACCGCGCGCCACTGCACGTTCTTGACCGTCAAGCAATGCGAGTACATCGGCAAGGTTGTCGCTCGTGGAAACCACAGCAACTCCTTGCGCAACGAATGCCGAAGCCAATGCATCGTGCGGTGCACCATGAGCCAAAATGACGACATCGCAATCAAACAAAGATGACGCAGATCCGAGACTTTCGATGCGTGGTGTATGCCCCAGCGTGTGCAGCACGGAAGCTGCGCGTGAACTGGTGACACCGGTGCCAACAATTCCGATCTGAGGTTCAGTCGGATTGCTCATGGCGTTATCGCTGCGGGGTGACCTCGCGCCACCCGCCCTGCTGGGGGGCAACGACGACCTTGGTGCGGCGGCGCAGGACTGCGGCCACCATTGAGCCAAGTGAAATAGCGATGAGGGCTTGGCGGATGAATTTCACGGCAGCCTCCTCATTACTTGGGGACTTACCCATCGGGAGTCGATGGGGTTGTTGGTGGGGCTAGCAAGAATCGAACTTGCGACCTCATCCTTATCAGGGATGCGCTCTAACCGACTGAGCTATAGCCCCTCACGGGACTTATGACTCTATCTGTGAGGTTGGCCGGGCTCAACCGGCCGAGCGACCACTTCTTCTTCCAGCACGGTGACCCGAATGCCACCCACCAGCTCGGTAATCAGGTTGAAAACCACCGCTGCGAGCACCCAAATGCCTGTTCCGAGGGCAATTCCGAAGATTCCGAGGACTGCAAAGCCCTGAAACATGGATCCACCCTTGAAAACGAAGGAATCCCAGCCGAAGGATTCCATGAACTGCTCGACGTTGTCGATGGTGCCGGTGGCGCTGCCCACGTTCCACAACAGGACCCCGGTGATGAGGAGCACCACGTACAAGGCGGCGTGGAAGACCAAGCCCACCTTGAAGACACTCCACGCGTCCACATCGCGGATGACTCGGGTGACGCGCCGAACGCGGCGGCGAGACCCTGTGGAGTCGGACGTAGAAGACATGCTCTGAGCGTAGTGAGTGCAGGAGTGGCCAGCAGGTCAACCGCCATGCGAAGCGACAGATGTGGCCGTGAATTGCCCAACCCTCACGTGCACCACTGCCTCATTCTCCGTGAGAACAAGTTTCGTGATGGTCACTTGCAAGATGTTCTCCAGAGCGTTTGCAGAGCGTTGACCACCAATCACAGCGGCCAGCGCAATCGAGTCGGCGCTCTCTTGAACATATGCCCGTTGCTGCACAACATCGGTTGCGTGGCTAATGAGCATGACACCGACCAGAGTGAATGCACACCACAACACACTGAGAACAGAGAAGCTTCCCCGTTGATGTTGGTGTTCGCTGCGTTGAATGAACGCAGCGGCTGAATTATTCGGCGTCGTCCGCCGCAAGAATTGGTGCCACCGATGCAACTGTTGCTCCGTTGTCAAGATTCATCAGACGCACGCCAGAAGCGGAACGTCCTTGACTGGAGATCTGCTTGACCTCGGTACGCATCGCAACGCCATTGGAAGCAATCGCAACGATTTCATCGTCGAGACCGACCATAAATGCTGCAACAACATGGCCCTTCTTGTCGGACAACTTGACGCCGATGACGCCCTGTGTGCCACGACCCTTGCGAGGGAACTGTGCGATCTGTGTGCGCTTGGCGTAGCCAGCGTCAGACACCATGAGCAATGCATCATCGCCACGACCTGGGTCTGCAGACACCACTTCGTCACCTGGCTTTAGTTTCATCCCGCGAACACCGGTTGCTGTACGGCCCATCGGACGTACTTCTGCTTCAGTGAAACGAATGACTTGACCAGAACGGCTGACAATGAAGATGTCGTCATCGCCTGAAGTTTCAATGACACGAACGAGTTCGTCATTGTCCTTGAGGTTCAACGCAATCAATCCATCACGGCGACTGTTGTTGTATGCATCAAATGCTGTCTTCTTGACTTGACCAGACTTGGTAACAAAGAAGAGGAAGCGTTCGCCTGGGAATTCACGCGTATCAATGATCGCCTGGATTGTTTCCCCTGCTTGCAATGGCAACAGGTTGACAATTGGAATGCCCTTTGCCGTGCGCTCGCGTTCTGGAATATCCGCTGCGCGCAACTTGTACACACGACCGCGGTTCGAGAAGAACAGCAAGTACGCATGTGCTGTGGTGAAGATGACGCGACGAACAAGATCGTCTTCCTTCAAGGTTGCACCCTTGACGCCACGACCACCGCGAGCTTGTGCACGGAAAGCTGTTGCAGGAACTGCCTTCACGTACTGCGCCTGAGTCATCACAATCACGAACTCTTTGTCGTCAACGAGATCTTCCAACGCCATTTCGCCAGAGTCGTTGATGATCTTGCAGACACGTTCCGTTGCGAACTTCTCTCGCACTTCGGACATCTCTTCTTTGATCACGCCGCGAAGCTTTGCGTCGGAAGCAAGAATTGATTCGTACTCCTTGATGCGCTCTTGCACATCGCCGAGTTCCTTCTCCAAGTCGATGCGCGACAAACGTGTGAGTTGGCGCAACTGCATGTCGAGAATGTCAATTGCCTGACGTTCGGAGAATTCGTATGGCTTTGTCATCAACGCATCTTTTGCCGCAACTGCATCTTCACTTTCGCGAATGAGCTTGATGATTTGATCGATGACATTGAGAGCCTTGATACGGCCTTCAAGAATGTGGCCACGATCCTTCGCCTTGTCGAGACGGAACTGTGTACGACGCGTGACAACTTCAAGTTGGTGACGGACATAACCGTTCAAAGCATCGGCAAGGTTGACAGTACGAGGAACACCATCAACAAGAGCAACCATGTTCACAGGGAAGCTGGATTGCAATGAAGTCATCTTGTACAAGTTGTTGAGAACAACGTTTGCGTTTGCATCGCGCTTCAACAAAATGGAAAGGCTTGTCTTACCGCCGGCAGAACCGTCGTTTACGTCAGCAATGCCTTCAAGTTCGCCACCGTCGACGAGTTCTTGAATACGTGCAGCGATTGATGAACAACTTGTTTGATACGGAAGTTCTGTCACGAGAATTTCCATGCGGCCTGCACGGTTTTCTTCGATGACGGCCTTTGCGCGTGTCTTGATGCTTCCGCGACCAGTGCGATACGCATCTTGAATGCCAGCGCGACCAAGAATGAAACCGCCCGTTGGGAAGTCAGGACCCTGAACAAACTTCATGAGGTCTTCAGGCGTGGCCTCTGGGTTATCGATGAGATGCAACGTTGCATCAATCACTTCGCCCAAGTTGTGTGGCGGAATGCTGGTGGCCATACCAACAGCAATGCCCTGGCTGCCGTTCACCAACAAGTTCGGGAAACGTGCAGGAAGAACTTGTGGTTCTTCTGATGTTCCGTCGTAGTTGGCAATCATGTCGACGGTGTTTTCGTCGATGCCAGCGAGCAACTGCATCGCTAATGAATGCAGGCGTGATTCGGTATAACGAGCAGCTGCTGGACCGAAGTCGGGAGAGCCGTAGTTGCCGTGGAAATCAATGAGTGGGTGACGCAGCGAGAACGGCTGAGCCATACGCACCAAAGCGTCGTAAATAGCGCCGTCACCGTGTGGGTGATAACGCGCCATGGTGTCGCCGGTAACGCGTGCACATTTGACGAACGGACGATCAGGACGGAAGCCCTGTTGTTCCATGTCCCAGATGATGCGACGGTGAACTGGCTTCAAGCCGTCACGCACGTCGGGCAATGCGCGCGACATGATGACGGACATTGAGTAGTCAAGGAACGAACGTTCCATTTCGTCCTGCAATGGAACAGGCTGAATCTGGTCAAACAGATTTGGATTGTCACTCATATGTGGTTCCTGCCCGTATTAGAAGTCGAGGTTGCGCACGTCGCGTGCGTTGGTGGTGATGAACTTCTTGCGACTGTCGACGTCATCGCCCATGAGGACACTGACGACTTCGTCTGCAATTGCTGCTTCTTCCACAGTGACTTGCAACAGTGTGCGCGTCATGGAATCCATGGTGGTGCTCTTCAGCTCTTCCCAGTCCATTTCACCAAGACCCTTGAGTCGTTGGAATTCCTTTTTGTGGTTCGGCCGTTCTGCAAGGAACGCTGCTTTCGCTGCATCGTCCTTGAGGTACACCTTTTCTTTGCCAACTTCTGTGGAGAACAGAGGTGGCTGTGCGATGTAGATGTAACCGGCTTCGACCATTGGCTTCATCTGTCGATAGAAGAACGTGAGGAGCAACGTACGAATGTGGCTTCCGTCGACGTCAGCGTCGGCCAACGCAATGATCTTGTGATAGCGAGCCTTTGTAACGTCGAACTCGTCGCCAACGCCGCCACCGATTGCAGTGATGAGCGCCTGGATTTCGTTGTTCTTCAACATCTTGTCGAGGCGTGCGCGCTCAACGTTGAGGATCTTTCCGCGAATCGGAAGAATTGCTTGCGTGCGTGGATCGCGTGCGTCCACTGCGGTGCCACCTGCGGAGTCACCTTCCACGATGAACAATTCGCTTTCTTCTGGCTTGCTACTTCCGCAGTCTTTCAACTTGTCGGGCATACCAGCACCAGAAAGTGCTGTCTTACGACGAACAGCATTACGAGCGTTCTTCGCAGCAAGACGAGCTTGTGCGGCAGCAACTGCCTTCTTTACAACCTTGTTTGCTTCGGTGGGGTTTTCTTCAAACCACTCTGCCAAGTACTTGTTGGTGCTCTTCTGCACGAATGAGCGCATCGGAACGTTGCCCAACTTGGCCTTGGTCTGACCTTCAAACTGTGGCTCGCGCAACTTCACCGCAACGATGGCGGTGATACCTTCGCGAATGTCTTCGCCGAGAAGATTGTCGTCTTTTTCCTTGAGAAGATTCTTCTCTCGGGCGTACTTGTTCATGACAGAGGTGAGAGCTGTCTTGAAACCTTCGACGTGCATGCCGCCTTCTGTGGTGGAAATACCGTTTGCGTATCCGTGGATGCCTTCGTAGTAACCCGTGTTCCACTGAATGGCGATGTCGAGCTGCATGCCCTCTTCTTCGTCTTCGTCTTCAAAAGACGCAACCTTGTTGAAGAGAGATTCCTTCGACTGGTTGAGGTGTTTAACGAAGTCGACGATGCCGCCCTTGTACTGGAACGTTTCAGACTTTTCTTTTCCGGGGCGTTGATCTTCAAAGACAACTTCAAGGCTCTTGTTCAGGAATGCCATTGTCTGCAAGCGCTCCATGACAGTGCGCGCAACAAACTCAATTCCTTCTGAAGCAAAGATGGTGGGGTCTGGATAGAAGGTGACCGACGTGCCGGTCTTGCGACCCTTGGCAGGTGACTTGCCTTCCTTCACAAGCTTTTGCTTGAGCTTTCCGCCGTCACCGAATTCCATCGTGTAGCGATCTCCGCCACGGTCGATTTCCAACAACACCTTGGTGGAGAGTGCGTTCACAACGGAAACACCCACACCGTGAAGACCACCAGAAACCTTGTAGCCCTCGCCGCCAAACTTGCCGCCTGCGTGCAAAACGGTGAGAACTACTTCTGCTGCGCTCTTGCCTTTGTGTGGACCAGATGGGTACGGATCAACAGGAATACCGCGGCCGTTGTCGTCGACACGACATCCGCCGTCGGCGAGAAGTGTGATGCCAACGCGGTCACAGAAGCCCGCCATTGCTTCGTCGACTGAGTTGTCGACAACTTCCCAAATGAGGTGATGGAGACCGGCGAGACCAGTTGACCCGATGTACATACCGGGGCGCTTACGAACAGGATCGAGTCCTTCGAGAACTTGAATGTCCTTCGCGCCGTAGTCAGCCGACGGGTTCTTTTTAGATGCAGACATTGTTCATACATCCTAACAATGTGGGGGTGTCGTTATCGGGAACGTCGCACCTTGATGTCAAGAGAATCAACTTCATCACCAACGTGCTCCTTCAATGTGGACAGCAATTGAGATTCGAGGAACTTCAATTGTGTTGCCCAAGCAGGATCTTCTACTTCAACGGTGAGTCGACGTTTTTCGAGTCTCTTCGGAGATACGTTGTCCGCGATTGCATCACCAACAATTTGTCGCCAATGAGAAAAGACACCTAATGCAGTGGTCTCGTCAGAGACCTTCATACGGCGTAACACTTTCGCGAGCACATCATTGAGTGCACGTGGTGGTCTGCCCGGATTGAATTCTTCGTCGTCCATCGCTGCTCTATTCGCCATCAACTTCAAGCGATGGCACCACCGTGCCATGCGCGATGTGAATGATGGTGTCAGGGTGTGCCGCTTCAGGCAGGACTTGAGCAGTAGTAATCAGTACCTGACCCTCGGGCATGTTGCGAAGGAGAGCTTCACAGCGATGTGGGTCCAGTTCCGACAACACATCGTCCAGCACCAACAAAGGGGCAATTCCCGCCACTTCGGTCACCAAACGGTGGATCCCGAGGCGTAAAGCCAGTGCCAAGGTGCGGCACTCCCCTTGCGAAGCATGATTCTTGGCAGACATTCCCTTGATTTGAAGCAAAACGTCGTCTCGATGGGGCCCCACAGAGGTGATCGCACGCCGAACATCCTCTTGCCGTGCCTCCGCCAGGCTTACTGCCAAGCCGAACTTTCGCCATTCGGGCTCGTACACCAGCTCCACTGCCGTGGGTTCCACCGCAAGTTGTTCGTAGGCCTCACACACATATGGCGTGAGTCGGGCGATGAGTTTGGCGCGGGCTTCTCCCAATTGAGTCCCCTTTTGCGCCAGCTGCATGTCCCACACATCAAGAGTCATTTCGATCTCTGGTGACAACTTGCCGTAGACCTGCTTCAACAACGTGTTTCGTTGTTTGATGATGCGTTCGACTTCAAGTCGCAACGCATCGTTTTTTGGTGCGAGTGCAACGAGCGCATCATCCAACATGTCGCGACGAACAGAGGGTCCTTCGTACACGAGTTGAAGATCAGTCGGCGCGAACACCGTGGAGCGCACGACACCAAGAAGGTCGCGCACGCGACCCAATTTTTGTTTGTTTACAAGAACACGGTTGCGACCGGCGCGATTGATCTCTGCTTCCACCAAAATCTCGCGGCCGTCGTCGTGAACAATTTCTGCGCGGATGTATGCAGTGTCAGCGCCCTCACGCACCAATGCATCATTCGGTACACCGCGAAAGCTTTTGAGCGTTGAGAGATAGCTCATCGCTTCGGCAAGACTTGTTTTTCCTTGCGCGTTCTTACCAATGACTGCGGTGACGCCTTCGTTTAATTCAATGACCGCGTGTTGATATACGCGGAAGTCAGTGAGTTCAATGCGCCGGATCACGTCAGAGACGTTGCGGCATCAAGAGATAGAGATACGCGTCGTCACCAATCGGACTAATGATTGCTGGCTTGCTTGGGATGCTGGTTGAAATGGTGACTTCTTCTGTGCCGCATGCGTCGACACCATTTGCCAAGTATTCAGAGTTAAACGCAACCGTGATGTCTTCACCTTCGAAACGTGCATCAAGATCTTCAACACTTGTTGAACCATCAGTGAGTTGCACTGTCAAGCGAACACCCTCATTCGACATACGCACACGTACTGGTGCCATGTCGCTTGCAAGAACGCGAGTACGTCGCAATGCATCAAGAAGCTCTTCACGATTCACTGTTGCAGTGTTTGTGTTGTTCTTCGGAATGATTGTTTGATACGGCGGGTAGTCAGCGTTAATCAAACGCGTTGACAACGTCATCGCTGGTGATTGGAACGTTGCATCGAAATCATTGAAACGAATTGTGATTTCATCTGATGCATCAAGAAGTCGCTGCAACTCACCAAGTGCACGAGCAGGAATCAAGAATGAATCTGTTGAAAGACCAGCTGTGCCAGTGACATCACGCATTGCTAAGCGATAACCATCGGTCGCAACCAATCGAATTCCCTTGTCAGTTGAGGTCATCAACACTGCAGAGAGATGAAGCTTCTGGCCATCAGTGCTTGCAGCAAGAACAACTTGTGACAACGCAGCTTTGAACTCAGCGGAGGAAATAGTGAATGGTTCACCACCTGCATTTGTTGTACGTGGAAAATCAACTGCGTTGAGGGTGGGAACTGTGAACTGTGAACGCTGTGCAGAAATTGTCGCGTTATCACCAGCAAACTCGACAGTGATCTTGCCGCTTGGCATGACTCGAACAATGTCATTGAGCATGCGAGCACTGACAAGACCCTGACCATCAGTGTCTCCACCGACAGGGATGGTGAACTGCAACGAAATGTCCTGGTCGGTACTTGATGCAACGAGTGAGTCACCCGTGAGAACCATCTTGACTCCGGCAAGTGCGGGAGTACCAGCGTTACGTGATGAGGCAATACGAGCGAGAGCTCCCAATGCTTCGGCGAGGATTCCTTGTTCGCTTCTGAACTTCATGGGTTGACCTTTGTGGTTGTTGGCCAAGTGTAGGACGATGCGATTACCGAGGCCGTGAAGTGATGTATGTAAGTAATAGTTGTAATAGGTGCTGTGGATTGTGGACGGACGCCGTCTAAGCCTTGTGGTTGCTGAAAAGCGGGTGTGTACGACAAAGACCCCTTAACCACATGTTTCATCGGTGCAACTTGTGGGGATGTGGATGACATTGGGTTTATCCCCGTTGCCTCACAAGCAGTCCACATGGTCGTCCCCACGAGATTCACAGCCGTCATTCTCTACTTATTAGGAGTTCTTGATGCGACCGATGATGTCGGTGACCTGGTCGAAGGTGGCCTTGTCCTCGCGCATGAGACGCTGGGTCTTGTCAACGGCGTGAATCACGGTGGTGTGGTCACGGCCGCCAAAGAGACGGGCAATGGCTGGATAGCTGAGCTCGGTCATGTCACGGAAGACGTACATGGCGATCTGGCGGGCAGATACCAAAGGACGCTGGCGGGACTTGCCCTTGAGGGCTTCCACGGAGAATCCGAGGTATCCGGCGATCTCGGTCAGCATTTCCTCATCGGTGCGGTGCTTGGGAGCAGTCGCGGTGAGGAGGTCAGCCAACTGCTGTTCGGCCATGGCCACAGAAGCCGGCTCGCGGGTGAGGTTGGCGTAGGCGGTGACTCGAATGAGGGCGCCTTCCAATTCACGGATGTTGGAGGTGATGTTCGTGGCGATGAATTCCAGGACATCTGCCGGAAGTGGGGTGTTATCCCGATCTGCCTTATTTCGAAGGATGGCCAAGCGGGTTTCGAGGTCCGGAGGCTGAATGTCGGTGATGAGGCCCCAGCGGAAGCGGCCACGGAGGCGATCTTCGAGGGTGGGGATGGCATCTGGCATGCGGTCGGACGAAATCACGATCTGCTTGTTGGCGCCGTGGAGGCTGTTGAAGGTGTGGAAAAACTCCTCCTGGAGGCCTTCTTTTCCTTCCATGAACTGGATGTCGTCAATGAGCAAAACATCGACATCGCGATAGCGGCGTTTGAAGGCTGCGGTCGTGTTTGTGCGGATTGCGTCGACGTACTCGTTCAAGAAAGTTTCAGTGGAAACATAACGAACTTCGTAGTGAGCGTAATGAGCATGCACATACCAACCAATTGCTTGGAGAAGGTGTGTCTTACCGAGACCAGCTTGGCCGTAGATGAACAGAGGGTTGTATGAACGTGCTGGAGTTTCAGCAACACGCAATGCAGCTGCCAATGCGAATTGGTTTGAGGCACCCTTCACGAAGTTTTCGAAGGTGTAACGCGGGTTGAGGCCGACCGCATTTCCCTTGCCGTTATTGGGGTTTACGACTGTTGCAGGGACAGATGTCTCATCTGGTGCAACAACTGTTGCGTCGTTTGTCACGACGAGGTCTGTGATCTCGATGACAAGTTCGCGATCGCTCTCACCGATTTCATCAAGTGCGTCGATGACCAATGGTCGGTAGCGAGTGACGATGCGATCATGAACGTGTGCGTTGGGAACTTGCAGATGCAAGGAGTCGTCATCGCTTGCGACAGCAATGACATCGTTGAATGTGGAAAACCACACACCTTCTGAAACCTGTGCCTTCAGCAGTTGCGCGGTTGCGTTCCACACTGCTTCGTGGTTGCTCATCTTGTGCCTCCTAAGATGTCGTCCACAGCACAATCCACAGGGTGTGGATAGCTGTCCTGGCGGTTCTTGCCGGGAGTTTGACCGTAGTCAGAGCCTGTGGATACTCCAAATTGAGCCCGGGGTGTCCAGACGTTGCCTGAGGGGGTCGACTCCCCGTTAGCCTGTGGACGACGTTCGTCTCGTGCCGCTGGTGCAGGAACGTTGTTTAGACCGCGTGCTCCATCCGGAGCTTGTCCCATAGGAGGCGCCATGAAGCGCACCTTTCAGCCCAACAACCGACGCAAGGCCCGCAAGCACGGCTTTCGCGCACGCATGAGCACTCGCGCTGGACGCGCAGTTCTCAAGTCGCGTCGGGCCAAGGGCCGTTACCGCCTCAGCCATTGATCGGCCGCATCCAGAGCAGGTCTGATTTCGTCCGGGTTCGCCAGGACGGAATCCATGTCCGCTCTGGGTTGTTGTCGTGCACCGTGCTGATCGACCCAGCGCTTTCCCACCCCAAAGTGGGATACGTCTTAGGTCGCGCGTTCGGCTCAGCCGTTCGCCGCAACCGAGTCAGGCGCCAACTTCGTGAACTTGTGAAAGTTCGGGAGTCGATGATGCAGCCCGGGGTGTATGTCTTTGGGGCATCTCCTCGAGTGAACGGGGCCGACTTCGCCGATCTGGGAAACCAGCTAGACCGTTTGTTGACCAAGTGTGCAGAAAGGGCAGGAAAATGACCGCAGTCAATTCCTCTACCGAATCTTTCACAAAGCCACAATCAGCCATGCTGCGCGCCATTCGCTTTTACCAAGTGGCGCGAGAGGGTTACCCCTCCCCCTGTCGTTTTTATCCGTCCTGTTCCCACTACGCAGTGGAAGCCATCGAAACTCACGGCTCTGGCCGCGGACTATGGCTCACCATTCGCCGTTTACTTCGGTGCCGTCCATTTGGTCCCTCCGGAGTTGACCCAGTTCCAACGCCCCGCGGGCGTGCCTAAGAAAGGCCCAACATGTTCACACCATTCGCTTGGCTGATTGACACCTTCTACGGGTGGACTCACAACTACGCCATCGCTATTGCTTTGGTTGCTCTTGCAATCATGATCATCATTGCCCCGCTCACAATGAAGAGCACCAAGGGCATGTTGGAAATGCAGCGCCTGCAGCCAGAAATGAAGAAGCTGCAGAACCAATACAAGGGTGATCGTCAGCAGCTGAATACAGAAATGATGAAGCTGTATCAGGAGCACAAGGTGAACCCCTTGGCATCCTGCTTGCCACTGATGGCACAGATGCCTGTGTTCATCATCATGTTCCGTGTTCTCAATGGATTAACCCGCATGGGTTCGGACGGCACGTTTAACCCGGATTACATCTCGAAGTCATCTGATCTATTCATCGCGTTGGACAAGTCAAAAGAGATGTTGTCCTTCGGGCTCGACCTTCACCTCAGCCCTTCAGAGGCAATGCAGGCCGACTTTGTGAAGGGTCTCCCCTACGCACTGTTGATTATTGCTTTGGGCGGACTCTTCTTTATTCAGCAGCGCATGGTCGCAAGCCGTACTGCCAGCCCCACGATGTCAGCTGGCCAGGCCAAGGTCATGCAGTACTTGCCAGTGGCCTTTGCGCTGTTCCAAGTCTTCTTGCCCACCGCACTTGTTGTGTATTACATGGTCCAGGCAATTTTCCGCATTCTTCAGCAGGGCTACATCACCCGTCGTTTCTATGGCGAAGATGGTCTTGGCAAGCAGGCTCAGGAAGCCAGCGCCAAAGCCCGTGAATTGGGCAAGGACGATTCCGCTAAGCCCAGCAAGCAAAAGAATGAACAATCGCAAGCACCCGCTCCCATTCAGAGCAAGAGGGTTACACCAGGCAAGAACCGTCCGGCACCAAGTGGCCGACCAGCACGGCCTGTTCCCCCCAGCAAGCGAAACAAGTAGTCGCGACGCCGTCGCGCAAATCATCGAAACCGAAAAGAGGATCCCATGGAATGGGTAGAGACAACAGGTAACTCGCTCGAAGAAGCGAAAGAAGCAGCACTGGATCAATTGGGCGTCGCAGAAGACGATGCCGAATTTGAAGTGGTGGAAGAGCCCAAGCAGGGTCTCTTTGGTCGCACCCGTGGTGAGGCTCGTGTTCGCGCACGCATCAAGCCCAGCACCCCACGCGGCAAGACGGAACGCCGTCCACGCCGTGAAAAGGGAGCTGAAAAGGGTGGCGAGCGCCGCGAACAGCGTCCACGCAACAACAACCGCAATAGCGACCGTCCTGCTCGCGAGCCACGTGAACCACGTGAGCCACGCGAAAAGGTAGAGGTTGATCCAGCAGTTGTTGGCCAGGCAGCCACAGAATTCTTGGCTGGCCTCGTCAAGGCATTCGGCACCACTGGTGACGTCACTGTCAACCGTGAGGATGGCGAGATCGAAGTACGCGTTGAGGGCACCGAACTCGGCCTGATGGTCGGACCTGGTGGCGCAACACTATTGGCAATCCAAGACCTCACTCGTGTTGCGAGCCAGCGTCGCTTGGGTGACCAGGATTCCCGTTTGCGCATTGACATTGCGGGCTACCGCGAGCGTCGTCGTGAAGCACTCAGCCGTTTTGCTACCAAGGTGGCAGACGAGGTGAAGGAAACCGGTTCAGCTCGCATGCTGGAGCCAATGTCCTCTGCAGACCGCAAAATTGTCCATGACACCTTGGTTGAGTTTGAAGGCGTGACCACCCGCTCGGAAGGCGAAGACCCTCGCCGCCGCGTTGTGGTTGAGCCTGCATAAACAACAGCTACAAAGCATTTATATACAAAGGGCCCGCCGCAAGGCGGGTCCTTTGCTTTGTCCCTCTCCGCACCCTTGCGCCCATTACATTCTTGATGTGACTACTCGCCGCACAGTTGCTGATGTTCTGGCCACCGCTCAGCGGGTGGGCACTTTGGGTGATCGACCGATTCCTGAAGTGATTGAACATGCACGGGCCTTTGTGGCGGCGCTCGAGGGAATCACCGGCGAAGTAATTGATATTGGAACTGGCGCCGGTGTGCCGGGACTTGTGATCGCCGAGGAGCGCCCCGACCTGACACTGGTGCTGGCGGACCGTCGAGCAACCCGAATGGATGCCCTGCAGATGGGAGTCTCGGGGCTGGGATGGCAAGACCGTATTTCAGTGCTGACCTGCGACATCGCGGAGTTGGGGAAGCGGCCCGAACACGCCGGTCGATATGCCGCGGTGGTGTGTCGAGGGTTCGGCAGTCCAGAGGTGACGGCACCCCTGGCTCGACCCCTCCTAAAAAACGGAGGGACGTTAATCGTCTCCGAACCCCCCTCGCCGAACCCTTCTCGATGGACTTCCGAGCTCCTGGAGAAGACCGGTTTTGGGGCCCCTGAATACCTGCCTGGCGTTGTAAAGCTGACCGCAAAGCCTTGATTTCAAGGGGTTGCCAATGTTTCACGTGAAACATTGGAGGGTTCCAGAAGTTCCAGATGTTTCACGTGAAACATTCTGAGGACGGGGGACGGACCAGAAGGGCAGGCAAATGTTTCACGTGAAACACTCCCCTCATCCACCAGTTTTCCACAGGCTGCCTCTACACTTCTTTACGTCCACCCACGACGCGATTCAGCAGGAGTGAGCATTTCATGAGCGGTTCCGACACAACTGTCCTCGCCATTTCCCTCCAGAAGGGTGGCGTTGGCAAGACAACCACAGCCATCAACCTTGGCGCGGCACTGGCCGAACTCGGGTTTCGCACCCTGATTATTGACCTGGATCCTCAAGGCAATGCCTCATCCGGTCTCGGTGTGAATATCCCGGAGGATGCTTCCACCATTGCTGAAGTACTTCGTCGCGAAGAAACCCTTGACTCCATTGTTGAACCAACCGCTGAGAAGAACTTGTTTGTTGCTCCAGCGCCGAAGGGCCAGCAACTTGCTGAAGTGGAAGCGCAGCTTGTGGCGGAAATGTTCCCCCAGCCCCGCCTCAAAGATGCAATTGATGCTTGCCGCGAAGATTGGGATTACATCTTGATGGATTGCCCACCAACCCTTGGTCGACTCACGGTCAATGCATTTATGGCTGCTGATGCGATTCTGGCACCAGTGCAGTGCCAGTACTTTGCCCTTGAAGGTCTGCGCGACCTCAGCGAAGTGGTGAAGCAAGTACGTCAGGCTCTCAACCCAAACCTCGAAATTTCCCACTATTTGTTGACGATGTCAGAGTCGGCAAAGAAACTCTCGCAAGAAGTTGAGGCCGAATTGCGTGGGGCTTTTGGCGAAAAGGTTTTCAAGAACGTGATTCCGTACAACGTGAAATTGGCAGAGGCTCCTTCGATGGAGATGTCTGTCTTGAAACACGCATCGGCATCCAAGGGCGCAAAGGCGTATCGGGCAGTAGCAAAGGAGTTGAGCAATGGCAGAACGCCGAAAGCTAGGTAAGGGATTATCCACCCTGATCCCAACGGAGCGCACAGAATCTGCGGCTCCGGCAGCACCAACGAAGGGCGGGGCAGCGCCAGCGCCAACGCAGGAACTCCCTGCCTCGGCTTTGCGCGATGTGCCTACCGGTTCCATTGAGCCAAACCCGAACCAGCCGCGTGTTCACTTTGATGAAGACTCGCTCTCTGACTTGGCCAAGTCCATCAAGGAAATCGGTATCTTGCAGCCGCTTCTCGTGCGCGAGATGTCGCCAGGGAAGTATCAACTGATTGCGGGCGAGCGCCGCTGGCGTGCGGCCCAGCGTGCAAAGTTGGCCGAAGTACCCGTTGTTGTTCGCGAGATCAACCAGCTCGAATCAGTCGAACAGGCACTGGTGGAAAATCTTCACCGCCAAGATCTGACTGCTCTCGAAGAGGCATCTGCATACCAACAGCTTGCGGATGACTTCTCATTGACCCACGAGCAGGTGGCCAAGCGTGTGGGCAAGAGCCGTGCCGCAGTCACCAATGCCTTGCGCCTTCTGACATTGCCTGCACCGGTGCAGGGCTATCTGGCCGATGGTCGTCTCAGCGGAAGCCACGCACGTGCCTTGCTGGGCGCAAAGACACCAGGCGAGATGGAAATGTTGGCAGCAGCAGCTGTGCGTGATGGCTGGTCCGTGCGCGCGACAGAAGAAGCTGTTCGCGACGGCATGCCAACGAAGGGTGAAGAGAAGCCGAGCGGTAAGACCGGTGGTACGACACAGCCGCCGGCATTGAAGCCCGCAGGCCTTTTGGAACTAGAAAGCCTCCTGGCTGAATTCTTGGACACAAAAGTCGGTGTTTCCATGTCAGGCAAGCGCGGCAAGGTGTCAATTGAGTTCGCAGACCTCATTGATCTTGAGCGGATCTATCGCCGCATGACCGAATCGGAATAGTTTTCGGCCGTTGATGGCTTGAATTTCAACGGCGTAACTTTCTCCACAACCTTCAACCTCAAGTTGGGGTTCAAACTCGAGGTTTACCCACAACTGGGGATTGCCTGTGGATAACTAGATCTCGACGCCGGGATTCCCACGCCAGGCATCAAGCGCATCGTTGATGGCCGCTGAGATAGCACTTGTCTTCAACGAGACAAGCTCCGTGGGCGCCATTGAACACAACACAGCGGGCATTCTCGTTTCTCGAAGCACCGGATGACGAAGTCCCTGCACGCGAACCGAAAGTTCCGGGGCACGATCTTTGAGTGCGGCCGCAATTCGCAATGCGAGATTGCGACCACCAGCACTGACGAACGTTGGCACTTCGTAGAAGTAAATAGTGCAGCCCGCATCATCAGCAATTTCAAAACCGACATACACATCTGCGCGAAAACGATTTGCTGCCTGTGCTTGTGATGACGCATCTGTGTCAACAGTTGTTGTTAATGGATGCGCTTCACGCGCACGACGCGTGAGTGCATGTGCAAGTGCAGCTGCACCTGTAAAAAATCCGACCACGATGCGCGCATCATCGCGCGTCATTGCATCTCCAAGTTCTGCGGCCTCACGAACAACCGCAACACCGGGACCAGTTCCTGATTGCAGTCCCATTCGACGCAACGCATCAACAAGTTCAGGTGTGCAGATTCCATTGCCATCAAGACCGATGTTCAATTGAAAATCCGTGATGGCAGCAACAAGTTTTGGACCGAAGATTCCATCAACACGACCACAGTCAAAACCCAATCGATTCAGGCCAGATTGCAGTTCTGCAACATCATCACCACGGATGTTGGGGGAGCGAAGAAATAGCAAACGCTCACCTAATGACCACGACGCTTCGATGAGCGCAGACCATGATTGATCGTCACATTCACCGGTGACACGCAATCCATATGAGTCTTGGAATGCCAACATTGCCGCGTGTGTACGCGCGCAAAAGTTGGCATTCCAAGACTCATACGGATTGCGTGTCACCGGTGAATGTGACGATCAATCATGGTCTGCGCTCATCGAAGCATCGTGGTCATTAGGTGAGCGTTTGCTATTTCTTCGCTCCCCC
>JBEDFA010000054.1:0-8419 GCA_041175365.1 Actinomycetota bacterium | reverse complement strand
GGTGGCTGTGTGTTTCGTTGCTCTCATACATCGTGGTGCTGTTTATCGTGAACGTCGATTGGGGAGACGTCGTACATGGTCTATTGGTTCCTCACTTCACATTTGAGAAAGCAACCGTTGCGGCTCTGATTGCACTTTTTGGAACAACCATTTCGCCGTACCTATTCTTCTGGCAGACCAGTGAGGAAGTGGAAGAACTACGCGAACACGGCACCACGCGCCTCAGTCCGGAATATTGGGGTGGCCACTTGCGTGCAATGCGTGGGGATGTGTTCGCGGGCATGTCCAGTGGTGTATTCGTGATGTTCGCAATCATGGTCACCTCCGCTGCAACATTGGGAAAAGCGGGCATCACTCAGATCGGTACAGCCGAAGAAGCAGCGATGGCGTTAGAACCGTTGGCGGGTAGTGCTGCCAAGTATCTCTTCGCAATTGGCATTGTGGGAACGGGGCTGTTGGCAGTTCCTGTTCTGGCGGGGTCAACCTCATATGCGTTGGCTGAAACATTTGGGTGGCGCGAAGGTTTGAGCATGAAGATGACGCAGGCAAAGGCCTTCTATGCCGTCATCATCGGTTCAATGTTCTTGGGCTTAGGCATGAACGTTGCCGGACTTGACCCTGTGCGTTCGTTGTATTGGTCGGCCATCATGAACGGTCTTGCAGCGCCACCATTGATTGTGATGATTCTGATCTTGTCGCGACGAAAGCATGTGATGGGTGAGCACACCAGCGGAAGAATCTCTACTTCGTTCGTTGCAGTTGCAGCGGTGTTGAGTTCTGCCTTGCCGATTCTTTATTTCATCGCGAAGTAAACCGCGAGAGTGCGCTCGCCGGACTGCTACTCGGCGTGCAGTGGCTTTGCCAGGCGCAAAGTCGAAAGTTTGTCGGGTTCGCTGAGACCAGCAAGAGCCAGATCAAAGTCAGGAATCTCATAGACCGAACCTTCGTCGGTAATCATGATGAAGCGGCTGAATCGCGCGAGGAATGTGCGGTCGTGACTAACAGCAATCACTGTTCCTTCGAAACCTTCGAGCGCCATCTCCAACGCCTCGGATGATTCGATGTCAAGGTTGTCGGTGGGCTCGTCCAGCAACAACACATTGTGCCCAGCGAGTTCCAGCATCAGAATTTCAAGACGTGCTTTTTGTCCGCCGGACAATGTTTGGAATTCTTGTTTCGCGTTTGTGCGTAATCCGTATCGCGCAAGTGCTCCCATGGACTTTTGCTCATCAATCAACTTGTCGCGCACAATATCCACGCACAGTCGACCCTTGTATTCCGGACGATCATTGATCTGGTTGAACATGCCGACTGAAGTGCGAGGGCCAAACGTGATTTCGCCTGTGAGGTCTTCGCTCTTGCCATCAAGTGCGTTGAGAAGGTGTGTCTTGCCCGTGCCATTGGGACCGATGAGTCCAACGCGCTCACCAAAGTGAATCTCATCGGAGAAGGGCATAAAGAGATCGCCAACGGCGACTCCTTCAAACTTCACGACACGACGTGCAGAGTCTGCTCCGGTGAAGCGCACGAAAATCTGCTGATCGGCAACGGGAGGTGGAGGAGGGCCTGCCTTGACAAACTTCTCCCAGCGAGACTCTGCACCGTTGGCTTTCGTTGCGTTCTTGAAGTTCTGTGCAGCACGTTGTTTCATCATCTTCATGTGATGGAAGAGGCGGCGTTCTTCATCGTTCCAGCGCTTGAGATCGTCGCCCAATAATTCTTGACGCTTCTGGCGTGCTTCGGGGAAAGTGGCATACGAACCACCGTGTACCCAACAGCCCGACCCTTCGACGGCGATGACCTTCGTGGCAACACGCTCGAGCAGAATGCGGTCGTGGCTCACCATGAGAATCGTGCTCTTGCACTTACGAATCTCTTCTTCTAGCCACGCGCGTGTGGGGATGTCGAGGTAGTTGTCCGGTTCGTCCAAGAACAACACATCGGCACCTGAGTTCAACAGCAGATCGAGAACAAGACGCTTCCGTTCACCGCCGGAAAGTTCACGCACAAGACGAGATGCGAAGTCGGTGATGGGGGTTTTCACGCTTCGTTGGGCTGCTGCAGACCATTGTGTTTCAAGGTCGTATCCGCCCAAGTCGCCCCAATCGCCCAGCGCTTCGGCATAGGCCATGCCATCGTCTTCGCCCGACATCATTGCTTTCTCTGCAGCGAAGAGGCGCTTGCCAGCATCTCGCAATGCAGGTGGTGCAACTTCAATCAACATGTCGCGCAGTGCATCGTCGGGGCTACTCATGCCCACGTCCTGTGTCATCTGCAGGAAGGTGCCACCAATGCTGAACTCACCGTCGTCTGGTTCGTATTGACCGGTGAGAATCTTCAAGATCGTGCTCTTGCCAACGCCATTCGGGCCAACAATGGCTGCATGCTCGCCAGGGGCAACGCCAAAGCTGACGTCAAAGAACAATTGCTCGGCACCAGGTGGGGAATAGGCAAGTTCTGAAACGGCGATACTGCTCACGGCTTTCCAGTATGGCGAGAAGTATCGTCAATGAGGTGCCAAAACATGAGTCGAATCAGCTGCAGGCCGTGTTGTGGGATATGGACGGCACCATTGTTGATACCGAGCCGTATTGGTTCGCTGCCGAATATGCCATCGTCGCAGAGCACGGTGATACGTGGAGCGATGAACTAGCGAAATCGGTCGTTGGATTTGACCTTCTTGACTCGGGTCGTTTCATGATTGAACACGGTGGTGTTCGGCTGACGCCACATGAGATCGTCGAACTCATGTTGGACAGCGTGGTGAGCAATTTGAAGCGTGAAGTCCCATGGCGACCCGGTGCGCGTGAGTTGCTTGCAGATGTTCGCGCGGCAGAGATTCCAACAGCGCTTGTCACGATGTCGTGGCGACGCTTTGCGATAGAAGTTGTTGATGCATTGCCGACCGGTGCATTTGATGTGTCGGTTGTCGGGGACGATGTTGAGCGTGGCAAGCCACATCCAGACCCATATCTCTTGGCCGCCGAACGTCTCGGAGTGGACATTACGAAATGTGTGGCGATTGAAGATTCGCCAACGGGTGTTGCATCAGCATTGGCTGCAGGTGCATATGTTATTGCAGTGCCTCATCACGTCGATGTGCCCATGCGGCACGATGTGGATGGCCGCATGATTCGTCGAGAGACTCTCGCGGGCATCACCGCTGCAGAGCTCGCATCATTTGTGCGCTAGCTCTGTAAACACGTCGTTGTGGCTGGGTGTTCATGTATATCGTTTCCGATATAATTGAGAAATGCCTAAAGAGACGGCCTCGCAAAACTTGATCCAGATGGCACGGCTTCGCGCAGGCATGTCGCAGGTGGAACTTGCGCGCGCAGCAAAAACAAGCCAGCCAGCTGTTTCGGATTATGAATCTGGCAAGCGGTCTCCATCAGTAGAGACGCTGACTCGACTGCTTGCAGCTGCAGGTTTTGAACTTCGTATGCAATTGGCTACTCCAGATACCCACGACGCGTCACGGAAGAGTGCAGAAAAACTCTTGCCACGAGTGCAGGTGCGAGGACACATCAATCGCGAACGAAAGCGATTGACATCCAATGGGCGAGGCAAGAAAAATTGATGTTGAAGGATTGTTAGAGGCATTAGCCAAACATTCCATAAGGTTCGTTCTCATTGGTGGAACGGCAGCTCAAGTCCTGAACTTGCCTGTTCCGGCAACCATTGATGTCGATATTGCGCCTTTGAGGAGCAAGGTAAATCTTGAACGACTTTCTGAATTCTTCGAAGCCGTTCATGCATCTTTGCTGACAGCCGAAGAGGATGGAACATGGTTTCCGCGATCTCCTGTTGAAAACTGGTCCAACTACTCAACGCTTCATCTGATTACAGACTTCGGATTGTTAGATCTTGTGTTTATGCCCGCCGGAACCA
Organism: Actinomycetota bacterium; assembly: GCA_041175365.1. Lineage (GTDB taxonomy): Bacteria > Actinomycetota > Acidimicrobiia > Acidimicrobiales > Ilumatobacteraceae > UBA2093. Next base: position 4,528 of record JBEDFA010000054.1, on the reverse strand, counting down.
ACGGTGGCTATCGAGACTTGATCAAAGGCTCAGTACGCCTCCGAGTTGGAAGCACTTTTGTCGACTGCATTAGCGAAGATCAATGGGTGGAATTGAAATCAAGCACTGGCCGACAGAAAGACTTAGATCATCTCCGTCAATATTTTTCGGAAAAGAAGACCCGAAAGAGGAACTAGCTCTCGAGTTCAGTGGTGTATTCCAACCACTCATTTTCTAAACGGTCAATGTCAGCTTGCACTTCAGCAAGAGAAACACTGAGCGCTGCGAGCTTCTCGTGGTCTCCGCCAGCCTTTGCGATGGAATCTTCAAGATCTGCACGACGTTTGTTGCGCTTCTCTTGATCTTTTTCGTTGTTTGCGATGAGGCGATTGAGCGTGCTGGGTGTGCGCTTGGCCTTTGGCTTCTTTGCAACAGTTTCTTGCGCGGTTGTCGCAGCTTTTTGAGCCCCCGTGCGTTGTGTGGGCATTGTTCGCTGCGATGCGGGGCGAGCACTGCGCATCTTGAGCCATGCATCTACTCCGCCCACCATGAGCGACGCCGCGCCATCGCCATCAAGCGAGAAAATCTCTTCCACGGTGCGGTCAATGAAAGCACGGTCGTGACTGACGACGACAACAATGCCTGGCCAGTCGTCGAGGTAATCCTCCAAGGCACGCAGTGTGTCGAGGTCGAGGTCGTTCGTGGGTTCGTCTAGTAACAACACGTTCGGTTGTTCGATGAGCGTGAGCATCAATTGCAAGCGACGACGCTCACCGCCTGACAACGTGCCGATGGGTGCGAACTGCGCATCGCCATCAAACCAGAAACGCTTCATGAGTTGAAGGTCCTCAAGTGATGGCGCGCCCTTGTCGCCAGCCACAGCGTCACGCACGCGCTTGCTGAGATCAAGATCGCGACCCAGCTGGTCGTAGTAGCCCACCTTGACGGTGCGACCAATGTCGATCTTGCCTTCGGTCGGCGTCAGGCGACCTGCCACCATGTCGAGCAATGTGCTCTTGCCGGCACCATTCGGACCAACGATTCCTAAACGATCACCGGGTTCTAACGCATGGTCAAACGGGCGCAAGACCAATGTGCCGTCAGGCCACGAGAAACCCACACCGTGGAACTCAATGCCCTTTGAACCAAGTCGTTTGCTGCCCAGGTCAAGACCCAGCTCGCCTTGGCGCGCAGGGCCATCGGCCTTCTGCGCAATCAGTGCTTCTGCTGCTGCGATACGAGCTTTGGGCTTTGCAGTTCGTGCTGGTGCACCACGACGCAACCATGCAAGTTCCTTCTTCGCAGCGTTTTTGCGCACCTGCTCTGCTGTCGCTGCGTTCTCTTCACGCTCTGCACGAGCAGCCAGGTATGCGGCGTAACCAGACCCCGCATTAATTCCTTGTGGAATGTGCACGTAGCCGTTGCCGCGATCAAGTTCGAGAACACGGTTTGTCACTTTGTCGAGCACATGACGGTCGTGGGTGACCATAATGAGTCCGCCGTTGTACTTGGCCAACCACTCTTCAAGAAATGCAATTGCGTCAAGGTCGAGGTGGTTAGTGGGTTCGTCCAAGATGAGACAGTCCCATTCGCCCGACAGCAACTGTGCAAGTGCAACACGCTTTTGTTGACCGCCCGAGAGTTCCTTCGTATCAGCATCGCCCATTGCGCCCATGCCGAGTTTGTCGAGCATTGCATCGCCCTGCCATGTGCCACCAACGGCATCACGCACGGTGCCCGAAGGAAGTTTCGGAATCTGTGGTAGCACGCCAATGCGAGCATTACGTCCACGACGCACAACGCCTGCTTCGGGTTCATCTTCTCCCGACAGCAATCGCAACAATGTGCTCTTGCCGCATCCGTTGAGCCCGACAACACCAAGACGATCGCCGGTGCTAACAGTGACCGAGACATCGTTGAATAACGGGCGCCCCGGACGCGAGGCGCGAAGGCCTTCTGCGTCAATCAGAATCATGTCAGTCCCTACTGCCCGCGATGATCGGGGTGAGAGTGAGTGATGGCTCGTCGGCTTCCAGGCGTTGCAAGCGATAACGACTCTGGAAGAGCGCCACTAATGCATCGTCGCTACGACGAAGAATACGGATGCCGCCAATCTCACGAAGGCGTGGCGCGGTTTCTTTGTCGGTGATGCGAATCGCTTGATAGTCGGCGCTGAGAATTTCAGTTGGTGCGTTGAACTCATGCGCAAGACGGTGAGCGAGCACCTCAAACTGCAATTGACCAACAGCAGCAAGGATGGGGTCGGCATCGCCCATGTCGGGGTCGCGCAGCACCTGCACAACACCTTCTTCATCAAGCTGCTGCAACCCGCGACGGAATTGCTTGAACTTTGAAGAGTCAAGTGGGCGAGCAGTCGCAAATACTTCAGGAGCGAAACGAGGGAGAGCGGGGAACTGGATGCTCTTGCCGGCGTGCAATGTGTCGCCAATCTGCAAGCCCGATGTATTGACAAGACCAATCACGTCGCCGGGGTAGGCCTCTTCGATTGTTTCGCGTTCGGAACCGAACGCAGTTGTTGCGTACTTCGTACCCACTGCTTTTTCGGTGCGCGCACAATCAACATCCATGCCGCGTTCAAACTTGCCGCTGCAGATACGAGCGAATGCGATGCGGTCACGGTGGTTCGGATCCATGTTTGCCTGAATCTTGAAAATGAATGCAGCAAAATCATTCTCAAGCGGGCGCGGATCACCGTTGATGTCTTTGCGTGGCGCGGGAGCAGGTGCAAGATCAACAATGGCGTCAAGAATCATCTGCACACCAAAGTTGGTGAGAGCAGAACCAACGAACACGGGAGTGCTTTCGCCCGCAAGGAAGCTTTCAAGATCCACATCTGCACCAATTGCGTCAAGAAGGCCAATGCCATCAAGAGCGGTCTTCCACGCAGCGCCTTCTTCTTCGGCCGCAATCTCGGGGCTCACAATTTCTTCAGGTGCGATGGATGCGCCACGTGCAACACGAGTGAAGCGAATGAAGTCTCCTGTGCGACGATCAATCACGCCGCGGAAGTCACCCGACTGACCGACGGGCCATGTTGCGGGCGTAGGGCGCAAACCAATTTGCTGTTCTACTTCATCGAGAAGTTCGAGGGGGTCGCGACCAGGGCGGTCGTACTTATTGAAGAACGTGATGACAGGCAGATTCTGTGAGCGACACACTTCGAACAACTTCAGTGTTTGTGGCTCGATGCCCTTCGCAACGTCGAGCACCATGATGACCGCGTCGACGGCAGAGAGCACGCGGTAGGTGTCTTCGGAGAAGTCACGGTGACCAGGGGTGTCGAGAAGATTGAAGATGCATTCGCGGTAGGGGAACTGCAGGACAGTGGATGAAATAGAGATGCCACGTTGGCGTTCCATCTCCATCCAGTCAGAGGTGGCTGCACGACGATCTCCGCGAGCCTTGACGGCGCCACCGGTCTGAATTGCGCCCGCGTAGAGCAGGAACTTCTCGGTGAGGGTGGTCTTGCCCGCGTCAGGGTGGGAAATGATGGCGAAAGTGCGCCTAGAGGCTGCTTCGCTCAGGATTTCCGCGGTTTCAGACATTCTTCAAGCCTACGGCTTAAGAATCAGCCTCGTTCTTCCAGCCAGTACTGGTATCAAGGGCTTTGGCGGCGCCACCCATGGTGGACATCAAAATCAGGATGTCGTATTTGTCATCGTCGCTGAGTTCATCTAGGTCGCCAAAGAATTCCGTAGCTTGCATCAAAAGGACGGCCATATTGACCAACGTGGAACGCAACCGTGGTGATGCATTCGGCAGTCCCATGAAGGAGGCAACACGGTCAAAAATGGCTTGTTGCACCGTATGAAAACGCTCGGGGGGAACTCCGATAGTGAGCAGGTAAGAAACCACCTTCATGTACCACCGAATTGTGTTCTGTAAGAGACCGCTTTCGGAGAGAATCGTTTGGATTTCGGGGGCCGGGTTACTGGCCACATTCGTGGCGTAGAAGTGTTCAACGGCGGAAGCAAGTAGCTCGCCACGGTTCCCAAAGTAGCGAACGATGTGAGCACGGTTGAGGCCGGCTCGCTCGGCTATTTCGGCAGTCGTGACCTGGTCAGGTGATTTTTCCGTGAGAAGTTCGACGGCGGCATCAAGAAGTGCGATTGCTCCCTGTTCGCGGGACTTACGCGGCCGCGAATACGGAGCTGGTTTTTTCTTGGCGGCCATAGACGTCAGATTACTAATGGTTGTCAGCATTACTGGGCGGCAAAGAATCCAAGTCGTGGAAAAGTCTGAGAAATACGGCTGAAAAGCTGCAACTGAATAGTGACTAATGTTTCGTCATGCCACCAGCCATGCGTTCCACCAGAGTCGAGGCACTCCTCGACCAAATGACGTTGGAGGAGCAGGTCACTTTGCTGGCTGGCTCCAACATGTGGAACACCGTGCCCAACGAACGTTTGGGTATTCCAAAGCTTCGGGTCAGCGACGGACCTGCTGGTGTGCGCGGCAGTCGATTCGATGGTCCCGCCTCAATGAACATCCCGTGCAGCACGGCAATCGCTGCTTCGTGGGACATGTC
>JBEDFA010000053.1:0-8130 GCA_041175365.1 Actinomycetota bacterium | reverse complement strand
CCAGGCTTCTTGGTGACATGACCTTCAACAGGCTTCACTGCACCAAGGATTGCCTTTAGGAGTGTTGTTTTGCCCGAACCCGAAGGCCCAACGATTCCGACGAAGTCACCACGATGAATCGTGACGTGAGCATCATGCACCGCCACGGTGGAGTCATATGCGCACGTGATGTGTGCGCATTCCACCAAGATTTCTGCGGTCACTGGGGGTAATACGCCTTATCAACCAAACCGATGTCCGACTTGATTGCCTTCAAAGCAGCTGCATCTCCACCGAGTGCAGTCACCATCGTGATGTAATTCGAACGCATCAGTTCAGCCCATGAATGGTCTGCATCCCCCGGCTTACCCAACAGGTCGTCATCACGAAGAGTGTCCACGTAACGCACACCTGTTTCTTTGCCGATTTGCTCAAGCACTGGCGAGGGGAAGACTTCGCTACCGAAGACAGCCTTCACGCCTTCCTTCTTCACCTGCTCAATAAGAGTCGCTATGTCTTTGGGGGATGGCTCTTCGAACGACTGTGGCTGAATCGCGCCAACAACTTCATATCCGTAACGGTCAGCGAAGTACGCATATGCATCGTGATATGTGAGCAACTTGCGCTCACCTGCGGGGATGGTGGCCGATGCAGTTTTGACAGCTTGATCCAATTGCATCGAGATGGATGACAACTTCACATAGTTGGCATCAAAAGTTTCCATGTTGGCTGGATCAAGAATCACCAAGATGTCGCGAATGACATTGAGGTAATCGAGCATGAGGAAAGGGCTTGTCCAAAGGTGTGGATTTGGCTTTCCACTTTCAAGCGGGAAAGAGAAGTCGAAGATCCAACTTGCCTTTGGAAGAACTGCAGTTCCGAGTTCACAAATCGCTGCGTTCGAAGCATTTGCTTTAGCAAGATCCAACGTCGGATCTTCCAAGCCAAGTCCGTTCACCAAAACAACATCAGCTTTTTCAACGACGGATGCAGCACTCGGTGGTGGCTCGAAGGTGTGGGAGTTTGTTCCTTCGGGGACAATGCCTGTCACTTCCACTGAGGTGCCAGCGGCCATCAAACCAACGATGTTCGTAATAGGCGCAACAGTAGTCACGATGCGTGGCGAACGGCCCTTTACTTCTTTGACTTCCTTACAACCAGCGACAGCTGCATCTTGCCCTGGGTCGGGGGCTGACGGGTCGTTGAGATTTTCCTGGCTCAGGTCGTCCTTGGGCTGTTGAACATTGTCTGAGGCGTTTCCACCGCCGCATCCCACAAGGGAAACAGCAAGGAGAAGGGCTACGGGGGCAATCAGACGACGGCGCATGCTGTCAGGCTAACGGGCCTAGCCCGACTCCCTCGGTCGCACCTATCGGGGCGACACCCTCAGAGTGAACGACTTTACGGCACGAGCGAAAATATTGGCTTCAACATCGGGGGCGCTCACGACCTCGAGGTTCTTTGCCCTCTGAGAGAGTTCTCGAAACACAGTCGTCAGAACAAGACGAGCGAGGTTTGCTCCAACGCACAGATGTGTTCCAAATCCGAATGAAAGATGTGGGTTTGGATTGCGGCGAATATCAAAAGTGAACGGGTCAGCAAAGACGGATTCATCCCGATTTGCCGATGGGTACAACATCACAAATCGATCGCCTGCTTTGACGGGATGCCCGCCAACCGAATCATCGACGAGGGCCATGCGGAACATGTTGTTGAGCGGAGAAACCCAACGCAGCACTTCTTCGACTGCAGAGTCCAACAAGGAGGGATCGGATGCAAGAAGTTCCCATTGCTCTGGCTGACGACAAAACTCGTGAAGGCCATGTGAGATTGCAGTACGAGTTGTCTCTGCGCCTCCCGCAATAAACAATCCCACTTCGTGAACGATGGACTCCGGAGGCATGCGTTGCCCATCGATTTCACTGTTCACCCAAATCGACATGAAGTCATCTCTTGGACATGCAGCGACTTCGCCCATAATCGGAACCATTGCGCCGATGAACTCACGATTTGCATCGATGAATTCACACATCACTGCTTCGTCCCGTTCGCGCATGTCTGTGCGCATCAGGCGCTCACTCCATGACTTCAGCTGAGGCCACATTTCTTCAGGGAAACCGAGAAGACGCGATGTCAGACGTGCAGGTAATTGCCCCGCAAGCATGTCGACAACTTCGAACTCGCCCTGCTCAATTGCTTCAGACACAAGTTCAGCAACAAGAGTTTCAATCTCTTGTGTTCGCTCAGCAACTGCTGAGCGTGTGAGGTGCGGCTGCACCAACATGCGCTGTTGGCGATGTCGTGGATCATCCTGCGCAATCATGTTGCTCTCATCAACAGAAATATTTGCGCGGTACACACCTTTTGAAGAGAAGACCGATGATCGACGCTCCACATCCATGATGTCGGCATGGCGAGTGATGCCCCATAAGGCGTTCTTCTCATCGCGATAGAGAGGCTCATTCGCACGCATCCATGTCCATACGTCGTGCGGATTTGATTGGTACAGATGCGGATCCAAAAGATCCACTTCAAGACGTTCTGATGACATGGTCATGTCTCACCCTCCCCTTCGAGTGTCTGCCCACGATAAACCCTTGTCGGGGTCTGGTTCTGCAGGCAGACCCAAAACGCGTTCACCCAAGATGTTTCGCTGCACTTCTCCGGTGCCTCCACCAATTGTGAGCGCCTTCGAGAACATGTATCCGCTGTACCAACTCTTTGAGCGAATGTTCTTGCCCGTCTTCGCATCGGGTTCGCCAATAATCATCGCGTCTGCACCCGTGATGTCTCGTGCTACTTCCATGGCGCGTTGCCCATGTTCGTCCGCCATGATTTTTCGAATACTCGCTTCGGGTCCTGGCTGTTCTCCGCGCAGTCGCGCCGTCAGGGTGCGCATCCGAATGATCTCAATCACCGTGTGCTCTATATAAAGGCGTGCCAGTCGCTGGCGCATTACCGCATTATGAGGTCCGAGTTTCTTTGCTTCGTCGATGATGTCAAGTGCGGTCGAGCCAGCACCCCACAAAACTCCACCCGTGGACAATGACACTCGTTCATTTCCCAAAGTCACTTTCGCTAGGCGCCAACCATCATTGACATCGCCAACAACGTTCGCATGCGGAATTCGTACATCGGTGAAGAACACCTCGTTGAAACTTTCCGCTCCAGCAATGTTCTTAATGGTGCGAATCTCGATGCCCGGCAAATCCATCGGACAAATGAAATACGTGATGCCTTTATGTTTCGGAGCATCCGGATCAGTGCGAGCAATCAGAATTCCAAACTTTGAATAGTGGGCACCCGTTGTCCATACCTTCTGACCATTCACCACCCACTCATCTCCATCACGTACTGCACGTGTTGAGAGTCCCGCAAGGTCACTGCCCGCCCCTGGCTCAGAGAACAACTGGCACCAAATTTCTTCGGCCGCTAAAGCGGGCAATACGTAGCGATTCTTTTGTTCTTGCGTTCCCGCAAAGATGATGGTGGGAGCAGCCCAGCCAATTCCGATTTGATTCGATGGCCGTTTCATTCCGGCACGGGCGAATTCATCATCAATGATGATTTGCTGCACAGGATCGGCACCCAATCCATAGGGCGCTGGCCAATGCGGTGCCACGTATCCGGATTCGGCAAATTCTCGAGGCGTGGGGTTTGGATGACTCGCTATCCACTCCCTCACAGGAAGACGACGTAGGTCGTTTTCGGGAGGGAGAAGTTCATCCATGTGGTCAGAGTAGGCGCTCGGGGCTACGGTAAAAGCCATGACAAAGTTGACATACGACGGAAAAGTTGCAGTAATCACGGGTGCAGGTGGCGGTCTCGGCCGACAGCATGCACTCCTTCTCGCCTCACGTGGCGCTCTTGTGGTCGTCAACGACCTCGGTGGTGCCGTTGACGGTGCAGGCGCAGATGCAAGTGCGGCCCAGAAGGTTGTCGACGAGATTCGTGCAGCCGGCGGCGAAGCAGTTGCTAACCACGACAGCGTTTCCACACCAGAAGGTGGCGAAGGAATCATTCAGACAGCTATCGACGCATATGGTCGCGTTGACATCGTCATCAACAACGCAGGCATCTTGCGCGACAAGACTTTCCACAACATGACACCAGACCTCGTTGACCCAGTCATCGACGTTCACCTCAAGGGCGCATTCAACGTGACACGCCCAGCGTGGATTCGCATGCGCGAGCAGGGCTACGGTCGCATCATCTCGACGTCATCTGCCGCTGGCATCTTCGGCAACTTCGGACAGGCCAACTACGGTGCAGCAAAAATGGGCCTTGTCGGTTTCTCGCGAGTTCTCGCAGCAGAAGGCGCAAAGTACAACATCAAGGCAAACGTCATCGCACCTCTCGCACTCACTCGTATGACCGAGAACCTCATGGGTGCAATCGGCGACAAGCTTGACCCTGCGCTCGTGACTCCAATCGTTGCGTGGCTTGCTCACGAAGACTGCGACGTCAACGGTGAGATCTACTCCGTGGGTGGCGGACGCGTTGCACGCGTTTTCATTGGCGAGACACAGGGCTACTACAAGCCAGGAATCACTCTCGAAGACATCCGCGACAACTGGGAACAGATTCGCAACACCGACGGATACGTCATTCCGGCCAACCTCCCAGAGGAAACGGCCATGTTCTTCAACGCACTCAAGTGACACTTCACGTTGCATGCAACGACGCGATGATGATTCCGTCTCTGGACGGAATCATCATCGCAATGCATGACTTTGGCGGCACAGGCTCGCCAGTTCTTCTCTCTCACGCCACCGGTTTCCATGCACATTGCTGGGAGCCCATGGCAGAGATTCTTTCTGCGCAACACCATGTGATGGGATTTGACCACCGTGGTTATGGCGATGCCGAAACCGTTGACCCTGCCAACATCGAATGGCGTCAATACGGAAATGATGCGCTCGCAGCAGCACGTCATCTGTCAGCACTACATGGCGGTCAACCCATTGTCGGTATTGGACATTCAATGGGTGGCGCATCACTTCTAATGGCCGCACTCATCGAACCTGAGCTCTTCTCTGCGTTGTTTGTTTTTGAACCCATCGTGTTTCCACCAACACCCGAGAGCGATGAGCGACCACCCAACCCTCTCGCCGGTGGTGCACGGAAGCGTCGTTCAACATTCGCCAGCTTTGAAGCAGCCCTCGAGAACTACACCGCAAAGCCACCTATGGCTTCTTTCCACCCTGTTGCGCGTGAGGCATATGTTCGCCACGGCTTCAAGCCCACAGCAAACGGCGAAGTGGAATTGAAGTGTTTGCCAGAACACGAGGCTCGTACATACGAAACCGGCGGCTCACACAGCACATGGAGTGAACTTTCACAGATCACGAATCGTGTGTGGGTGATCTCTGGTGCGCCAGCACCGTTCCAACCTTCGTCTTTCGCCGTCCAAGTTGCTGAAAATATTCCGGGTGCGACATACGTGCAATACGACGAGATGGGTCACTTCGGCCCTCTTGAAAATCCTGCAGCAATTGCATCGCTGGTTGAGAACACCATTGCAACTTTCTGATGACTGCATTTGACCAAGCGGGCGACCGCATTCTTGAACCGCTACGCAATAACAAAGCCACGATCGCGCTGTTCGGAGCTGCGAGCACGATTGGCGACTTCAGCATTGTTTGGCATGTCGTCGGATTCCTGCGCGCCATCGGTTCATCGGCGCGCTTACAAGAAGCAATTGCACTCTCCGTTGCACTGGGCGTGGAAAGCCTCATTGTCAACCAAGGCATCAAGCGTCTGTTTCGTCGCGAGCGTCCAACTACCTCAGGCGATGATCGGTTTGAAGTTCGTACTCCCAGCACTTCCAGCTTTCCCAGCGGACATGCTTCGTCGGCAACTTTTGCCGCCATTGTTCTCACATCACTCACTGGCTGGCCACTCGTCATATTGTGGACCGCCATTGCTGCCATCGTTGCGCTAAGCCGAGTTGTCGTACGTATTCACCACTTGTCCGACATTGTGGGTGGAATAGTGACAGGTGCAGTACTCGGAAGTGTCGCAGTGCCAATAATCAACAGCATTCTCGGCTAACACCCTGCGAGGGAATAGCGCAGTGAAACCGTAGGTTGACTTTTCTATGACACGTTCGTTTGGTCTCACTTTTGATTATCGCTGCCCTTTCGCGCGCCTCGTTCACGACCACGTTGTTGAAGGTCTTCGTGCTGGAGCAGATTGGAACGTCACTTTTCTTCCTTTCTGTCTTGGTCAAGCACATGTGGAAGAAGGTGAACTCGACATGTGGGACAACCCAGAGCGCGACAGCGGACTACTCACCCTTCAGTTAGCAATTTCTCTCCGTGACCAACAGAGTCATGCTCTTCTAGATTTTCACCAGGCAATGTTCAACTATCGCCATGTGAATGGTGGCAACCTGAACGACCGGGCCAAGATCACCGCAATCATCGAATCTGCCGGTGGCGATGCCGCACAGGCCTTTGCCGATGTTGAGTCGGGCCGCACCCTCGATGTGGTACGCGAGGAACACACCAAGTACGTGAACTCTCACCAAGTATGGGGCACACCCACATTCGTGGTTGATGACAAAGCCGTCTTCGTGCGCCTTCTGGACCACGCGCACGGTGATGCCGCAGTAGCCAAGCGCACAGTCGATCGCATTTTGGACGACATTGATTGGCCCATCCTCAACGAGTTCAAGCACACCAGCATCCCCATGTAGCGGTTGTAGGTTGGTCTCATGGCCGACCATGAAAAGCGGATGAGCGACACCGAGTCGCTGATGTGGCGTCTTGAAAAAGACCCCTACTTGGCATCAACGTTTGCCAACATCACAATTCTTGATCGAGCACCCGACATGGATGCGTTATACGCGCGCATGGAACGCACTGCTCTTCTCTTTCCACGGCTTCGACGTCGCGTGCTACCTGCTCCCGGAAATTTGGGAAATCCCACATGGGTCGATGACCCGTCATTCGATATTCGTTATCACGTCCGTCGCATCTCCTTGCCAGAACCAGGCGATATGCGTCAACTACTTGATCTTGCAACATTGCTCGTCGCCGATCCGTTCGATCGTTCTCGACCACTGTGGCATTTCGTCATCGTTGACGGTCTTGCTGGCGGACGAAGTGCACTCATTCAAAAACTGCATCACACCGTGACCGATGGTCAAGGTGGCGTGGAACTTTCCATGCACTATCTCGACTTACAGCGAGATCCAGGACCGCTGCCTGCGTTAGATCCAGAAATTGCGAATGCTGCTCTGAACATTTCTGAGCCCGATGCAACCGAAGCACTGCGTGGTGCGATGAGCGACAGCTTGCGTCTTCCACTATCCGTATTGCGTCAAGTCCGTGATGTCCTTGCTGATCCATCTCTCATCGGCACGATCGGATCTTCCACCTCGGCAACAGTCAAAGGCCTTATTGCGCAGCTCAATGAAACTGACGCTGCACGTTCACCACTGTGGACATCACGTTCTTTGCGACGCCGCATGGAGACCACACGAGTCAGCTATCACGACATGCGTGGCGCAGCGAAGTCCATGAACGGAACATTGAATACAGCGTTTGTGACTGCCGCGGCGCATGCGGCCAGCAAGTATCACCAGCAACTAGGTGCTCCCGTGGAATCGCTTCGTGCATCGATGGCCATCAGTACTCGCACTGAATCCAGCGGAAGCAATGCATTCACGCTTGCTCGCATGTTGGTGCCCACTGCAGACATGCCATTGCCCGAACGATTTGCTGCGGTCAATGAGATTCTGACTGCGGCACGCGAAGGATCCACGTCAGGGTCTCTCGAAGCGATCGCCACTGTGTCAACTCTGATTCCTACATCTGTCGTCACACGCCTCGCACGTGCCCAGGCAGAGACAGTCGACTTCGCAACATCAAACGTTCGTGGAGCCGGCGTCACCTTGTATGTCGCAGGCGCAAAGATGCTGGAGAACTACCCCGTTGGGCCTCTGGGCGGCGTTGCATTCAATCTCACACTCATGTCCTACATGGGGAGTCTTGACGTGGGCATCAACATCGATGAGGCAGCCGTGGAGAGTCCAGCGTTACTGCGCGACTCTCTCGTGGAGTCTTTTCAGGAGTTAGCAACGTATGCGCCGACGCGCAACGAAACCATTGATGCATCAGCCATCTTGGACGATGCAGTGACCAC
>JBEDFA010000052.1:0-14663 GCA_041175365.1 Actinomycetota bacterium | reverse complement strand
TCCCCCCACTGCCCCCCACCGGCCTCAGAAAGGACATAGCTCCGCCCCCGGCGGGATTCGGGATTTTTTTGGCTCAGGCTGGAAGCGCTGAGAAAACGGCAGACACGATGTCTGCAGCGTCGGCGGAAATAGTGGCCACGGGAAGAGACGCGATCCGCTCGCGCACGTCCATCGAAGTCAGTGCTGGAGTCCACAGTTCTGGTTGCCACGAGCGATACAACACGCATTGCAAACGTGCACCTTCTCGCCCACGACGTTGGCTAATACCCACCAACTTGTTCTCACCAATGAAGACCTCGCCAGGCGATGTACTTGCAAAGCACACACTGCGTCCGTCTGTACCCACATCAAATGCACCGCGATAGGTCTGCGCCGATGTCCATGGTTTCACAGCTTCAACAAAAACATCGCCCAGCCACAGCATCGACGACGACACATCGTCCACATACAAAGGGTCATCTTTGGGAATCGTGATATCGATCCATACTGATTCCGTGGGGTGAACGTAGACCGCACCGCCACCGCTACGGCGACGCACAACATCAAGACCCAATTGCATGGCGACAGCTGCATCGACATCTGACTCTTGTTGAGTGGACCCGAGAATGATTGCCGGCGCCTTCACTGAGCACCACCACAACGCACGCATCGGCGCGGGATTCATGGCATGAAAATCAGCTGCCGACCCATGCCAGTCGTGGCGTTCCCACGAAGTTTGGCGGTCAGTCATATGTCCACTCTTGTCGCTTTAACTGGCCCGAGCCAAGTACGGCTTCCACTCCTCGGGGATGCGAGGCACTGAGTACATAATCCACGACAGTTCTCGAGGAGCCTGTGGCGGACGGGCCAATTTCATACCAGCCTCTTCCGGCGTGCGATCGCGCTTGCGCAAATTGCATCCGCGACAGGCCGCAATCACATTGTCCCATTCATTCTTCCCGCCACGAGAGCGAGGCATCACGTGATCAATGCTGTCCGCGACTCCCCCGCAATATCCGCACTCATGATTGTCACGAGCAAACACAGCTCGACGAGACATCGCAGTACTTCGTTGATACGGCACCTTCACCATGTATCTCAGGCGAATGACCACAGGTGATTGCACCGAGAATCTTTCCGAGTGCACTCGAGTTCCGTCATCGGCAACGATCTCTGCTTTGTCGAGAAGCACCAAGCAGATCGCTCGGCGCGCCGACACGACACTGAGCGGTTCGTACGTTGCATTAAGTACGAGCGCGCTCCTCATGATTATCTTGTCCGCAACCGTGAGGAAATAAAAGACGGGCCACAAATTCTCATGACCGAGCCTGGTTCCATTCTTTGCACCACACGAGATAGTCCAGCACATCAACGGTGCGCACTTTCTCGCGCTGCGAACCGTGTTCGCCACCGTATTGCGTCACTAAACGAAACTCGAGGTAACCAGCCGGTGGCATAGGAAGAAACGGAGATCGCTTCCACCAGCCCTTCGGGGTCAACCTGGCCAACTGGCGAAGAGCAGTGAGCCACAAATGTGGTCGAACGACAACAGCGAGAATTGCTGACGGCGTGACCAGAGACTGCATGTGCACACAGTACAAGAGAATCGACGATGCGCGCCGAGGAAAGTAATTAGTCCCGAGGGAAATTGACGCGAGGCTTCGGAATCTTTTGCGCGAGATCTTGTACCCCTGCACGACCGATGAGGCGCAACTGGCGTTCGATCACCATTGCGAAGATGAGCATTCCGATGAATGCAGCGAATGCCACGAGGTAGTGGATTTGCAACGTGGCAACAATGGCGACGAGACAAGCAACCATGCCAAGTGATGACCACCACACACGCTTGGCGGAGTGGCTGTACAAACCTTTTGACGAAACGGCGGAAGCAAACTTCTCATCCGCACTCAGTTGGTGTTCGATCTCCCGGAGGATTCGTTGTTCGTCATCTGACAATGGCACGTCTTGATTGTCTCACTCATTGCGCCTGAACACAAAGCAGGAAAGCTGCATTTTCTTCCCCTGCCCTAAAGAGTTGTCACAAGACTATTCCGCATCGCTTTCGGGTCCAAACGGGTTCTCCCCCGGCCGCCGCGCATCAAAGGTGCTTGCAGGACCAATCATCCCGTGCCCAAATTTTTCCACGATGGAATCGATCGCTCGGCTTGCAGAGACCCATTGCTCTTCCACATCTTCGGGGGTTTCCCCTCCGTCATCAAACAAACGCGGTGCAGCCCCGCCGCTCTCCGCCAACTTCTGAGCATGGACACCCAAGAGTCGCACGCCTTGTGAATAGTCAAGCGAAGCAAGCAAGGGCTCAAGTGCAGCAACCATGGACGGACCTGTCGTCAGCGGTACAGATGGCGTGGTGGACCGTGTGACCGATTCGAACGATGAGAATTTCACCTTCAACATCACCGTGCCTGCAGCAATCCCTGCTTCACGAGTGCGCCGAGCCACTGCATCACACAAGCGGACAAGATGTTGATGCAACTCATCGTGGTCAGTGATGTCTCGGGAGAACGTTTCTTCGTGACCGATGGACTTTGCGACGCGTTCTGGCTCCACCACACGATCATCTATGCCATGAGACAAGGCATAGAGATGACGTCCATGAGAATCTCCGATCGCCCCAATCAGAATCGGTAGATCAATAACAGCAAGGTCCCCGATTGTGCGAATACCCAAAGTGTCCAAACGCTTCAACGTGGCGGGACCGACGCCCCACAGGCTCTGCACTGGCAGTGGATGCAAGAATTCAATCTCTTTGCCGGGAAGCACTTCGTACACACCAAAGCCTGGTTCGATTCCCGTGCGTCGAGCTTTGGGTTTTGCAAACTCTGATGCCATCTTCGCGATGAACTTGTTGGGCGCTATCCCCACGGTGCACGGCAACTGTGTTTGCTCCCACACTCGTTCACGGAGAAGTTTTGCAACCTGTTGTGCATCCCCCAGAAGGGAACGAGCCCCCGTCACATCCAGAAATGCTTCATCCACCGAAATCTGTTCCACCAATGGCGTGAAGGATTCAAAGATCTCATGCAGTTGGTGACTGAACTCGAGGTAGTGCGCCATGTCGGGCGGAAGAAAAATTGCATCGGGACATAACCGTCGCGCAACCGCTGACGACAACGCCGAGTACACACCAAATTGACGAGCCTCATAGGACGCAGCCGACACCACTCCTCGCCCGCCTGTACCGCCGACCACCACGGGAAGTCCACGCAGTTCGGGGTGCCGCAGCAATTCGACCGACACATAGAACGCGTTCATGTCGATATGAAGAATTGAACGATGGTCGGCCACTGCCCCCGACGCTAGTTCAGTACGGATGAGCCCCGCCTACGATGGGCAGGTGCCTCAACAGTCAGATTCACTCTCTGCGCTCCCGTCAACAGCGGCGCGCGCACTCGCCTTCATTTCCATCCTCATCGGAGGTCTGGCAGGTGCACTCATCGGATACGCGCTCGTTGATGTGCAGACCGACGATGCCTCCGGGCTTTTGCTTGGCTTCGGCATTTTGATCGGCTCGGCCCTTAGTGCAGCCGGCACCGCTGTGGTCGCAGTGTTAGTTCTTCGTGCATTGGGTGAATGGCGAGAGATTGCCGACAAGCAATGACCCAGCAATCCCTCGCGTCTGAATTGCGCACCGTTGCCGAACAACTTGCTCGTGCGGCGGGCGACATGGCGCTGAAGGGTCGCAAGAGCGGTGACGTCACTGCCACAACAAAATCCTCACCCATTGACATGGTCACGCAATACGACAAGGCCAGCGAAGAGATGGTGACAGCCGGACTTCAGCAACTTCGCCCTGATGACGGCATTGTTGGCGAAGAAGGCGCAAGCCGCGAAGGCACCACTGGCATCACGTGGCACATCGACCCTATTGATGGCACATCCAACTTCTATTTCGATATTCCTATGTGGGCTGTGTCCATCGGTGCTGTCGACGCGAACGGTCCAATCGCTGGTGCGGTGTATGCCCCTGCCTTAGGAGACATGTTCACTGCCTCACGCAGTGAGGGCGCAACCCTCAATGGCTCTCCCATCTCTGTTCGCAACAACACGCTTCTCAGCGATGCGCTTCTCTGCACCGGCTACAGCTACCACGCAAGCGAACGCGAAGGGCATGCTCGCCGTGTTGCGAAGATGATGACCCATATTCGCGATATTCGACGATTAGGTGCAGCCGCGATTGACCTTTGCTTTGTTGCATGCGGTCGATACGACGCGTACTTCGAAGAACACCTCAATTCATGGGACCTCATCGCTGGACAGATCATCGCCACCGAGTCAGGCGCCATCGTCACCGACTTCGCTGGCAATCCCGTCACACCACAACAAGTACTTGCCACACAACCAGGCATTCAGTCCGAACTCATTCGGTTGATTGCTGATTCCACAGAGAGGTAACCATGACTGTTGTTCTTGCGCTTGATGCCGGCACCACTGGCGTACGCACACGCGCAGTATTTGATGATGGTCGTCCTTCATTCTCCGCCTACCGAGAATTTCCTCAATACTTTCCGCAACCAGGCTGGGTCGAACATGACGCCAACGAAATCTGGCATGCCATCGCGACGACTTTGGCAGAGGTTGTTAGCCAACTCTCTGAACCAATCGCCGCAATTGGAATCACCAATCAACGAGAAACAGTTCTTGCATGGGACCAGCGCACGGGTGAGCCTTGTTCGCGCGCCATCGTGTGGCAGGACCGCCGCACTGCTGAGCGTTGCGAAGAATTAGAGCCTCACCTCTCCGATGTACGCCGCATCACCGGACTCGTACTTGACCCATATTTTTCTGGTACCAAGGCCGCATGGATTGCTGCGCATCACGATCTACCTCCAGCCCCACATCTACGTATTGGCACAATTGATTCGTGGTTGGTGTGGAAACTGACGAACGGTGCTTCCTTCGTCACGGACCCCAGCAATGCAAGTCGCACCATGTTGTTCGACATCAACACCATGCAATGGAGTGACGAGATGTGTTCGCTCATCGGAGTCCCTCGTCATGCATTGCCAGAGGTGCGCCCATCCAGTGCTCGCTATGGCGTCACCACATCAATCGCTGGCGTTCCTGATGGCATTCCCATTTCTGGCATTGCGGGCGATCAACAAAGCGCATTGTTCGGACAGATGTGTACAAAGCCAGGCATGGCAAAGAACACGTACGGCACCGGAAGTTTTGTTCTGTTGAATGTCGGCACAACATGCCCGACGCCCACAGAAGGAATGTTGACAACCGTTGCCTGGGATCTTGGCGACGGAAAGCCGATATATGCACTGGAAGGCGCCATCTTCGTCACGGGAGCTGCCGTGCAATGGCTTCGCGATGGCCTCGGAATTATTTCTGACTCATCAGAGATTGGTGCACTCGCAGCCACGGTCCCCGATTCTGATGGTGTGTACGTTGTCCCCGCATTCACTGGACTGGGAAGTCCATGGTGGGACCCCTATGCGCGAGGAACCATTGTGGGCATTACGCGCGGCACCACCAAAGCCCACATCGCGCGTGCCGTGATTGATGCAATGGTGTTTCAAACTCGAGATGCCATCGATGCAATGACTCAAGCGGGCGGTGTCACACTGAACGAACTGCGCGTTGATGGTGGCGCTGCCGTAATGAACGACATGTTGCAACGACAAGCAAATGAATTACGAGTTCCTGTGTTGCGACCGACAGACCATGAAACAACTGCTCTTGGAGCGGCGTATCTTGCAGGTCTTGCCGAGGGCGTGTGGACAAACCTTGACGAGGTGTCGCAGATGTGGACCTTGGATCAACGATTTGAACCTGCACAGGAAAGCGGCGACCACGCCACATGGCTTCGCGCAGTCGAGCGTTCTCGCAACTGGGCGCAACACGCAGCCGAGTAACGACGCGCTGATTAGCTGACTTGTTCGCCGACGAGCAATGCAGCGCCAATCGCGCCGGCACGCTCCCCCAGCGATGCTGGAGCAAGGCGTGGATGTGGGCGCATCTCCGATGAATACAGAGACGCTGAGAACTTCTCTTCCAAGATGTCAATTCGTGTTGCGAATGACTCAATGACACCGCCACCGATCACGATGACTTCAGGATCACAAATATTCGTGAGACTTGCGAGACCTTCTGCGATCCATGAAGCAAATGTTTCGACCGTGGCAATTGCATCGGCATCTCCAGCATGAAACTTCTCAAAGACTTGTTTGCCATCTGTTCCACCGCTCAACATTTTGAGCGCTGAACCTGATGCATACCGTTCCCAGCAACCACGTCGACCGCATGGGCATTCGACACCATTGCGTTCCACCACCATGTGGCCAATTTCGCCTGCGAAGCCATTTGCACCTCGTTGCAATTGTCCGCCCATCACAATTCCGCCGCCGATGCCCGTGCCCAAAGTGACCATGACGGCATCGCGTGCACCCATCGCGGCACCAGATTTCCATTCACCAAACGCCGCGACGGTTGCGTCGTTCTCGACATGCACAGCGATTCCAAGACGCTCGCGCAGTTCAGGTCCTACTGCGATGTTGTGCGCACCCTTCATATTGGGTGAAGCCTTAATCACTCCATCGGCAGTGATTAATCCAGGGACGCCCACACCGAGGGTTGTCTCGCCACCGAGCTCTCGAAACATGGCTTCCAGTAGGTCGATGAGTTCCGATGCATGAGGTGTGGGGTAACGCACTTCCTGAAGAACTGTTCCGTGGTTATCCACGATGACGCCGTGACACTTGGTGCCGCCAACGTCGATGCCGACGTGTTTCACGATTCGGCGCGGGCCTTCAGTTCCTTCACAGCCTCAATCAGGATGCGTGCTTCCGCACGTCGCTTGACGAAGCCAGGCAGTGGCACCACAAGTTCGATATCAAGTTCGTAGAACACTTGTGTTCCGCCATCGACCTCTACAAATGAATACGCACCGTCAAGGGCACGCATGATGTCGCCCTCCACCAAGTGCCACGACAACCGAGCGGGTGCTTCGGAGTAGTCATATTCCAGCGTGTAGTGCGTGCTGCGACCGAGAGCTGATGCGCGATATTCAACGCGCGAAGGACGACCTTGATCATCGCGTTCACGAACAGTTGCTTCCTTCACGTCCTTGGCCCAATCGGGGTAACGCTCGAAGTCGAGAACGATCTGGACACACTTATCTACAGGTGCATCGATGAGGGTGGTCTGAGCGGCGCGATCAGTCATGGTCTTCATCTTGCCCGTTCGGAGAGGCCTGAGGCGACACCCCCGATGATTTCGTACCCGAACGGGGTTCAAAGTGTCCGTGGAAGGCTGCCCAGAGACCATTCAGACCGAGTCCCAGCATGGGAACAAGGATGCCGAAGGCCAAGGTGCTCCCCCGCTTGCCATCCGTTGATGAACGCAAACCAGCAGTCACGAGACCAGCAATGAACTGCACACCCAACAAACCATTCATTTGACGAGCGACAGATTTTGGTGCGCACTTGTCTATGAGAAAGTACAAAGCAGCGACCGAAATGTTGTCCTCCCGGCTGCGTTGAACGGCGCTCCAATAACCCCAGAGGAAGGCAACAACACCAATGGAAAAACTTGCAAGACAGACGACAACCGCAATGGTCTTCCACGGCTGTTCAAAATATGCCGCCGCAAGTGCCGCAGTCACCACAAACAAAGCAGTGAAGATTGCATTCAGACGAATGATTGCCGTGCCCTTCATGCCATCCATCATTGCCCCACTTTCAACACTTCACCTAAACGGCTGGCAAGAACGTCGTAATTGAATTCGCTTAAGGCTCGTTCACGCGAAGCGATTGCCATAGATGCACGAAGATCTGGGTTATCAAGAATGTCCACGATGCGTGCAGCTAGCCCCGATGCGTCGCCGGGGTTCTGCATCACAAAACCAGTAACACCATCCAGCACAGCTTCCGCTGCTCCGCCACTTTCACCTGCAATTTGAGGAACTCCGCATGCAGCTGCTTCCACGAACACAATGCCAAAGCCTTCTTGTTCGAGACCGCCCCAGCGATTACGACACATCATGGAGAACACATCGGCGCAGCCGTACAGCGCCGGGAGATCTTCATGAGGCACTCGACCCAAAAAAGTGACGGGTGCGTTTGTCTCAGCAGCCAACTTCTTCAAGCGATCTTCATCACGACCCGTGCTCGCAATAACTAGTCGCAACTTGGGGCGATGTGGTGCCAGTTGCGAAACAGCTTTAATCACTGTGTCGAAACCTTTCCGTGGCACAAGACGACTGATACCCAGGATGATCTCGTCATCATCATTGAATCCAAAATGTGCTCGTGTTGCTGAACGTTCTTCTGACGACAACGGAACAAAGCGATCCGTATCCACGCCTGGCGGAACAATGGTGGTGGGCAATGAACGCGACGCGGCATGCTCCCCTTCACGTGCGGGGTATCCACCCGCAGCAATGACGTGTTCGGCGCCACGCAACACACGACCCAGCACTTGCTTCGAACCAGGCAAACGACCCGGCACAGTTACTTCTGCGCCATGCAACACCACCATGTACGGCAGTTTCAACGCTGGCCCGACAAGACCTAATGGCAATGCAGGGTCAAGCACGACAAAGTCGGCTCCGAAATCTTTTGCCATTGCGTTAATGCGCTGCACCATCCATGGATGTGGCAGCAGCACCGGCTCTCGAGTCCGTTCAATGCGATACGGCTGCTCTGCATCAAACTCTGCCGCACCTTCATGAGGACTTGTAAGAACTGCAAATGAGTCGGACGGCAAACGACGCCACCACTCCCATAGGAGTGACTGGATGCCGCCGATCTTCGGGGGGAAGTCATTGGTGACTAAAAGATGCTTCATAGGTCGCCCCGTAAGGTTGGCAGATGCGCCAGTTCCTCGGCGACTAATTCGTGCGGATCATCTTCATGAAGCAGTGAATTGAGTCCCAAACGCGCCGCCGCCCACACCGCATGTGCACGTAACTCGGGGCGCTCATGCGAGAGATATCGGCGCACCACATCAACAACTCGCTCATCTGTTGGTTGCGCGATGTTGCCCAAGATGATGAGGAGATTGCGTCGCACCCAGGTCATGTCTCGACCATGCACGTACCAACCGTCGGATGCAGCCTCTAGTGCATTGTCATCGAGATGCAACCACGCAACGGCGTCGACATATGGAGCATGATGCGGCATCGAGGGTTGAGATCCGCCGCGCTTCGTCGGTGGACACACTGTTTGACAATCGTCGCAACCATAAATGCGATCAGCCAAAGCCACTCGATATGCGCGATCGAAAATTCCTGGTTTTTGCAATAACCACGACAGACAACGGTTCGCATCAATCACACCTGGCTCGATGATGGCGTTTGTTGGGCATGCAGGCTGACAACGCACACATGTTCCACATCCATCTTCGAGAGGTGTCGCTATTGGCAAGTCGGCCGTTGTCACGATGCAACCAATCACCAACATGCTGCCCTTGCCTGGCACCAAGATGTTGGCGTTGCGACCAAACCAACCAAGTCCCGCAAGGTACGCAATCTCTCGATCAACGATGGAATTGTCGTCGGCAAAAACCGTGGCGCGATGACCATCTGTCCGTAGGCGCGCAGCAACTTGAGTCAAAGATTCCTTGAGATGTCCGTAATGGTCGTCCCATGCATAACGAGCAACGCGTGCAGCCGGACCATCAACGGTGTTCTCTGGCGCATCAAAGGCATATGACCGCATGCCCACAATCACTGTGCGTGCTTCTTCCACCAACAAAGAAGGATTCGTGGAACGTTCCGGACGTAAGTACGTGAACTTCATTCCGTTGACTAGTCCGCGTTCTTCGCGGTCATGCAGTTGTTGCAGTGCTCGGTGCATGACGCCGGCGGGGGCAACACCAAGAACATCGAGACCAGCGCTGAGTCCGATCTCATGCAGTTGTGCCCAATACCCCGCCCCACCAGGGGCGTTGGTTGCAACCAGCTTTGGGTTCTTGGGGATTCGGTTAGCCGACGGCACGGTGCCGAAGCGTAGGCACCAAACCGGCCTGAGCGAGCAAACGAATTTCTCGAAGCTCTTGCAGGTTGAGAATGACCGCCCCCGACTCGGGCACATCACAGAGGACACTCATCATGCAGTCACCACAGGCACTGCTGTCTTTCATGATGCAGGTGTCGCACGAAATCATGAGAACTGGCAGGTCGGCCGAAGAAGATGACTGTGATGCTGGCGTGTGTTCCATGCCCACCACTTTCATCAAGGGGTGTGACAGGGTTGCGTTACAGGGCGACGGCGCCGTCAAAATCGATGGTCAATTTCTTGGCGTGACCATCCGTAGGCAGTGCCCCAGCGACGGTGTCTGCCATCGCAGGGTCACACATCAGCGCAACAGTGGGACCAGAGCCCGAAAGCCAACCGCACCAAGCGCCTGCATCGAGCCCGGCCTGCAATGCAGCTGCACACGCAGGCGACGCCGCCAAGCGAATGTCTTGGTGAATGCGATCTTTTGTTGCCTCACGTAGCAACGACACGTCACCTTGTTGTAACGCAGTGACGAACATGGCCGTGTGAGCGATATTGAACACCGCGTCGGTCAAAGCAATATTCGGACCGATCTTTCCGCGCGACTCATTGGTTGAGGTCGTGAAGTCCGGAACCCACATCACAAAGACTGGGTTCAGAGCAATGGGCACATTCACCACATGCTCTCCGCTGGCAATCACCACACCGCCATGAAGCGATGGTGCGACATTGTCCGCGTGACCTTCAAGTTCTGTTCCGATTGCAAGCGCTTGCGACTTCGAGCGATCCCACGTGCCGCCAGCAATCTGTTGTTCGGCTGCAACAATGCCGCCCACGCGCACTGCCCCACTAAATCCCATGCCGCGCCCCATCGGGATCGTGTTCTTTACCCACACGCGACCTGTTCCACCAGCACGCACAAAGGCGACTTGCGCTGGATGTGTGTCTTCGCATTCCTGAGCACCTTCAGGCACTGCATCAGCGCCAATCACACCCACTTCACAATGCAATGACAATGCAAGACCCATCACGTCAAAACCTGGTCCGAGGTTTGCGGATGTCGCAGGAACGCGGACGGTCATGGCTGAGTCTCCATTCGAGTTGCTTCGCGATTTGTAATTGCAATCACGTTTTCAAGAATTCCATTTGCAGCACCCGAATCGATGGAAGCACGTGCACGTTCGATGCCATCGGAAACATCACCAGCGATACCTGCAACATATAAAGCACACCCGGCATTGAACGTGACGATGTCACGCACAGGGCCAGGCTTGCCCGCAAAAGTGTCGCGAAGAATTGCCAAGTTGTCTGCAGGTTCTCCACCACGAATGTCGTCCAATGTCGACACCGCAATACCGAAGTCCTTTGCATTCACTTCAAATGTGTGCACTTGGCCTTCATGCAGTTCAAACACTGTGTTCGGTCCACTGACAGCCAATTCATCAAGACCGCCATGACCATGCACCACCCATGCGCTGGTTACACCACGTGTTGCAAGGGCATCGGCCATGCGATCCATCATGTTGGGCATTGCTACGCCCACCAGCATGTTGGAGATCGGAGCAGGGTTCGCCATGGGGCCTAACAAGTTGAATGCAGTCGGCACGCCAATCTCTCGACGTGACGGAGCGGTGTAACGAAACGCGGGATGAAAACGTGCAGCAAGACAGAAACCAAAACTGGCTTCTTCGACGCTCGCCTGCACTCCTGCCGGGTCAAGTTCGATGGAGACACCGGCAGCTTCCAACAAGTCAGCAGCACCACACTTCGATGATGCAGCACGATTGCCGTGCTTGCACACCGGAGCACCTGCACCTGCAACAACGAGGGCCGACATGGTGGACACATTGACCGAGTTGCTCTTGTCGCCGCCGGTACCGACGATGTCGATTGTGCGCGCAGCCAGTGCAGGGTCAAGATGAACGCGGCTGCCAGCAGCACGCACAGCACGCAACATGCCTTCGAGTTCTTCTGTTGTTTCACCCTTGGCGCGCAATGCGACGATGAAAGCCGTCATTTGCGACGGCGTGGCAACACCATTGAGAATTTCCGTGATCGCAGACTCTGCTAACTCGGCACCGAGATCGCGACGTTCAAGTAGTTGCGCCAAAATCGTTGGCCAGCCAACGAACGCCTGAGTGTGAGCCATGTCTTTAAGTATCCCTGCCCGTTGGCAGAAAAAACGAATGATTAGGCAGTGCGTCGACGCTGACGAATAATGCGGCGGCGTTCCTTCTCGGTCATGCCACCCCACACGCCGTCACGCTCGCGAACGGCTAAGGCATGTTCCAAACAGGAAAGACGCACAGCACATTCAGAGCAAATGGACTTTGCTTCTTCTGCGTTTTCTTCCGAATCAGGGAAAAAGACAGCAGGGTCTAGCCCATTACATGCGCCGCGATTTCTCCATGTGATCTCTGTGATTGACATCGCAACCCCCATTCGATGTCGGGGCGGAACCCCTTGGCGGCATCGTATGTGTCGGTTGTCACATCAATCAAATCTGCGACAAAGCGTCGCCAAACCCTTTACGGGAGAAGGTCAGAGAGGAGCTCTGCTGTCGTCGTGGCAGACAGAGCCGTGGAGTCGAGATAGTTCTTCTGGCTGCACACCACCGAGACAGGACCTGCCTGGAAGGCTGCAATCTGGTCTGGCGTGAAGTTGAAGGTGAGGTAGTGCACTGCTGCGGTCACGTCATCACGTGTGAGGCCTGCTGCATGAAGTGCATCGATTTCGCCCTGCACGCTGGAACCATCGGACAACAACAAGCTGATGCTGTTCTCAAGGCCGGCAAGCTTTGGAAGCCATTCACGAACCTGATCTTCAGAGGTGAGTTCCAAGAACAAGGTGGCACAGAGTTGACCTGGCTCTGGGATCATCGGGTTGTACGCCTTCAGTTCATCCAAAACTGCTTCGTCGGTGAGCAACTTCTCCACTCGAACCATCTCTTGAATCTGAAGACGCATGGTGTCACGGTTTTCAAACATGATGGTCAAGAGATCGCCGATGGCAACACGACGAAGACGCTTCACTTCAATCATCCGAGCACGGAATTCTTGACGCTCACGTTCATAGGCGCGTTGGTCGGCAATGTCGTCCAGAGTCAACTTGCGAGACACTGTGGGGGCTGCAGCATTCATAGTTGTTCTACTTTCCTTGAGGGATTACTTGGTGGGTTCTTCGGGGATGCCGTAGGCACGAGCAACAACCTGCAACGGATGTTGTGCGGCTTGGCCTGTTTGTTCGACAATCGCGGTGTTCGCGAGATGGCAATCGCCTGCAACAACTTCGCTTTCGGCGGCAGTGATCTTGTCGGCAAGCTTCTTTGCAACGGGGACAGAGAACTGTTCGTTGCCGGCTTTAAAGCCCCACATGCCGTCGATGCCTGAACACTGATCGATGAGCTTGATCTTTGCGCCAGTGAGTTTCATGAGGTCACGACTGCGCAAACCAATGTTCTGCGCTTTGAGGTGACAAGGGATGTGATACGAGATCGTCTCAGCAATCTCACCCGTGAAGTTGGTGTCGAGTTCTGTTCCCTCTGCCTTATGCAAGTTCATGAGGTATTCAGAAGAGTCGAACGTGTGTGCTGCAACGAGTTCTGCGTCTGGTCCACCGACGTAATCGACGTAGTCCTTCTTCAAGATGTAACCGCAGGTTGGCTGCGGCACAACGATGTCTTTGCCTTCGCGCACTGCGTCCGCAAGAACCTTGACTTGCTTGGCTGCCACCTTCGTGAAGCCATCCATGTCGCCGCTGTGCAAGTACGGGGCACCGCAACAACCAGCACCGTCGACTAATGAACATTCAACGCCATTGCGCTCGTACACCTTGACGAGGTCATGGCCAACGCCTGGCTGCTGATACTCGACAAGACATGTTGGGAACACCGCAACACTGCCCTGCTTCTTTGCAAGAACTGGCTTGGCACGCTTTTTGAACCATGTGCTGAAGCGCTGCTTTGCATATGGAGGAAGAAGGCGAACGGAAGAAACGCCTGTTGTCTTCTCTACAGCCTTACGAACAACCGAACCGGGCTTGGCATTAATGACAAGGTTCGAGATGGTGGACACTGTGGTGGCCAATTTGCCAGCAGCATCGGTGTGGCCCATCACCTGAGTCGTGATGCGCTTACGAAGTGGAACCTGATCGTTGGCAAGACGCATTGCGTCATGGCGCAACATCAGACGTGGGAAGTCGAGAGCCCATTCGTGCAGTTCAGGAATGTATGGGCAATTGACGTAACAAAGCTTGCATTGGAAGCATTCGTCAGCGACTTGGTCTTGTTGTTGTGGGGTCAGGCGCCCAGCGTCCTGATCCTCGTGTTGGTCGACGTAACTAAAGAGCGTGGGGAACGACGAGCAGAACTTGAAGCACAAACGGCAGCCGTGGCATAGGTCGTACACGCGCGTGAGTTCTTCGCGCACATCCGCTTCGTCGAGATATTTCGGATGCTTGGGGTCGTACGTAATTGTCATCGTTGCTGTCTTTCGGAATCGTCAAGTTCTTGTCGTAATGAAGTACCGCACACAAACGGGTGGCCACAAAATTGCAGCCACCCGTTCATTGCGAATGTGAAGTGCACCGAAGTGCACGTCAGATTTAAAGGGCTGCGAGGCCTTCGCTGAAACGGCCGGCGTGGCTCTTCTCGGCGCGTGCAAGCGTCTCGAACCAGTCTGCGATTTCGTCGAATCCTTCTTCGCGTGCTGTCTTTGC
>JBEDFA010000051.1:0-12527 GCA_041175365.1 Actinomycetota bacterium | reverse complement strand
TGTGTCCGAAGGCACGGCAGTTGGGGGACAACAATGGCCATTGGGGATCTGTTCGCTTTCCGAGAGTGGGATGACACCACCTGGTCTGCTTCTGCCGAGTGCAAAGGCCTCGCTGCAATCTTCTTCCCTCCTGCTGCGGAGCGTCCACAAGCTCGCGAACGTCGTGAAGCGCAAGCACGCGAAGTATGTCAATCATGCGAAGTGATGGTCGACTGCAGAGATTTTGCGCGCCGTAATCGTGAGTATGGATTCTGGGGTGGCGAATCTGAAGAGGAACGCCATGCAGCTGGATATCGCCTCATTGCGCCCATTGGTGTGCGCGCACGCAACATCTCGTAATTAATTCTTACGAAGTGCAACGGCTGTCCAGCCGTCTAACTCGTCTCTGTCAATTTCCTTGAATTGAGAAAATTCGCGAAGCACTTTTTCTACTTGTTCGGTGCGCATGCCGCTTAAGACGAGCAATCCCCCATCGCATGTTGCTGAAGAAATTTTCTCTGACTCCTCAATGAGAACCGGGGCAAGGATGTTTGCGAGAACGACATCGGATTGTTCTGATGGGTACCCGTCTGACCACGTCACCAATGTTGTGTTGTTGAGGCGTGCATTGTCTGCCACAGCCTTCTGGGCACTGTCGGCGATGTCGTATGTCGTGCAAGTGCAATTCTTGAGAACCGCAAGCCCCACAGCAAGAACGCCGGATCCGCAACCAAGGTCAAAAACATTGCACGGCTCCGAGATGTGCCGCAGGGCGAGGCGCAGTGTGAGAACCGTTGTTGGATGATTGCCAAGTCCGAAGGTATCCAACGGCTCAACAAAAATCGGCGTGCAGTTTTGTGGTGCAGAAATCCACGCAGGGACAAGGGCAACTTCATCATTCACCCATGTCGCCACGGCATGTTCGCGCCATGTGTCCGCTACAGCCCGATCAATATCGACACGTGTCACCGTTATGTCGGGAAATGATTCGATCACCGTAGTGATTGCTTGATCTGGTTCGTCACCCATGCTGGTGCGCAAAGTTGTTCTGCCATCTGCGGACGAAAGCTCTTCAATGGCGACAACGCCCAACGACCACAAAAGGTCAGAAACTAATTCGGTGTGTACTGGGTCGACGCTGAAGTCGACCATTGGCCATGAATCAGTCGATGCGTCGAAGTTGTTCACGGAAACGTGCACCCTTGTGAATGTAGGCAAGAGCTGCGAACTCAATGTCCTCTTTACGTGCACGCCCCTCTTTGATGACCGCAGGTGCTCCGACAGCAAGTGCGCCAGCTGGGACAACAGTGTCGTTGAGGACAACGGCATTAGCGGCAACAATGGCTCCGGTGCTGATGACTGCACGGTGCAAAACGACAGAGCCCGACGACACCTGGGCGCCATCCTGGATGATGCAGCCCTCGAGATGAACGATGTGGCCAATCACGCAATCATTTCCCACGGTGGTGTGGTTGGCGGGAGTGGTGTGAACCACGGTGCCGTCTTGAATGCTCGTGCGCTCCCCGATCACGATTGCTCCATCGTCGCCACGAAGAACTGCGCCCGACCAAATGGAACTCTGGGCACCGATGGTGACAGAGCCAATGATGATGGCATCGGGTGAGATGAAAGCAGTGGGGTCGATGACCGGAATTTGGTCGCCAAGTGCATAGATAGGCATGTGCGAAGACTACCGATAGCCCCAAGGAGGCTGATGGTCGAGGGTAAAACGCAGATACCGTAGAACACCTATGTCACGTCGTATCGAGATCGAACTCACCAGCAAGCGCGAAGATGGCACTTGGACTTGGCGCGCAGCAGGCGCGCTTCAGCCCAAGGGCGTTGTCGCAGATTCCGTGGTGCCTTCTGGCGCTGCAGTCAAGGACGTTGTCCGTGCTGAAGTGGAATCAGACCTTGATGGCACGCGCGTGCTTTCCATCACTGCTCCGAAGCAAAAGGCAGCCCGTACCGGTCTTCTTGAAATCCTTCCTTCAGATAAGCCATTTGAAGCAGTGACGCAGCAACTTCGTAAAAAGGGTGGCCGCGATGGTGATAAGCGCCGCGGACCACGTCGTGACGGTGACAAGCCACGCGGTGAGCGCCGTGATGGTGACAAGCGTCGTGAAGGTGGAGAAGGTCGTGGAGACCGTCCACGTCGTCCTTTCTTCGAGACTCCACCAGAACTCCCACAGCGTCCGAAGCCAAAGCGCATTAAGCCACGTCGCGTCAACGTCGATGCCGTTCTTGCAGAACTCCCAGAAGCTCAGCGTGCCATCGCCGAGAAAGTTCTTCTTGGTGGAGTGCCTGCCGTTCGTGCAGCAGTGGAAGAGCAGAACAAGAAGGCTGTGGCTGAAGGTCGCGAGAAGGTGCCAGCAGACGGCATCGTTCAAATCGCAGAACAACTTCTCCCACGTCTCCGCGTTGCAGAGTGGCGTGACCGTGCATTGTCAGCAGAGACAATCATTGAAGACATCGACCTGCGCGATCTTCGTTCCATCGTTGTATCTGCTGAGCAGCTTGTTGCGATAGATGAACCCACTCGTGCGCTCGTCGCAAAAATGAAGTCGGCTCTTCCTGTTCGTCAAGAAACAGAAATTCGTAACTGGTTGGACGACATCGCAACAGCTACCAAGGTGGGTCGTGTTGTTCGCGCACTTCGATTGTCGTCACAGCCACCAAAGGCTGGAGTTCCGTTCCCGCCAGCATTGGCGACAGAACTCGTTGATGCGACAGTTGCCAGTATGACAGTTGATGCTCCGTCAGAGCGCTGGATTACCTTGCTGGAAGCAGCAGCGTTCTCCCCTGTTCATGGCAAAGTTCTTCCGCCAGCTGTTCCTACAGTTGTTTCTGAAGACTTGTTAAAGACCATCACACGTCTCGGACCATTGATGCCACAGTTGGCAGCGCTGTTCGGTGTCATGGTTGACCCGAAAGCTCGTCCCCCACGTCCATTGCAACAGCCTCGTGGCGACAAGAACCCGAAGAAGCGTGCTGCTGACGTGAACAAGTCGGCTGAGGCGAAAGACCCTCGTGGTCCAAAGCCTGGTGCAGCGCCAAAGGCTCCTGCAGCTGAGACTGCACCAGCAACTGATTCCGCTCCTGTCGTTGAAGCACCCGTTGCTGAAGCTCCTGTCGTTGAAGCACCCGTTGTCGAAACGCCAGTTGTCGAAACACCTGCTGCAGAAACAGCCGAATAAGTCCATCAGCCATTGTCCCCACTACGGTGACATTTATGGCTGAAATGGTTACATACGAAGTTCGCGGCCAGGTCGCGATTATCACTCTCAATCGTCCTGAAGCGCGCAATGCCGTCAATGATGATGTGGCGCAGGCAATGGAAGCCGCAATCGATCGTTTAGAGAGCGAAGAAGGCGTGTGGGCTGGTGTCCTCACTGCGAACACAGAAGGCCACAACTCCCCTGTTTTTTGTGCAGGTGCAGACCTCAAGGCATTGAACGCCGGAGGGCAAACGCTCGGAACAAAGCGTGGAGGCTTCGCTGGATTCGTATATCGCGAGCGCAACAAGCCAATCATCGCTGCAGTGGATGGCCTCGCCACCGCAGGTGGCTGCGAGATCGTGCTGGCATCGGACATGGTCATCGCAACAACACGTTCTTCTTTTGGCTTAGCTGAAGTGAAGCGCAACCTCATCGCCGGAGCCGGTGGACTCTTCCGTTTGCCACGCGCGATCGGTAAGTCCGTTGCAATGGAAGTCATCTTGACGGGTGATCCACTTTCTGCAGAACGTGCACATCAACTTGGTCTGGTGAATCATCTTGTTGCGCCAGGTGAAGCGTTGAATACAGCAATCGAACTTGCGAACAAGATTGCGACATCAGCTCCGATGGCTGTCGCAGCGAGCCGACGGGTAGTTCTTGCTGCTGCTTATGAAAGTGATGAGAACCTCATCAAGATGACAAATGCAGAATTTGCCCCCATCTTGAAGTCTGAGGACACAAAAGAAGGCCTCACTGCGTTCATCGAAAAGCGTGCGCCGCAATGGAAGGGTCGTTAAAGCGACTTGCCCACGATGATGGTTTGAGCAATCAATCCATGTCGTTCAAATAGGTTCTTCGTTGCTCTGTCGCCCGGCAGTGCCCTGCCTGCGATATTTGAAACATTGCGAGTCTTCAGCTCTGCCAATACACATGTGATCAGAGAGTCAGCTAAACCGACTTCCCTGGCTTCAGGCACTACAAATATGTGTTGCAGATTCGCATGTGAGTCGCTGATGGTCACGCTTGCACTTCCCATCACGGTATGCCCATATCCAGCGACGAACATCAACTCTTCACCACCAGAAATGACGTGATCGAGTGAACCTCGATACTGCTGAGCTTCAACTTTTGAAGCCGAGCGATGTTCCTCAATGAAGCGAGTATCGGCCTGCGTCGCCATGCGAACAAACGGAGATGCACTCGACATTGTTATTCGCTGGCTGGAGGTGATGGGTCAGTGACTTTGCGAATGTTTTTGTTGGCCTCATT
Source organism: Actinomycetota bacterium (assembly GCA_041175365.1). Lineage (GTDB taxonomy): Bacteria > Actinomycetota > Acidimicrobiia > Acidimicrobiales > Ilumatobacteraceae > UBA2093. The sequence continues at coordinate 8,061 of JBEDFA010000051.1, read as the reverse complement.
GGCCACGTGTTTGACAGCAAACTCCCCCACCATGCGCGCAGCTGGGGCCTGCTTCTTTACATCAGAAACAGTGCTATTGACTTTGCGCCACACCGCACGGTGAATCGATAAGAAGAAATTGGTCACTTCTTCTTTTTCTTTGCGACGGCAACCATCGCGCATTCGTCGTCGCCCATCGGACAGACAGTGGTGTTCTTGCGAACCAACATGAAGCAAGTGCTGCAGAGCGTCTCGTCTGCACGCTTCGGCTGCAAGGCGTCATCAGCGCCGGTGCGCTCGTCGGTCTCAACAACTTCGTCTTCTTCCGCTGGAAGGTCTTCGGAAGCGAGACGGTCCTTCAGAATCTCAGCGAGGTCTTCTTCGACGTCATCGGGGGCGACCATGTCGTCCTCGTCTTCATCGTCGTCTGTGGGCTTGCGCACGATGGTTGCGCCCATGGAGTCGTCGTCATCAAGGTCGTCGTCATCTTCAGAAAGCAGAGGGTCGTCGCCATCAAGGTCGTCAACATCGAGGTCGAGTTCATCCTCGCCATCGATTTCGAGTTCTTCCATCTCTTCTGGGTCGATCTCATCTTTTGCCACGTTGGATTCCTCCGTTTTGCCATAAGGCTCGGGGCGGGATAATAGACACAAAATTGGCCTAACGCACGAATCCCCGGGCATGCGTGACGATAGTCACGCGCTTGTATAGATCTAGGAACGACCTGAACGGCGAGATTCCGCACGACGTTCAGAGTCCAAACGCTCAAGCTCGGGAGCTTCAGTTGTCATATGGGTCATTGCGTTTGCAATTGCATGATGACCAGCCTTCTCGGCAATCAGACGATGCATTTCAAGTGCAACTCGTCGGTAAGACGGGTGTCCCTGAGGGCTTGAGCGGAGTTCCAGCATGTGCATTGCCTCTCGCGCGTTGAACTGCATGGAATATCTGATGCGATAGGCCATTGAGACGGCGTATGAGGCTTGACTTGGGTGATCCCCTACCAACGCGTCATAGAGAGCTGCTGAGCGGTCCATGACCTCATTGAACTGGTCTGCAGCTCCGGCTGCGTCCACCAAGTCAGGGCGTGCGAATCCGTGATACGGCGTTAATGGCTGCCACTCGATTGTCAGCAGTCGGTGCCTTTGAAGATCGCGGAATGCGCCGTAGTCCGACAAAATGTCGAATCGGTAGTCAGTGCGTTCGAAGGCTCGACCGGGACGATGGCGACGGTTCTCGCGATCACCGACGTAGTTGCGAAGAATCTCGCTCTTCTCTTCAGTCGACATCTTCTCCACCTTGGCAAGAATCTGAGACTCAGGAAGATGAGAGAAGGCGTAACAGGCTGCAGCAACAATCTTGTTCTCGCCGTCCGGATCGAAATCCACCAAGCTGACTTCATCAACATCTGTTGCAATGGAATCACCGAACAGTGAATCAACAAGCGAGTTCATATTCTCGGAGTTAGTGGTGAGATATTCAGACCACTTGCCACCACGCTCTACAACGTCAACGCGACGCAGGAACGAAGGAATCACCTTGCGCAATTCAGTGAGCATCATGTCTGCATAGACACGAGCTTCTGGAAGAGGATGAGCACGCATACGGAGAAGCAATTGTTCGTATGCCTGTCCGCTGCCGTAGATGCCCACGTTCGAGAGCGATGAAGCCGGAAGAAGGCCACGCACCGCGTCAAGGGCTTTTGCTCGTGTTGCCTGGCGGTACACGAAGTCGCTGTCCCCATCCATTTTCGGAACGGTCGAGCGAACGTGCTGCGTCACAATCTCAGCAAGTGAGCTGTACGAATCAAACATGCGATCCATGTCGCCCACATAACGGGTGCCGAACTTGCCCTCGAGCAAGTCAGGATCGCGGTAATAGCGATAACGGCCACCAAGGCGCTCGTCATAGGAGATGTAGCGGGTGGACTGCTCGAGGTAGCTCATGAGGCGGCCCCACTCGAGAATCTTGGTCAAGATGTTTGATGCCTGTTCACATGCAAGGTGAACTCCGCCGAGTTGAGCGACAGAGTCATCTCCGTACTCGACAAACACTTTTTCGTACAAAGACTCTGCACGGTCAACGCCAACAGTTGCATCAACTGCTTGGTCGCCCTTGATCTCGAGGTCGTTCACGAATTCATCAAGGAAGAGACGACGAAGACTTCGTGGGCTACGGCTGTAGCGAGCAAAGAGTGCGCCCTTCACCACCTCTGGAAGATTGACAAGCGCGAACACCGGCTGATCAAGGTTCGTGAAATACCGACGAAGGATGTCGGATTCAGCATCAGTAAATTCCTCAGGAACGTAGACCGTCACGGTTTTTAACACTAGGAGGCGGCTGCTCCCCTCTCAGGGATACCGACCTAAAGCACGTTCTTATCTGCGTTTGTCGCTGCAAATTCCGAGGAAATGGACTTTCGAAGTTCTGGGGACATCCAAAAATCGATGGCTGTCATGGCCATGGCCTTTGCGCCATCAATGACAGCTTGGTCGGCGAACGCTGTTGCTGACTCTTTCTCAAAAGCGACGGTGTGTATGGCGGTCCCTGTGGGAGCGGAGGCGATCATTGGATGGATGGACGGAACAAGATGGCTGATGTTGCCCATGTCGGTACTGCCAACAACGCGACGTCCGTTCGTGCCTGGAGTCGTAACAGATCGACCGAGTGATGCCGCATTGGCGATGTACATCGCCGACATGTTGTTGTTTGTCACCATGTCTGCATATGGATTCTGATCCCATTGGTGTTTCACGGTGCAACCGCATGCATGTGCACCGGATTCCAACGCAGCCAGAACACGAGGCTTCAGCTCGTTCAAAGTGGTCATCGTGTCGGAACGTACGTACCACTCTGTTGCGGCATCGTGGGGAACAATATTTGGCTTGCTGCCGCCCCGCGTAAAGATTCCGTGAATTCGCTCTGTGGGAAGAATGTGCTGTCGAAGAGCACCGACTGCCATGTAGCCCAAGACTGCAGCATCGAGGGCGTTGCGACCTCGCTCAGGAGCTGCAGCTGCGTGTGCTGCTTCCCCTATGTACTCCACCAGCAATTGTTGAAGAGCAATCGCGTCAATCGTCGTGAGATCGGCGTCGGCTGAGTGGACCATCATTGCCACATCAACACCTTCAAGTGCTCCATTGCGTGCCATGACCAGTTTTCCGCCACCACCCTCTTCCGCAGGAGTGCCGAGATAACGAAGTCGACCACCAGCATCGTTTGCAACGAATGCAAGTCCAATCGCGGCACCGAGACCAGCAGTCGCGATGATGTTGTGTCCACAGCCATGTCCAATGTCGGGCAATGCGTCATATTCGCTCATGATGCACACGGTTGGACCAGAACCGATATCCCCCGCGAACCCAGTCTCACAACCGAACATGTTCTTGTCGACAGCCATTCCACGCTGGTTTGAAACACGTGTGAGAAGTTCGGCAGCGATGTGCTCCTCAAAATTCAATTCCGGATTCTCGTGAATGTGATGGCTCGCATCAATGAGGTCCTGCGCAACCTCGTCTATTCGTGCACACGCCCGCTTTTTCAGTTCTTCAATAGTTGTCATTACTTAACCTCGTGACGAAGCACGATTTTTCCAAGCTGGTCACCACGCTCAAGTTTGGCAAGAGCAGTCTCGTACTCACCAAGAGAATGAACTGAGTCAATTGCAATCGGTAGACCTTGATTGACCAGGGACAAGAGTTGGTCAAATTCTTCGTAACTGCCCATCGATGAACCAATAATTTCGTACTGCTTGAAAAACAGTCGTGGAATATTGATTTCGGCCTGTGGTCCCGAGGTGCCGCCACATACGACCATTCGTCCGCCAGGCGCGAGTGAGCGCATTGACTTGTCCCAAGTGGCAGGTCCCACGCTTTCGACGACAACATCCGCCTCAACATTCCATCGATCGGCGGAGGTATCAATTGAGGCATCCGCTCCCATGGACAACGCTTGTTGTCTCTTTGATTCATCACGACTCGTGACAACAACATGTGCGCCCATCCACTTTGCAATGGAAAGAGCGGCACTTGATACACCCGAACCAACGCCCACGATAAGTACCGTTTCGCCAGCTTGTAAGCGAGCACGATTCAACATACGAAGTGCAGTGACGTATGCGAGTGGAAAGGCTGCACACTCTTCCCACGTGCGACTTTGTGGGCGTAGACGAACATTGCGTGCAGGTGCAATCGCATATGTGGCGTGACCACCTCGGCAATGTTCACCCCAAATCATGAATCCTGGTCCCATTGGAGAGTTATTGCCGTAGCGAATAATTTCGTCCACTGGCGAAACTCCTGGATTGACAACAACTTCGTCGCCCACCTTCACAGTTGTCACGTCGGAGCCCACGGCATCAACAATTCCAGTGGTGTCACATCCTGGAATGTGAGGCAAAGGAGGCTTGGGCATGCCACGCGTGACCCAAAGGTCCATATGGTTTAAAGCGCTTGCTACAACCTTGATGCGTACTTCATCGGCAGCTGGCGTTGGGTCGGGTAATGATCCCCACGAGTAGGTGCCGGGTGATTCATTGAGGATCCATGCTTCCATGGTGCAACCGTAGGTGACTAGACGACAATCTTCCAGTAATCAGGCTGAACTGTCACTCGCACAGATTGCCAAAGTGGCATCTTCTCGCCGTCGACAAACAGAAGGTCATTCCTCGAAATTCTCATAAAGGAGAATGACTCAGCCCTCGATATGTGAATAAGTGGATGAGGAACATGGGTGCCGGTCATTGCTTTCCTCATCGCAAGTAGGCGTTCTCGGAAGGCCATCTCCTTGCTGAAAATGACGGAATCAAGGACTCCATCATTTGGGTGCGCACGAGGGGCAAGGTTGCGTCCTTGAATAAGACCACCATTGGTGACACATGCATATTGGCTCTTCCTGAAGAGCGAGGGTCGTAGTTGTCCCACCTCAACAGACGACGAGGCAAATAGTGAATACTCATCAGTCGCGGATGTTTGAATCTCCACGTACATGGCATCAATCTCAAGTTGTGTGCACATCACGCCTGGTTGTACGGGGACGGGAGCGCCAAGGGCATTATGAATATCGCCGCCCGATAAGGATCCGATGGCTGTCTGCTCCATTTGTGCGAGTTGCTTGTCATCACGAAGTAAGACAAGGCCGTCCGGCGCTACGAGTTGTATGCCCCATTCTTCGCCCTTACGGATAGTCATGTTGCAGAGCCACCTTGTGCGGCTGCAACAACGCCACGATTAATTGAGCGTGCAGCATCCTCGGCGACCGAACGGAGTGCATCGTTATGCGTGGTTGTCGCGATTTGACGAAGAAGGTCAATGAGCTGACGCATGCACCGAACGAAGTCGCCAGGTGTCAGTTCCGGATCGAGAATCTTTGACAACGGTTTGCCTGATGCCCATCCAGCTGTCTCATGAGCAAGTCCACCGTTAGGTGCACGGTGAATATGCATTCCTCTTTGACGCTGCGCCTCTTGAAGCGACTCGCTGATTTTCTCGATGCGCTTGAATCGTTGTCGAACTAGGTCAGAAGGCCAACGTGTGGGGCCGCCATTGTCTCCACCGCGTGGTTCATAGATCAATGTCGACAGAACAGCCACGAGATCATTGACGGAAAGATTGTCTAAGACTCCCCTGTTCATCACCTCAACGACGAGAAGGTCAGATTCGTGAAAGATCCCTGCGAGAGTTTGACCTTTATCAGTGAGTGTCCAGTCATCGATGTAATTCAAATCTTCGAGCATCTCGACAACATCCATGAAACGAGCACCGACTGATCCGGCCCTGTTTCGCGAACTGTTCTCCATTTGTTCAATTTCTTTTCGAAGGCGACGAATATTCTTTGATGAAACTGGAGATTCGGATACTCGTGGACCTTCGTGCTCTTCGATTGCTCGTCCTAACGATTCATCAATGCGCGCTTTGGTCAGGCGAGCCGCTGCTTCTTTGATGAATTCTGTTCGCGCTGGTTCAAATGGAACAGGTAAATCGACAGTTCCGCCACGCTTTGGGACGGAACGAAGATCTTTCGCCATCACATCGATGATCTTCCGTGTTGGCGTGACGACTGTGAGTCGTATTCCAGAACGTCGTGCAGCGGTGGCAAGGATGAGTCCTCTCCCTCGGATATTCGAGGCATCAAACATCACGATGTCTCCAGGTCTCAGTCCACGCAATGCGATTTCAACTTCTACGTTGGAAGCCATGGTCTCTCGCTGGTCTTCGCTGATGCCTTCGCTTTCAAGTTCATGCTGGGTTCGTTCCAGCAAAGCCAGTTCACGTCTGCGCTTTTCCAAGGTTGCTTCCGAAGTCACGACATCACGATCTGCCTGAAACTGGGCAAACGAAAGATTCAAGATGTGATGGGCGCCATCCGTCGAATGTCGACGAACCATGTTGACCGCCATATTGAAAGTCGGCCGAAATGCCGACGACAAACGGAAACTGCGACTGAGTGCAAGGCCGACTACTTGATCGAAATTGACAAACGGATTCCACAAAGAAATTGCATGGCCGATGTCGTCTAATCCTCTACGGCCTGCTCGTCCTGTGAGTTGCGTGAACTCCGAAGCACGCAATAGCTGATGGTGCTCACCTGTGTACTTTGTCAATTTCTCAATAACGACTGCTCGCGCTGGCATGTTGATGCCCACCGCCAATGTCTCGGTCGCAAAAACGACTTTGACTAAACCTTTGACGAAACATTCCTCAACGGCTTCCTTGAACATTGGAATCATTCCAGCGTGATGACAAGAAATGCCAGTGCCAATATCGTCGAGAAAATAGTGATACTCCAAAGCCGTCTTGTCGTCGTCAGTGAGCGACTCACAATGCCGTTCAACTATTTCTCGAATTTGGTTCTCTTCCTCAACCGAAGTTAAGACCATTCCAGCTCGCATGCATGACGTGACGGCATCCTCACATTGAGCTCGACTAAAGATGAACACGATTGCGGGAAGCATCTGATTGTCTTCAAGAAGCTCAATAATTTCTGGACGCGTTGGGGGCGAGAATCTCCGAGACTTCTTCTGATTGCCGCCGCCACGTTGTGGACCAGGCCGCCCTCCGGCAAGCATGCGTTGGACGTGAGCATTGGGTTCACCATTAATGACGGTGTGGTACATCTCAGTACGCCCAGATGCATTGTCGTGAAGTGCGAAATGGTTCGTGAGTTCGATGGGGCGCGTGGTCTCGACGACGACATCGGTTCTTCCGCGAACGGTGGATAACCACTCCGCCACTTCATCTGCGTTTGACACAGTCGCGGAAAGGCATACCAGTTGCACTTCGGGGTCTAATTGAATGATGACTTCTTCCCAGACTGGTCCGCGATAGGCGTCCTGCAGGTAATGAACTTCGTCAAGAATGACCACGCCGATATTGTCAAGACGAGACGATGACGCATAAATCATGTTTCGAAGAACTTCTGTGGTCATGACAACAACAGGAGCTTCGGCGTTGATTGCGTTGTCGCCCGTAATCAACCCAACGTTGTGTGCTCCATACAGTTCTCCAAGATCGCGAAATTTCTGATTAGAAAGGGCTTTGATTGGCGTTGTGTAAAAAGCTCGCAAGCCGGCAGATCTCGCACGGGCAATTCCATATTCAGCAATCAGGGTTTTGCCAGAACCAGTCGGAGCAGCCACCAACACAGATGCATCAGCATCAATGGAGTTCATCGCCTTCACTTGGAACGTGTCGGGCTGATATTTCAATTGAGCGAGAAACGACTCGCGTACTGAACTCATGATTCAGTCACTGAGCGACGTCTTGTCAAAAGCCAGCCAATGAGAACTGCGATGAGATAGAGAACCGTGAGTGGTACGGCAAGTGCCAGCATGCTGATCGGATCACCCGAAGGCGTAATGACCGCTGCCGCGATGAAGATTCCCATGATTGCATAGCGCCATTGCTTCATGAGTGTCTTCGGCTTCACTGCATTAGCTAATTGGAGGAAGACAAGTAGAACAGGGCTGAGGAATCCGACACCAAACGCAAGCATCATCATCACGACCAGCGAGATGTATTTCGTTACTTGATATGCCTGTGTGACTTCCGTGCCCGACCAGGAGATAAGGAATTCGAGAGCCTT
>JBEDFA010000050.1:0-5323 GCA_041175365.1 Actinomycetota bacterium | reverse complement strand
CGAAGGAAATCTTCCAGGCAAGGTTGATGGCATCGCGCATTCCCGAATTCAGACCTTGACCAGCGAACGGCGGGGTCTGATGCGCAGAGTCACCGGCGAGAAAGACATTGCCCTTCTGCATTTGTTGTGCCACCACTGCGTGGAATCGATACACAGCGGAACGAACAAGATTGGCATCACTTTTGGTCACCCATGGAGACAACAAGTCCCATAACCCTTCGTCAGTGTTTAGTTGCGACGAATCCTCGTTCTCCTGTACCTGAAATTCCCAGCGGCGATATCTGTTGTGCCCCGAAACAAAAGTGCACGGACGTGTTGTGTGGCAGTACTGACGCACACCCAATGGCAAATCCGCTGAGCTGCCCTCGTGCAATTCAATGTCGACCACTAACCACTCTTGATCAAACTTGAGATCCTCGAGTTTCAACCCCACATGCCGACGGGTCCAACTTGATGCACCATCGCTTCCGATGAACCAGCGAGATTCCACTTGCTCACCTGTGTCCAATGTGGTGAGCACGCTCGAACCATTGTCGACCATGTCGGTCACCGTGTGGCCAAAGCGCACTTGTGCACCGCGACGCACTACTTCGCTTCGCAACATTGCATCAAGTTGAGGTTGGTAATGCGTGACAACAGGTGGAACCCCCTGCAATCCAACAGGTGGAATGTCTGCACCGATGATGACTTCATTGTCGTTGCCGACGAAATCACCGCGGGCAAGTGGGGTTGTATTTCCAGAGAGCCATTCGCCCATTCCATGGTCTGTCAGAAGCCGAAGAATTTCATCGTCCATCACGATGGCGCGCGGAAGTTGATACGGCTCTACATCACGTTCGATGACGATGTTGCTGACACCCATGTCAGATAACAGGATGCTTATGAGACAGCCGACAGGTCCGCCTCCGAGAATGGTGACATCACAATTCATCGTTGGTCATGCCTCTTCCGAATGTGATGTGGAAATTACGCACATACTCGCGAACTGCTTCTTGTTCTTCTTCACCTTCCACTTCCATCGTGGCGAAGATAAATGGCTCTAATGCAGCCCAGCCCATTTCCATTGCCATTCCAATTGAGAAAAGAGCTTTTGTCTCGACGTCTGCTTTCTGCAAATTCTTCTTGCTCACAGCATGTTCAAGGGCGGTACGCGGAACGGACACTCCGGCGGTCAACTCTGTTTGCGCAAGTTCCATCTCATCATCAAGCACAGATCGAACTACGGCGCGTAGATACTTCTGGTCTTCGCGGAGAGCGAGTGGAGCAGGCATCGGACTGCCATGTGATTGCTCACGTGCAAAAACCGCATGTTCTTCGACAAGACGTGTCATCGCTGCTTGCAACAGACCGTCTTTACCACCGAAGTAGTGATGTACTAATCCGTGATTCACACCTGCACGCTCTGCAACACCTCGCACGCTTAATGCACGTGGGCCTACTTCGCTGATGAGTTCACCGGCAGCAATGATCAACCGCTCTTCACTGTCAACACGGTTACGCGTTGACTTCTCCGTAACTGACATTTCTATTTGCCAGCAGTTGCGTAATCAGTGACTTCAGCAAATGTTGCGCCAGCCTTGTAACGAGCAACAAGTGCATCAAAGTCGACGTTGATGCCGATGGGGTTCGCGGCAAACAACGGCCCAGCCATAAATGCGTCAGCTTCTTCCATCGTTAATGAATCGACCTGCGTCTCGACTTGATTGCCATCGGGGTCGCGGTAGTACGCAGACAATGTCATGCCATGGTTAATCGTCCAATAGGGATGAATTCCCTTTGCCTTCATTCGTTCGAATTGATCAAAAAGATCATCAAGCGTCGCGTAGGTAAATGCGAAATGTTCCACGCCACGAACTTTGGGATTATTGATCTCTAAGTCCGGGAAGTTGGCGATGGCAATGCGGTGATGCTCATCGTCATAGGAAATGAAGGTGATGAAGTCATTCTCATGACGAGCCTGACCCTGCAGAAAGTCCTTCCACCACGACACCATCTCCGAATATTGAGAGGTCTTGAGAACGATGTGCGCGAACTTGACGGGTGAAGCCATGAGAATCTCCGATTTCGTATTAGTCAAATGACTAAATGAGACTATAGTGGGCTTTATGAGCTTTCGTTTCGCCTCTCTCAATGGTCGTGCCCAACTCGTCGTTGGCCCGAACAACAACGTCGTCGACCTTGCCGAAGCCAGCGGAGGGAAATTCTCTTCTGAGCCCATCGAGGCATTCCGCCGGTGGGACGAAGTGCGTGCGTTTGCCTCCACCGTAACCAGCGAAGGTACCCCTGTTGATGTGACAACTCTTGATGCACCATCACCTTGGCCGCTTCAGTCATTTGGGATCGGCTTGAACTACAAGTCACATGCCGAAGAAAGCGGAATGGAACCGCCAAAGACACCGTTGACCTTTGCAAAGTTCTCTTCTTCAATCGCCGGTGGTTACGCAGATGTTCCCGTTGTTGGCGGAGCTATCGACTGGGAGGTTGAACTCGTTGTGGTCATCGGCAGTGGTGGACGCAACATCCCAAAGGCGAATGCCTGGGACCATATCGCAGGCGTCGCCGTCGGCCAAGACATCTCCGACCGTGCTCTGCAATTCGCAGCCTCGCCACCCCACTTCGACTTAGGCAAGAGCCGCAAGAACTACTCCCCATTCGGCCCTTGGCTTGTTGATGCGAAAGATCTCGCCAATCGAGACGCTCTTCACATGACATGCACGCTCAATGGTGAAGTCGTACAGGACACCCTCACCGATGACCTCATCTTTGACGTCGGCGACATCGTCGAATACTTGTCGGGCATCGTTCAATTACTGCCTGGTGACGTCATCTTCACGGGCACACCTGGCGGCGTTGGCGTCAGCCGCAAGCCTCCTGTGTTCCTCAAGGCGGGAGACGTCATCGTTTCCACCATTGATGGCGTCGGCACCACCACAAACCATTGCATTCAGGGTTAAACAGCTCTCCAAGTAATGCGCTCTACTCATAGAGGCATTCAGCAACAGAAGTAAGTTGAGACCATCTCCAATACATGAGGTGTGATTATGGGACTCAACAAGAATTTCGAAGGCGTGACAGGTCGTTACTTTGAGGACTCCACACCGTGGTGGCCACCATTGCAAACACCTCGCGAAGATGCTCCCAATGTTGTCGTCGTTCTTCTTGACGATGTGGGCTACGCACAATTCGGTAGCTATGGCTCCGATATCAACACACCAACATTTGATGGTCTGGCTGCAAACGGACTGCGTTACGCGAACTATCACACCACTGCGCTGTGCTCCCCCACTCGCGCTTGTTTGATGACAGGCCGCAATCACCACGCATCAGGCATGGCATGCGTTGTGGAGTTCGCTCAAGGTTTCCCTGGATACGACGCAAACATTCCACCCGAGAACGGATTTGTTTCCGAAGTACTGAATGAAAACGGATATGCAACATTTGCCCTCGGAAAATGGCACCTCGCACCTGCATATGAAAACAACGATGGTGGTCCACGTACTCACTGGCCGTTGAGCAAAGGCTTTGATCGCTTCTACGGTTTCCTTGCCGGCGAAACAGATCAGTACCACCCCGATCTCATTCACGACAACCATCAGGTAGATCCGCCAAAGACTCCGGCCGAGGGTTATCACATCACCGAAGACATGACTGATCGTGCGATCCAATACATCAAAGATCTCCGTGCGTTCTCTCCCGTCAAGCCGTTCTTCATGTATTACGCACCAGGTGCCTGCCATGCACCGCACCAAGCTCCAAAGCCATTCATTGATGCGTATCGCGGCAAGTTCGACATGGGGTGGGATGCATGGCGCGATGATGTGTTCAAGCGTCAAGTTGCATCAGGTTTATTGCCTGAGGGAACAGAACTTTCTGAACGTCCATCATGGGTTCCTGCCTGGGATTCATTGAGCGACGATCAAAAGCGTTTATACACACGTCTGATGGAAGCATTCGCCGGCTTCCTCACTCATACAGACGCAGAGGTCGGACGACTTCTGCAATTCATTGATTCACTTGGCGAACTTGATAACACCATCGTTGTCATCATGAGCGATAACGGTGCATCTGCTGAAGGTGGTCCGACAGGTAGCCACAACGAGAAGTACTTCTACAACTTTGTTCCAGAGAGCCTCGAGGAGAACCTCAAGCACATAGACGAAATCGGCACTGAGCATTCCAACAATCACTACCCGTGGGGTTGGGCATGGGCAGGCAACACGCCATTGAAGCGTTTCAAGCGCGATACCAACGAAGGTGGCGTCTGTGACCCAATGATCATTCATTGGCCAAAGGGCATCGGCACACCTGGAGAAACTCGCCATCAATATGTACACGCCATCGACTTGAAGCCAACACTTCTTGAACTCATTGGCATCCAAGCGCCGCGCATGATGAAAGGTGTGGAGCAAGTTCCCATCGAAGGCACCAGCTTTGCGTATTCCCTAAAGGACGGTGTTGCACCTTCACAACACACCACGCAGTACTACGAGATGATGGGGTCACGCGCTATCTATCGTGACGGTTGGAAAGCGGTTGTGTATCACCCGCCATTGATGTCGAACTACGAAGATCGCGAGATCTCCCGTCGTTCATTCGATGAAGACATCTGGGAGTTGTACAACGTTGCGAATGACTTCTCTGAGTGTCATGACGTGTCCGCGCAATATCCAGAGAAGTTGCAAGAGCTAAAAGAACTCTGGTGGGAAGAAGCACAGCGCAATCAAGTACTTCCCCTCAACAACCAACCAGGCCGCTACGGCGACCGACGTTGGACGCGCGATCGATACGTGTATCACGCAGGCATTGCTTCAATTCCTGAAACGACAGCACCTAACTTGCGCAACCGTTCGTTCCATATCAATGCAGAACTCACTATCCCTGCTACAGGTGATTGTGATGGCATCATCGTGTGCCACGGTGGACACGCAGGCGGTTATGCGTTGTATCTCAAGGGTCGTCGTTTGCATTACGTGTACAACTTCCTCGGCGCATTCTCCACCGTTATTTCTGCCAGCGAAGAATTACCAGTGGGCGATTTGTTAGTGCGTGCTGTGTTTAACTCGACAGGACGATTCCGCGGCGATATGAACCTGTACTACGGCGATGTTCCGATGGGAAGTGGTTCGCTACCAATCACCGTCCCACTCACGTACGGCGTTGACCCCTTCTCCGTTGGATATCAACGCATGGGTTCTATTCATACTGATTTGCCTGGCAAGTTTGAGATGCCCGAAGGCGTTTTGCATCGCGTGATTATCGATGCAATCGGCAAGGCATACCGAGACCCAGAGGGCGAAGCGCGCGCCGCTCTCGCTAAGCAATA
>JBEDFA010000049.1:0-8864 GCA_041175365.1 Actinomycetota bacterium | reverse complement strand
GAGCGGACTGGGTCTAGTTCTCCGCCGCCGTCTTGAGGTTTTTCAGAGTTTCTTCCATATTGCGACGATTATGTTCGGAGCGTTCTGACACTCCACTGACGATCTTGCCTAGAAAGTTTTCGAACTTGCTGCGGTGATCGACCCAACTATGTGTCACGGTGCAGCCTGTAGCTGTTGGAGTGATTTCATACACCCAGTCGCACCAGTTCTTCCCAAGGGCCATCAAGGCAAAACTGAACTTCTTCGGTGCGTCTACTTCATTCACTTTGACCGAAGTGGACCAGGCCTTACGACCGTTTTTATTACGACCTTTGAATCGTGCACCCACGGCAGCGCTTGTAGCACCTTTGACCCATTCGCCACCAAGATTCTCTGGGGACCATTCACCCATGCGTGGCAAGTCAGTCACTAACAGCCATACAATTTCAGCGGGGGCTGCGATCTCTTGCGTCACGGAAACTGTCGCCATAGGGCACCTCATTCAATTGGCTGACACACATCTTGTGTGGCTGGATTTCAAATTAGCCCCAGATATGTTCGCCCTGCACCCATGTTGCATGGAAGCCGGGGCCACAGCGGCTGGGCAACTTCACTTTTGCAATGGGTCCAGAAGTGATGTCTTGTGCTGCGTATACCCAACACTCTGACGCATATGTCTCGAGATTCGTGCAGATAGTGACGACGTACCCGTTGTCCTCTGCTCCGCCATTCGTGCTACGCGCAAACGCCGACTCACTTCCCAACCAGCCATCGCCGTAGCCCACTACTTCACGCTTGAGTGTTTCGTGGTCGTACTTCACGAGATCAGTGAAGATGAGTGTCTTCGCTTCCAAGGGAATGTGCTGGTGATATGAGTACCGCGTCTTCTGGCCGTACAAATCAACGTCGGGCAAACAGAACTCCACATTGAGATCGTCCAATGACTCCTCTGATGTTTCACCTGTACGAACGTTCATACGCCAGCGGTACAAATGTGACTTCACACGCATGTACGCGAGCATGCTGGCCAAGGGGCCTTCTGTGGGGTCACGCTTGATGCGCGGATCTGGCTGCATGCAACCATCCATGACAATCCAGTCACCCTCTTCCCACGCATTCACCATATGCAACACATAGCCTGGTTTGAACTCGAACCACTTGACTTGATCCTGTGTTCCGTAACGCGGAATCACTCCAATGCGTGATGGCAAGTCGGGTTTAAATGTGACGACTCGACGCCCAATACTCTTCAACATTTCGGGATCATGAAAGAACGGCCAGTCATGCAGAAGGGTGTAGTTCTCGGTGATGGTGATGTCGTGCGGCAAACGAGGTCCAGGAAGATCGATGCGAGCTACATGCTTTAGCGCACCGTTTTTGTCCCACACGTAATAGGTGTAGAAACTCTCGAAGTCGGCATAGTCATAACCAATGAGTTCGCCTGTTCGCATATCAGTCTTTGGGTGAGCATTCAGTGTGGTGCGCAAACTGCCACCGAAATCCTGAAGGCCCTTTGTATCCAAAGTGACGGGGTCAAGTTCATACACTGCGCCGGCGTTGTACCAACCCGTGAGCAACTTGCCATTGTGAATGTTCAAAGTGGTGTTGGCAGTGTCGCGGACATAGTCCGGATTGCGCACTTCTTCGTACCCACGCGCTTCGGCATCACGAAGATCGAACTGAGCCATCATGCCATTGCGAGTAGTCGCGACGCCATTGATGTCGTCTTTCAACACTTCCGTTTGCACATACTTTCGCGAGAAACTGACTTTGCCATCGCGGAAGTAAATGCCGTACACCATGCCGTCACCGTCAAAGAAGTGGTGATCAAACTTTGGACGTGCCATGGGGTTCGGCGACTGGCGGTAATACGCGCCATACATGTCGTGGGGAATTGTTCCTTCGACTTCAAGATCATCTGCGGTGATCTCGGTCATGACTGGTGCATAAAACCCATGCAGGTAGGGATTCCCTGCGTGCAATTCATCATTAATCCATGCAGGTGCATCATCAGGGTCTGGCATCTGTGATTGAAGGACACGTGTACGAAGATCCATGTTGTTCTCCTAGTCCCGAACGCCAACAACAAAACTGGCCACCGTGGACAATGATCCGCCGATGTTCAATGTTCCAAAAGTCTTTGCACCATCAACCTGAATGTCTCCTGCAGATTTCGTTACTTGCTTCACCGCGTCAAACAGCATGCGTGCGCCTGTTGCACCGACTGGGTGTCCGCCGCCAATCAGACCACCACTGGGGTTGATGGGCAATTCACCATCACGCTCAATGAGGCCGCTTTCAATGGCCTTCCAGGATTCGCCAGGTGCAGTGATGCCGAAGTGATCAATGGCCATGTATTCAGTGGTGGTGAAACAGTCATGTGTCTCGATGCCGTCAAGTTGCATTACGTCAGACACTCCTGCGCGGCGGAATGCATCGGTAATTGCATCGTTCACATGCGGGAAGATGAACTTCTCATTCTTGCTGCGCTCTAACTTGTCCATGAACTTGATACCAGCGTTGCGATGACCCCAGCCAAGAATCTGCGCGGTCTCTGAAGACTTCCTGTTGCGTCGTGCTGAATATTCCTGCATGAACTTTGATGAACACAGAATGAGAGCAGATGCGCCATCGGTGATCTGTCCACAATCTTGACGGCGAGTACCTGGCTCAATGATGGGGTTGGCAACGTCATCATCAGTGAAACTCAGATCAGTGAACTGCCATGTGCGGGTTTGCGAGAGCGGATTCAACTTTGCATTTCCATAGTTGATCTCTGCGATGCGATTCAGATATTGGCGATCAAGGCCGTAGCGATACGCATACTCTTCACCTAGCAACCCGAAGACTGCTGGCCACATGAATGTGCACGAGATGCCTTCATGGCCTTGCCATGCCGCAGCGTTCTGATTCACCGATGATTGGTCACCGGGCAGAGCTTTCTGCTCCTCCACACCAATGACAAGTGCAACGTCATAACGACCCGCTTCAATTTCTGACATCGCCGAGAGAACGGCGAGAGAAGATGATGCACAGGCGCCTTCATGACGCATCGCAGGCTTTCCCCACAAACCTGGGACAACTTGTGATGCCATTGCCCCGAGATGACCTTGAGCGCGTTGCAGTTCAGAAAAAGCATTGCCCACATGCACCGTGTCAACATCGGAAACATCCAGGTTGGCATCAGCCAATGCGCCTTCGATGGCCTCGCGCATCATGTCGGAGATGTCTAACCCCTCACGCGCATAGCTACGCGAGAAATCTGTTTGGTAGCCCCCCAGGACATACACAGGTGCTGTCATTGTTCCCCCTTGACCCCTCTGACGGTAGTCGGGTTTTCGGGGGCAGGAGAAGTGCTGGCTAGGCCTTTTTCACCACGCTGGACTTGAGATACATCGCCCCAAAGCCATCTACTTTGCAGTCAATGTCATGGTCTCCGTTGTCACGTACCAAACGGATATTTCGCACTTTTGTCCCCACCTTGATGGATGTGGGACGACCCTTCACCTTGAGGTCCTTCACCACGACCACGGTGTCGCCGTCTTCGAGAATGTTGCCCGAGGAATCGCGAATCACTGAAAGAGAATCTTCAGCGTCATCTGATGCTGCATCTGCCGACCATTCGTGAGCGCATTCAGGGCATACCAAAAGATCATTCATCTCATAGGTATAGACACACGTGCATTGCGGGCAAGGGGGCAAATTGCTCATTCCCCACCGTACCTCTTGGGTTCTCTCTGTTTTTGAATGCCTTACTTGGCAAACGTCAGACCTTCAAAGGCGCCACTTATGCGCCATGCTTCGAGATGTTCGAAGAACGCAATAGGACCACCCGGATGCCCAGAGCTATTCAATTGCTCTTTACGACCCATGGGTTTGCCTTCGTTGTTGTAATAACCAGGTGTGCACTCTTCCCCGCCGCGGAGACCACGAACAGTGCCCGTAATGAGTTCGATCCACGCATCCTCCGCTTCTTTGGTTACTTCCACGCAAGACGCTCCTGTGCGTTCAGCCTCTGCAATCACAGCCGCAATCGCCACGCTGTTTTCGACATAGTTCTGAGGAATGTTCGAGATGAGATTCGCACCCTGAGCAGCACCCAAGATATACATGTTGGGAAATCCGTGAACATGAATTCCGTGCAACGTGTGCATGCCTTCAGCCCAATAGTCCGATAGCAATTGTCCATTACGACCCGCAACGTCGTAACCACTTCGGCGCGTATACGAAGTTCCCACTTCAAAACCAGAAGCGATAACTAAACAATCAATCTCGTAATGAACTCCGTTGACCCACACACCAGTTTCATCAATCCGCTCAACGCCTTTGCCATCAGTGTCCACAAGGTGGGTTGATGGGTTGTTGTACGACTGCAAGTATTCATCATGGAAACACGGGCGCTTGCAGAGCTGGCGATACCACGGCTTTAATCCTGCAGCAGCTTGCGGGTCACGAACGATGCTGTCCACTCGAGCACGAATCTCTGACATTTTTTCATCATCACTCTCTTCGTATGCACGTAAAAGAGTTTCTGGTCCAGGGGCCTCACCCGCCTGCACTTTTTCAATCACTCGATCGCGAATACGCAGAGAAATATCTGTCCAGCCATCTTTCACGAGGTCTTCGTCGGCAAACCCCATGGTCTGCAACGTGGTGAAATTCATCATCCACTTTCGTTGCCATCCCTTTTCCAAGTTGCCGAACCACTCCGGATCAATGGGGTGATTGTTTCGTTCATCAATTGCCGATGGTGTGCGTTGGAAGACATACAACTCCTTCGCAGCTCGGGAGAGGTGTGGGATGCACTGCACAGAAGTTGCCCCTGTGCCGATGATGCCAACTCGCTTGTCGGCTAAACCTGACATCAATGCACCCGAAGGGTCGCCGCCGGTGTAGTCGTAGTCCCACCTGCTGGTGTGAAACGCATGTCCCTTGAATGACTGCAAACCTGGAATGCCAGGAAGTTTTGGCCGGTGCAATGGACCTGTTCCCATGGCCAGATGCCGCGCACGAATCACATCACCACGGTCCGTGTGCACGATGTACCGAGATTCTGATTCATCCCAATGGATTGATGTGATTCCTGTTGAAAACAGCGCGCCGTTATACAAATCAAAAGTCGTCGCAATGCGTTTTGCATGCGCGTGAATCTCTGGAGCAGGGACATACTTCGCTGAAGGAACAGTTCCTGTTTCTTCCAGTAACGGCAGATAAATCATTGCTGCGGTATCGCACATGGCACCGGGATAACGATTCCAGTACCAAACGCCGCCCACATCCCCTGCTTTATCAATCAGGCGAACATCGGTGACGCCTGCTTGCTTCAAACGAGCGCCCGTTACAAGCCCTGCAAAGCCGGCACCGACGATGAGCACAGTGACATCTTCGTGAATCGCGTCTCGATCCAGTGGACGAACGTATGGATCATCAAGAAGGTTGGAGAATCTCCCAGAGGGTTCTTCATACTGTTCGTTCCCCTCAGCCCGCAATCGCTTCTCGCGCTCGGAGCTGTACTTCTCTCGAAGTTTTTGGCGATCAATTTCGGTCAGATGGACACCCATGCTCAATATTCGCACACTGAGGAATTCACAGGCCAAGTTCACTACAGTCAGGATGTGGCCGAGACCAAACAGCAAAAAAACAGCGACAAATATGTTGTTGCTGCAATGGCGTTTGTCGACGAACACGGGATTGCAGCGCTCACGATGCGCGCACTAGGCGAGCATATGGGCGTCGACCCCACTGCTGTTTATCGCCATTTTCCCAACAAGGAAAGCCTCATTGATGCGATGCTGAGCGCACTTCTCGGTACCGCACTTACACAACTTGCCTCAGCGGGGAGATCTCCGAGAGAGGAGATCGTGAACACCATCATGACTGTGCGTGCAGAATTTGAGCGCCATCCAAATCTCACTCCATCTTTTGCGAGTTCAATGGGAAATATCCCAAATGGTCTTCTTCTTTCTCAGGCAATGATCCAACAATTGCGTGCGTTGGGATTGACGGGAGAGAACTTAGTTCGCTGCTATCAAATGCTTGAGGGCTACATCATGGGGGCAAGCGTTTTTGACACAGGCGGTGCCCCACAAACTTTCGAAATTCGACAATCTCGATATCGCTTCCTTAACGATCCTGATTTCGATGTTGCGGCTCGCACCACAACCGAAGTTGAACGAATCACAAAAGAGGGATTCACTGCTGGAGTGAACATCCTGTTGGACTATTGCGAGTCTCTTCGAAAAAATTAAGACCTTGTATTGACGATGTTTATCGTCAGCAGGCTTTCCGAAATTGATTCAAGCACCAACTTCGCACCCTTCTTCCATACATGCACACCGTCCCACCGATACGCAACATCATTCGCAATCTCCTCAGAGGCGCACCATTCATCGGGACCTTCCACAAATACGGTGCTGGAAGGATTGGATCGAGCTGAATACCTCAAGAGTTCCGACAAATGTTTTGTCCGATCATCACTGCGGCGCTCGGGCAACGCACGAGTTCCCTGCCCCGCAACATTGCGAGGACGCATACAAGGGACCTCAAGCAACGCCACCTTGATGCCCTCTTTTGCGAGAGCGTTGATGCCCTTTTGCAATTGCGACAAGAAATACGCATCGGCTTCTGGCGTATTGAATGAGTAATAACGCTCTGATGTCTTCAGAGTCAACACTTCCCAAGCACCGATCATTACAAGGGCTATCTGAGCGTTGGCCTTTTTCGCTGAAGCGGCCCACCGCTCTTCCCACCGATCACAATGCGCCACAGACATTGAAAACTTCGTCTGTGGGCTGACAACTTCTCCTCGACTAAAGATTCCGCATCCGTTAATCGATCCATTTGAGAGAACAAGGGATCTCTCAAGCCCTTTCGGTTGATTGAGATATAACGACTCTGCCTGTGAATCCCCGACTAACACCACACGCCGCGGTCCGGTCACCTGCGGCAATGAGCTAGGTGAGAACAGTTGGTCCGGGTTTGTCGTATCTTTTGCGATTGTCGTGCCTTGGGCAGAAAAGACAACGACACCTGATCCCAACACCAGCATTAAACCAGCAAGAACACTTGCGGTTCGAATGAACATCCGCTTGGTTCGAAGCCCTTGTCGCATGTCATTCCATGCCTGGCCGACGATTCCCCGAATGATGGGTTGTTCTATAAGGCGGAAGGAGATTTCGGATGCAACACCCGTCAATAGCAATGCATACAGAAGTGACAACATCGAGGTCTGAGCATTAGTGAAAATAAAAATTGGCCAGTGCCACAAATAGATGCCATATGAACGACGGCCAATGGCGACCAACCACGAGAGACGGAAAAATCCGTGAATCGACTCCGCATTGGGGTGCACCGCACATGCCACAAGCACAACCGACAACAAAGCAACCAGCAGTGAGCCGCCCTGGTAATACATGCTTCGATTGACGTAGAGAATGATCGACAATGCCATCAGCACTACCAGACTCACAAACCCCAACATCGACAAACGCTGATCTGAAATCTGCCCTGCATGCCGACGCGTAGATTCTCGATTCACCAATTTCCACGGGCTCCACACCAGTGCAAGCGCGGCGCCCATCAGAAGACCCATGGAACGCGTCGGTGTTGAGAGGTAGAGAAAATTATTTCGAGCATCGTCACCATTGACATAGAGAAGTGCGACGAGGACCGAAACAGACACTGAACTCGCCATCAATGCGATGGCTTTGGCAAGAAGAGTCCCCTTAATTCGTCGGATAAAGAGGAAACAAAGCGGCCAGAAGATGTACCACTGCTCCTCAACAGCAAGCGACCACAGATGACGTAGGAGCGGTGGTTCTGTCGATGCGAAATATGGAGTGTCGTTCCAGAAAATCTGCCACCAATTTGAAACGTAAAAAAAGGCTGGTGCCAAATCATGCTGTAGTTGATCAAGATTGCGCTGGGAAAACTGCGATGTCCACAGTCCTACTACTGCAAGAAGAACAATTAATGCTGGCAATAATCGACGAATGCGTCGGTGAAGGAAGTGCCGAAAAGAGATGGACCCGGAGTGTTCATATTCCTCCATCAACAATGAAGTAATGAGAAATCCGCTGACAACAAAGAAAATGTCAACACCGATGAATCCGCCATGAAATGGACCCACATGGCCGTGGTATAGCAAGACCAAGAGAATTGCGATGGCCCTGATTCCGTCAAGAGCAGGCACGTAACCCATACGGATAGGTGCAATGACATGCCCATGATTTACATCAGTCATTGCACCCCCAGGTCATTGCTCTTTTGAACTGCTGAAAGGCTATGAGAAAACTGTGGTTATTGGGCGACCACCCAATAACCACAGTTCCATTACTTCTTCTTGGGCTTGATCAGTTTCGTTACGACCTGCACCGTGAATCGATAGAACACGGCTGGATACTTACCCTTGGCTGCTTGCTTCACCGTAATGAAGCAACGACCTGGCTTCGCCGACATTGTCACCTTTGCTGTGGTTGCTTTACAGCGACCAGCACCAGTGATAGTGATCTTGCCGCCGGCCTTCTTCACACCCGCACGATTCTTGAAAATAGTGGTCGCGATGACTCGCTTGATACGGAACTGCATCTTGGTGCGCACCAACTTGATACCCAAGCTGACTTTTGCATTTGCCGTGGCCATCACAACGGTGTGACTACCAAATGCAATGTCCTTTGGAAGCGGAACCTGACCGTTATATGTGCCATTTGCGGACACCGTGAACTTTTGCAGCAGGCGTGGCGTGGACATCAAAACAATCTCACCAGTTTCCGAACCTGGCAAGCCGTATGCACGTGCTGCAACGAGGCCACCACGGGTGACCTGAATTTCTCCACCTGCAACCACTTCTGCTGGAAGGTTCGTTTGATTCAACGCCGAGATCAACA
>JBEDFA010000048.1:0-39902 GCA_041175365.1 Actinomycetota bacterium | reverse complement strand
TGGGGCTCCATCATTCGCGTGCATCCTTTTCCTGGCAAGAGCAAGAGCAATCTTTTGCGCCGTGCGATCGGTTTTGGCGGGTTTAGTGCAATTGCTGGTGTCTGCACATTGTTTGCGGGTGGCATCCATCGTCGCCCCGCAGCAATTATCTCCATGTCGCCTCCACTCACGTTGGGCCTCACTGGTTGGTTGGCTGCTCGCATGCGGTTCACCACCGCCATCTTCAACATTCAAGATGTCTTCCCCGACGCAGCAATTGAAACGGGCGCGATTACGAATACACGAATCATTGCTGCAGCACGTTGGCTAGAGCGCATCAGTTATCAACGATCTGATGCCGTGGTCGTGTTGTCGGATGATCTCCGCGACAACGTTGTTGCAAAAGTTTCTCCGCGGCATGTCAACAAGATCAAAGTCATCCCGAACTTTGTTGACGCCGACCGCATTGTTCCGATGGATCGAATGACGGCCTATCGATCAGAGTTAAACATCGGCGATGAACTTGTCGTGATGTATGCGGGCAATGTTGGCTACTCGCAGTCGCTCACCATGTTGTTGCATGCAGCGAAGCAAATGCCGAACAACACCTTCGTGATTAACGGAGATGGAGCAGCACGAGCAGATTTGGAATCACAAGCTGTGGGGCTCGCCAATATTCGATTTGCTGGCTATCAACCTCGTGACCGTGTTGGCGAAGTTCTTGCATCGGGCGATATTCATGTTGTTCCGTTGCGAACCGGATTGGGCGCGGTCAGTGTTCCGTCTAAGACATACAGCATCTTGGCGGCTGCTCGTCCGGTCGTCGCTGCGATTGATCCAGGTACAGAAGTCACTCGCATCCTTGAACAGAGCGGAGCTGGTGTCTCTGTTGCTCCGGACAATGAAGAACTCTTCACGTCGGCGTTGCAAGCAATGGTGGCGAATATCGAGACGGCCCGCGAACAGGGGAGAAAAGGTCGTGAGTGGGTTGAAACTCACGTGTCTCCTGCTGCAGTAGCGCAGTCGTATCTCTCATTAATTGCCGATATCGGCGTGTGAACGCCTCGGACTAGCCCGTAGCGAGTAGCCTTTCCTACTCGTGGCTAGTGGTTCATCAGCAAATAAAGTCGCCCGTCTCGCTCAGAAGAGCAAGGGCAAGAAAGTGCGCTTCCAAGGCGGCACTCTTTTCCCCTCGATCATGGCGGTCGTCATCATCCTCGGTACGGCGCTTATCGCCTACTCCCGTCAGTCGGAATCGACAGCGACACAGGTGCCAAGCACCACCGACAAGTGGCACGTTGCTTATGGCTTCTATAAGTGCAACGGCTTCTTGAATGATCTCGCCGGAACTCTTGATGACCCTGCGACACCTGAATTCACTAAGTATGGAATTCAGAGCAAGGACGACGGAATCATTCACTGGCACCCCACCGTGAACGCTGCCGGCAGCAAGGCACGTCTCGGAATCTTCCTTGAGTCATATGGCATCAAAGTTGACTCAAAGGGAATCACTTTCCCTGACAAGCAGAACAACGGAGAGTCATACAAGACCTCTGATCTGAAGTGCAAGGACTCCTCTGGCAAAGAAGTTGCCGCTCAAGTGCAGGTTGTTGTATGGGATCAGTACGACAAGCCAGGCACTTCGAAGAAGTACATCACCGACTTCAATAACATCCGAATCAAGAACGACGGCATGGCAATCACCATTGCTATCGCAGCACCTGGTGCACAGATCGAAATTCCAAAGTCGGTTGCAACGATCAAGGACGTCGCGTTGGCAGAAGCTGGCACGGTCGTCACTACAACGATTCCTGGTGCAACCACCACAACGGCAGGCTGATGCACGCGGTTGTTCTTGTTGGAGGATTCGGTACTCGACTGAGGCCGCTCACTCTCAGCACGCCCAAGCCGCTGCTCCACATTGCCAACGTTCGACAGCTCGAACATCTCATCTCGCATCTCAGTACTGCTGGGATTACGCATGTTGTGTTGGCGCTGGGTTTCAAACCAGAACCATTCTTTGAGGCATTTCCCGATGGTATGTGCGCCGGCGTTCAATTGCATTACGCCGTTGAGCCAGAGCCGCTTGACACTGCTGGTGCGATTGCTTTTGCTGCACGTGATGCGGGGATTACCGACACGTTCGTCGTGATGAACGGTGACATCTTGTGTGATGTTGATGTTGCATCGCTTGTTGCGTTCCACAAAGAACATGGTGCAGAAGGAACCTTGCATCTCACGCCCGTTGATGACCCATCGCAATACGGCGTTGTCGAAACGGACGCTGATGGTTGGGTGAAACGCTTTGTTGAGAAGCCTGCGCCAGGTGAATCCGATAGTCGTGTGGTCAACGCCGGTACGTATGTTCTCGAGGCCTCTGCTATCGATCGCATTCCAGAGAATCAGAAGATTTCGATTGAGCGTGTTGTCTTCCCTGCAATGGTTGCCGACGGAACTCTTTGCGCAATGCCGACGGATGATTATTGGATCGACACGGGTCGTCCCGATACGTACCTCAAGGCAAATCTTGATCTCATTGATGGATCGCGCCCCATCATCCTTTCTTCTGTCGGTACGAATGCGCACATCGCATCTTCGGCTTCGATTACTCGCAGTGTGATTGGTGAAGGCTGCACAATTGGTGAAGGCTGCGTCGTTATTGACTCTGTCTTGTTGCCAGGTGCAGTTTTGGGCGATCGTGTGCGCCTCGAGCGTTCGATGGTGATGGGCAGCGTCTCTGATGAATCTTCCCTCCTTGACTGTGTCATCGGAGCTGGTGTTGTTGTGCCCGCCGGTGCTGAACTCAAGAGCACACGCATTCCTGATCCTGAACAGAAGGTCTGATGTCAACCGTGCGCAAGATCATGATCTGTGGTGGCGCAGGTTTCATTGGTTCCTCTCTTGTTGATCGTTTCATGGCAGAAGGACATGAAGTAGACGTCGTCGATGATCTCTCTTCTGGGTCACTTGCCAATCTCGCAGAAGCACGAAATGCATCTGGCCGATTCAAGTTTCAGAACATTTCCGTATTGTCGTCAGAATTTGCAGAACTCGTAGCTCTTCGTCGTCCTTCTGTCATCGTCAACCTTGCAGTGTTCTCTCCAGCGCAAGGACATCTCTCAGGTGCAATGGCTTCCTTGCAGGCATCGGTCGCAGTGCTTGAGGCGGCTCGACTTGCCGGCGTCTCAAAAGTAATTACGGGTGTACCTGCTGCTCTTTTGTACGGCGAAGTGTCAGCTCGCGATCTTCCCATCAAGGAAGGCCACATCAACGATTCGCGCACCAGTGAAGAAGTACTCGCACGTGCCGCTGCAGATGTTCACGGTGTGTACCGCGACCGCCATGGTGTTGAATTCACTGTCCTCGCGATGGCCAATGTGTATGGGGTCCGTCAACGAGCAGAAGATGGCGTTGTTGCCGCATTTGCAGATGCGTTGGCTAATGGGCGTGCACCTATCGTGCACGGCAATGGCAAGCAAGTTCGAGACTTCGTCCATGTCGACGACACTGTCGATGCCATTGCGCGTTCGCTTGATCGTGCTGGTGGTCTCGTGATCAATGTCGGTACAGGCGTGGCGACCAGCATTATCGATCTCTGGTCAGTCATGGGCGGCGCTTCGTCACCAGTCCCGCGCACTTCTGCTGCGCGCCCGAATGATGTTGTACGGCTGTCGTTGTCGCCAGTACGTGCGCGCATTCAGTTGGGTTGGTCACCCTTCACGCCATTGGCGGAAGGTCTCACCACACTTCGTTAGCGGAACAAGTCCTCACTCGGAGGACGAACAATCTCATCCATGGATGAATCGCGGAACCACGATGGATCTGCACCGCGAACTACTGCAACAGGAACACCTGTTGACTTGCCCATCACGAGTTCTGCGGCTGATGCAAGTTCATCGGCAACGCACACTTCGGTGACCTGCATGACTCGACCCAGAGCATCTTCAGTTCCACGAAGGTCAACAACCGCTGCAATTCCTGCAACACCAATGGCAACATCGGTGAGTCCTTTGCGCCACGGGCGACCGAATGTGTCAGAGATGATCACGCCGACGGATACGCCAAGCTTGGCCTTCACAATGTCGCGAATTCGGCGCGCTGAACGGTCGCTGTCGAGAGGGAGGAGAGCGGCATAGCCGCGTTCGACATTGGAGAGGTCAATCCCGCTATTGGCGCACACAAAACCATGTTTTGTTTCAGTGATGATGAGGTCGCCGCGACGACGAACAATACGCGCAGCTTCTTCTTCCACCAGCTTCTTATGTGAAACGGGGTCATCGGCATCAATCTCGACTAGACGATTCTCTGCCTTCGAGACGATCTTTTGAGTGACAACCAGAACATCATTGTCGCGCAGCGGACCATTTGGTTCTCCAGCGCAAGCTTCAACAATCACATCGCCGATTTGCATGCCAGGCGTAATCTCGCCGATGCCTTCAACGCTCCATGCCATTAAGCGGGCCATGTGATGCCTCCTTGTTGTGGTGATGCTTGCACGGTGATGCGCGCAAGATTCGCAGATACTCCGGGTTTCGACATGATGGTGTCGGTGACGACGCAGCGAACACCTTCGCGTTCAACAGCATCGACAAGATGTGCATCTTGCACATCGATCACCAACGTTGCAGCAATTGGTGCATACATGCGCGCCACGCCGACAACAGTGGGTTCGTGGCCAAGTTCCACCAACATGCGGTCTGCGGGGCCCTTTAACGCGGCGCCCGCAACGATGGGGGAGACTGCCACCACGTCTTCTCGGCGTGCACGCAACGCGTCCTCTACGCCATTCATCGCACGAATTGGTCCGATGGAAACGATGGGGTTCGAAGGAGCAATCACAATGGTTGAAGCTTTTGTGATAACAGTCGGGTCAATGAACGTTGCGGTGTCGACGCCGACAAATTCAATGCCGGTGACGGGTACAGAGTGACGCAGTTTGACGAAGTACTCCTGGAATGACACGGCACCATCTTCAAGGTGCACCATCGTGCGAACAGGTTGATTCGACATCGGGATAATGGAAAGCGATAATCCAAAGGCGCGACGAACTTCGTCGGTGACCTCTGCAAGCGTCGCACCTTCGCGAAGTCGTGCCGTTCGATAGAAGTGAGTTGCTAAGTCGGTATCGCCAAGATTGAACCAACGAGGTGCTGCACTCGAACCGTCGGGTCGAACGGCCTCGAAACGCTCGAGGGATTCCATCGCGCGCCAGGTTTCGTTGCGCAAACCCCAGCCACGTTCTGGGTCAATCGCTTGGGCCAAGGTGTAGGTCACGGTGTCAATGTCGGGAGAGATCGACAGTCCGTGAAGCTCGGTGTCGTCGCCCGTGTTGACAACCGTCACAACCTCGGACGGGTCCACTGCCTGGAGAAGGCCTGCAAGAAACCGTGCTGCACCAACGCCACCAGCCAAAACCAAGATCATTCTGCAAGCGTAGGGGGTGCAATGCAGTGAGGTTCACCCCATTGGCAGGGGTCGCGGTGGTACCGTCATCAGGTCCATTAACTCAGTAAGAGGTCTTTCCGATGCCACGCGCTTTCATCACCGGAATCACAGGTCAAGACGGCCAACACCTAGCCGAATTCCTTCACTCCAAGGGCTACGAAGTCTTTGGCATGCTCAAGGGTCAGAACAACCCTCGTGCACTTCAGATTCGCGACGAGTTCCCATACGTGGAACTTGTCCCAGGCGACCTCGCCGATCTGACCAGCTTGGTGTCTGCGCTTGAGTACGTGCAGCCAGACGAGGTCTACAACCTTGGCGCCATCTCGTTCGTGGCTATCTCCTTCGGTCAGGCAGAGCTCACCTCCAACATCACTGGCCTTGGCGTGCTTCGCATGCTGGAAGCCATTCGCATGGTGGGTGGCACGCAGAACAACCCGATCCGCTTCTATCAAGCGTCATCGTCAGAGATGTTCGGCAAGGTGCGCGAGGTGCCACAGAGCGAACTCACGCCATTCCACCCACGTTCGCCATACGGCTGCGCCAAGGTGTTTGGTCATGACATCACCGTGAACTATCGCGAGAGCTACGGCATCTACGCATGTTCGGGCATCTTGTTTAACCACGAAGGCCCTCGTCGCGGTCTTGAATTCGTGACACGCAAGATCTCCAACACTGCTGCTCGCATCAAGTTGGGCGTTGAGAAGGAATTGGTCATGGGCAACCTTGATGCAAAGCGCGACTGGGGTTACGCAGGTGACTACGTGCGCGCAATGTGGATGATGTTGCAGCAAGATCATCCAGACGATTATGTCGTGGCGACCGGTGAGACACACTCCATCGAAGAGTTCCTCACGCTTGCATTCCAAGAAGTTGGCCTCGACGATTGGCGCAATTACGTCCGTCAGGATCCACGTTTCTTCCGTCCTGCAGAAGTTGACCTTCTCATCGGTGATCCAACCAAGGCTCGTGAAAAGCTTGGCTGGATTCCAGAAGTCGACTTCCCATCACTCGTCAGCATGATGGTGCAAAACGATCTCGCTATCGAGACCGCACGAATTAAGAACTAATTCATCTCTTTCATGCGCTCGCGAAGAGCGTACGAGAAAATTGCAAGCGCAACGGCGGAGCCGGCAACGAGCCCTAGTTCCACGCGCAAGAACAAGTCCTTGCTTGCGAAAGCTGTGACCGTCAAGAACGTCACCATGGATGAAAGCCATCCGATGGCAACCCAACGATGGCTATGTAATGCAATCACTGCCTGAGCCACTGCAACAGCAAGCATGTAGAGGCCGCTGGATAATGCAAGAAGTGTCAACGTGCGACGATCAAGCCCGCCGTCATACATGATTGTGAGCGCCCAAGGTCCAAGGACTGCAGCACCGGCTGTCCCCAAAATTGCAACAGCAGCAACGACTTTCATGAGCAAACCGAGACCCTGACGGAATTCATCATGGTCGCCTTTTGCCGCAAGACGCGCGAGGCGAGGCAACAACGAGGCTTGCACCGCTTGAAACAAGAACAGCGGAATGCGTGCCATCAAAACGCCATTGCCAAACGCAGTCACCATGGTCGCTTGGCTTGAATTCGCAAGAATGTCGACACCAATGGGTCCGGCATTGACAAGACCGGCAGCCATGATGGAACCAAGCAACAGCCAGCCCAGGTTTGGTGTGAGCTCTGCATATGTCGCTTCAGGGCCTTCGTCGTTGTGTGTGTCTCCGCGAAAGAACACGACGGCAACAGCAACAAGTGGTGACAATGCAACTGCAAGCGCATACGGCCCCACTGCAGTGACGTTGAGTTGCCACAAGATGATGCAGGAGATGATGCGCACTGCACCATCAACGCCCATGATTGTTCCGTAGGCGACAAAGTGCCCGTTGCCGGAAACGATGCCTCGCGACATATGAAGTGGTGCATACGCAACGATGGTGAAAACCAAGGCGATGGTGACAATCCAGTAGCCCTCAAACATGTGGCTTGTCAGAAGCGGTGAGAGCGCAGCAACAAGAACAATCAGGATGGAGGCAAGTCCCAGTGCGAGCGGCGCCATCTTCTTTACAACGGGGAGTCCACCTTGATGAAGTGCACGTCGATGGGCGAGTGCACGTCCGAGTTCTTGTTCGATGGGAAGAAGAAAACCGGGGACGAGGGCAAAGGTGATGAACCACAAGGCCACGATGGGCTTGAAGTGTTCTTTGCCCAGTGCAAGTTGGCCGACTTTGAAGAAGGCATACGAGGTAATGCCTGAAATGAAAAGTCCGATGCCCACTGGAATGGTTCCTTCAGGCAGAGGCGCCTTCTTGGAACTTGTCAGTGGGGGATTATCGATGGCCTCGGTCACGTAGGAAGGCTAGTTGGCGAGGCTGGTCGTACGAGATGTACCCGTACAGAACTACTGCGCGGTGTTGATGCGAGCTTTCACAGTGTCAACGAGTTCGCGACGACGAACTTGTGCTTTCTGAAAGCCAAGAACTGCGAAACCAACTGCGGTGTAGCCAACTTCGGTGACTTGCTTGACGGCTGGGTGTCCGAGAACAGCGGTGGGGTTCACGCGGCTGAGGTCGAGAGATGTGAGATCAATGGAGTGCAGCTGAGGAAGCGTGATCTTTGGAAGGTCCATCTTGGGAAGTTTGTCGAGAGGCAACTTGTCGAGTCCGGGGACGGTGACCTTGGAAAGGTCGATGTTGGGGAGCGAGAAACGGGGCAACTTCGTCATGAAATCAGCGTATCCATGGGTGCTAACTTCTGCAAGCACTCTGCTATCTGCCGTATGTCACAAGGGTTAGGGGCGACTGCCTCGGGGGGTCTGAAGCCCCGCACTAGCCTCGCTTGGGCGTGTCAGAGCCTCAGGTTTCCCCTTCCCAGCCCCCCGTGGTGGCCGTCATGGTTATCCACGAGCCCGGCGACTGGTTGACAGAGTCCCTTCGTGGTCTCGCAGCGCAGGACTACGCCGGTTTGCAGGTGCTCACGCTTCTGACGGGAACCAGCGAGAACGCTGGGTCAAGAACCACTCTTGACACCATCGAGACCGAACTGCCCAACGCGGTGGTTCGTTACCTGGGTTCTAACCCGGGGTATGCGGCCGCGTGTAACACCGTGTTGCAACTAGTGCAGGGCGATAGCGGTTTCTTCTGTTTTCTTCACGACGACGTAGCGCTTGCACCCGATGCGATTTCACGAATGGTGGAAGAGCTCTACCGATCGAATGCTGGCGCAGTTGGACCAAAGATGGTGCATTGGGACAATCCGACGATGATTCAGTCGGTAGGCAATGCAGTGGACCGCTTTGGCGTGGAACTTCCGTACGCCGATGACGGTGAACTGGACCAAGAACAACATGACTTAGTGCAGGACGTTTTTGTTTTGCCTGGGTCCTGTCTCTTGGTGCGCGCTGATCTGTTCCGCACAGTGGGCGGTTTTGATTCCACGCTGCACTCTTCGGGCAATGACTTGGACTTGTGCTGGCGAATGCACACAACAGGCGCACGCGTTGTCGTAGTGCCAAGTGCTGTTGCACGACATCGTGAGTCCATGTTGGAGCGCACGGATGAGACAGCCCAACTGACTGCAGATGCTGATGCGCAGAACACTCGTGTTCGGACGGCCGTGGCGTTGTCATCTCGTGCGCAATTGCCATTCATTGTGATTGAGACAGTTCTGCTGACCTTCTTGCGTGGAGTTTTGTTGCTCACCACAGGTCGGACAGCCCAAGCCTGGGCAGAAGTTCGTGCAGTGCTGTCGTTGCCGTTCGGTATTGCTGAAATAAAGCGTCGTCGCGATGCTGCGCACGAATATCGATCTGTCGATGGCGATGAAATTCGAGCATTGCAACTACGTGGTACTTCGCACCTTGCTTCGTATTTCCGCCGTCGAGCCCGCAAGGCTGGACTCGCACAAGCGCAATTGCCAAGCGATGTTCGCGAGGCTGCGCCACGCGGTTCTTATGTTCTGTGGACCGTTCTACTTTTGATGTTGATTATTGGTTCGCGATCTTTGTTGCTGCACGGATCCGTCTCTGTTGGTCAGATGGTTCCATTTAGTTCTTCCGTGCGCGACCTGTTTTCCTCGTATACATCAGGGTGGTGGGGTGCAGGTTTCGGTCAAGTCTCTGCACTTCCGACAGGCGTAGCGCTCACAGCGGTCGCCGGAGTCACAACGTTCGGCAACATGGGCCTTGCGAACACCATGGTGATTATTGCTCTGCCATTCATCGGATGGTTAGGCGCATGGCGATTCGCTTCAGTGATGGGAACTCGCGGTGCCCGTATTGCGAGCGCAACGGCATATGCGGCTGTTCCGCTCGCGTATGCCTCCATTGCTTCCGGTCGCTGGGGAGCATTGTTGTTGTATGCATTGGCTCCGTGGATGCTGCATCTTCTGCGCATGTTGGTGGGGCACGCGGATATCAATGATGTTCGCCCCAAAGAAGCGATGGTTTTTGTTGATCCCGCAGTGTGGCGCCGATGGTTTGCAGCACTCGTCTTGATGGTTGCTGTTTGTTTCGCGTTTGAGCCAGCTGTTGTCATTGTGTTGCCGTTCATCGGCGGAGTCATTGGTCTCACCACATTGGCCCAAGGCCTCAATATTCGTTGGGCGGGTCGTTGGTTGGGCATAACGGCTCTGTCAGTTCTTTCCGGTGTTGCTCTCAACCTTCCGTGGGCAGGCACATATGTGCGTAGTGGTTGGTGGGAAGCAATTTCGGGAGCACCTGTTGACTCTGGTCGCAACATCGGCCTGTGGGGTCTTGTGCGTTTTGCGGTCGGTGGATTCTCGCTATCGATCTTGAGTGTTGCGTTGTATGCGGCCGTTGTCGGGGCGTTGTTCCTTGTGCGTGGCGCACGAGCAACTTGGGCATTGCGTGGTGCAACATTGGTAGTTGGCGGTCTTCTTCTCGCAGTTCTTGATGACTCTGCATTGCTGCCGCTGCACCTTGCCGAGCCGGCAGTGATGCTGGTGCCTGTTGCATTGGGTATCGCGATGTGTGCTGGTGCAATGGGAGCATCTCTCGCCCTTGACCTCAATCGCGGTCGACTGAGCTGGCGTCAACCGTTAGGCGCATTGGTGGGTATCGCATTTGCTGTCGGATTGTTCCCGACAGCAGTGAACTCCATCAATGGTTCTTGGAATCAACCATCTCTCGCGTTGCCACAACTTTTGGCCCAATTGCCTGACGCACAAACGGCGGGCAACTATCGCACCTTGTTTATTGGCGACTCTCGTGTGTTGCCAGGTGCACCAATCAACTTCGGATGGGGAATTGGTTATTCAGTCGTCAATGGTGCAACGCCATCGGTTGATGAATATTGGGAAACACCTCCGACG
Source organism: Actinomycetota bacterium (assembly GCA_041175365.1). Classification (GTDB taxonomy): domain Bacteria; phylum Actinomycetota; class Acidimicrobiia; order Acidimicrobiales; family Ilumatobacteraceae; genus UBA2093. The sequence goes on along the minus strand of JBEDFA010000048.1, from coordinate 29,153 downwards.
CGTGCTCGCGATAATGCTGTGGCTGCCATGTACGGAATTGTGCGAGGTCAAACATCTCGTGCGGGTCGACTCTTGGCGCCACTTTCGGTTCGTTACATCGTCGTCCCCATCATTGATGGTGGACAGTCGACGCGCTCAAACCCCATCGCAGAGCCGGCAGGTTTGGTTGAAGCGTTGTCGCGTCAACTTGACCTTCGTCGTCAATTCGCATCGCCAGATTTGGTTGTCTTCGAGAACACCGCATGGGTTCCTGTTCGTTCCGTGCTGACTGCGGCCGGTGCAGAAAGCAGCAAGCTCGCCGGAGCGACGTCAATGATTGCTACCAATATTGGTGGTGCGACAGCATTGCCGTCGGTAGATCGCTCTGATGCTGCAGCATCTGCCGATGTTGCAGCAGGAACGGTGCATCTTGCAGTGCCGTTTACGTCGCGCTGGCAACTGACAGTAAACGGTGCGAGTATTCCTGCTCGTCCTGCGTTCGGACTGACTACTGCTTTTGACGTCGCGACGCCTGGGCCAGCCACTGTTTCGTATCAAAGTACGACTCTTCATACTTTGTTGGTCCTTATTCAATTTGTTGCATGGCTCGCACTGATCTTTACTGCAACATCTCGTCGGAAGTACTCGTTGCGGCGATCGCAAGCAGTGCCGGCAGTAGTGGTTGATGAGCCTGCAATTGTGTTGAACGATGGGGGACAGTCATGAACATTGTCCGTCGCATTATTGGAACAGTTCTTATTGTCGCTGCAGGTGCTGGAGTTATCGCAATCGATCGCCAAGGTGGTGCGACTCAAGACGGTGCAGCATCGGCACTCGTGACATTGGGTGGATTCCCACAAGCGGTCGCTGGTAGTCGTATCAGTACCTCCTGGTTCTGTCCGGGCGCTGCCGCGGGTGATGGCCTCGACGCGGCAACTGTGGTGATTTCAAACCCAAGCGACGTTGCCATCACCGCATCTTTGAGTTTGTTTAGTGATGCAGCGGCTGAGACGCAGAACATTTCTATTGCCCCGCGCGATCGACTTTCGGTTGATGTCCTTCGTGGACGAACTGTGGGCGTTGTCGTCCCTGCAGTCGAAATTATTGGCGGCATCGGAACAGTCGAACAACAGCTTGTGTATGCCGCCGGTGACGTCACATCGCAGTGCGTCTCGCAAACAAGTAACGCGTGGTACTTCGCTGACGGATTCACTGCAGAAGGTTCATCTCAACGAATTGTTCTTACTAATCCCTATCCGGAAAGTGCGGTCGTCAACGTTTCGTATACGACAGCAGAGGGTCGACGCACTCCTGCAAATCTTCAAGGTGTCATCCTTCCTGCACTGTCAGCGAAGAGTCTCTCCATGTCGGATGTAGGTGCGGCAAATGAGTCTCAAATTGCAGTGGAAGTCATTGCAACAACGGGACAAGTTATTGCGTCCCGTATGCAGCACTACATCGGCGGTGGACGACTTGGATATTCGACCACTGTCGGAACTCCCGAAGCTTTGAAGGACTGGTGGTTTACTGCTGGCCGCACAGGTTCACAAGTGACCGAACAATTAGTGGTCTTTAATCCGTCTGAAGTTGAAGCACAGTTGAACGTCGCATTCTTTGGTGAAGGAATCACCAATGGTGTGATTGCAGAAACAAGTACGGCAGCACTCCCGTCGGAAGCGGTCACCATTCCTGCGGGTGGAATCGTCTACATCAATACAGACAACATCGCGGATCTTCCCAAGGGCGATCATGCGATGGTGGTCTCCACATTGAATAATTCTCGAGTAGTCGTCGAGCATGTTCTCAGTCAGCGAACCGGTGGAAGTTCATTTACTGCGATTACAAATGGCATCCCTGCGGGACTTGTGTCCACAAAGTGGCGAATCCCAAGTGGTCTTGCAAAAGGTGCACGTCACGCGCTGAGCGTTTTGAATACAACTGCAACAGATGGAACCTTTACGGTGTCCGCCATTGGGCCCGGTGGCTTGTTGGACCTTCCTAATTTGGTCAATGTTCCGATTGCTGCTGCATCTCTTATCAGCCTTGAAGTGCCCGAAGGTGTGAATGAGGGCGAAGTTGTTATTACCGCAACAGTGGACGTCGCGATTCATCGTCGCACTACTCGCGGTCATGGACTCGTAGGTTTTGGAATTGTCGGCGCTTTGCCAGTGAGAGGGAAATGATGCAGGTTGTCCTCGTTGTCGTTGCAATGGCAGTTGCATTAGGAGTTGCTCTTGTCTTGCGTCGTCGCGCAACGGATGCTCCTACCCAAGGTGGCTTTCAGATTCCGACACAGTTGGATCGTGGAGACTTTGACTCACCCAATACTCCGTGGCTTGTCGCGATTTTTACTTCATCAACGTGCGATGCATGTGCCGATGTTGCGACCAAAGCCAAAGTGTTGGCAAGCAGTGACGTTGCAGTGCAACGTATTGATTACATCGACAACCCAGACCTGCATAAGAGATACAAGGTGGAAGCGGTACCGACATTGGTCATCGTTGATGACCGTGGAGTCGTGCAGAAGGGATTCCTCGGGCCAATGAAGGCTCAAGACCTATGGGCCGCAGTAGCTGAATGCAGAGAACCTGGATCGACTCCGGACCCTTGCCACGGCGGTTCAGAACACTCGCACTAGGCGAGTGTGATTACGCTCCGGTTGTTGTTGGCGCGTCGAGAGCTTCTTGCACCAACTTGCCAACAGTTGCACCATCGATGGTCTCATCTTCGATGAGCTTCTCAGCAACAAGATGTAGGCCAGGCAGGTGGCGAGTCAGAATTTCATGTGCGCGCTTTTCCTGCTCGTGCAGAATGCGTGACGTTTCTTCATCAAGCAACTGGGCCGTGTGATCGCTGACTTCGCGACCGCTGGTCATGAGGTCTTCACCGAGGAATACCTGTTGCTGGCTGTTCCAAGCCATGGGGCCGACCTTGTCGGACATGCCCCATTCGCGCACCATGCGACGCGCAATAGAAGTGGCTTGTTCGAGGTCGTTGGCAGCGCCAGAGTTGAGATGACCAAAGACGATCTTCTCGGCGACGCGACCACCCATGGCCTTGCAGATGAGGTCTTCGAAGTACTCGCGTGAATACGTGTGGCGCTCTTCGGGCAATGTCCATGTGACACCCAATGCCATACCGCGCGGAAGGATGGTGACCTTGTGCAACGGATCGGAGTGGGGAAGGACGACAGCAAGAATTGCGTGTCCACTTTCATGAATTGCAGTAGCACGCTTCTCTTCGGCATTGAGAACAAGGCTCTCGCGACGAGCACCCATGACAACACGGTCACGAGCATTTTCAAAGTCGATGCGCTCGATGAAAGCAGAACCACGACGCACTGCAAACAATGCTGATTCGTTCACGAGGTTGGCAAGGTCTGCGCCGGACATGCCAGGTGTTGCCTTTGCCATGGTGTCGAGATCAACATCTGTCCCCATGCGCTTGTCGCGTGAATGAACCTTGAGAATTGCAAGACGCTCTTCAAACTCTGGCAATGGAACAACGATCTGACGATCGAAACGACCAGGGCGCAAGAGTGCAGGGTCGAGAATGTCGGGACGGTTTGTTGCCGCAAGGATGACGATGCCTTCAGTGGTTTCAAAACCATCCATCTCGGCGAGCATCTGGTTGAGGGTTTGCTCACGCTCGTCGTGTCCGCCACCCAGACCTGCTCCACGCTTACGACCAATGGAGTCGATTTCGTCAATGAAGATAATGGCCTTACCCATTTTGCGGGCCTGCTGGAAGAGATCGCGAACGCGACTTGCGCCGACACCGACGAACATCTCCATGAAGTCGGAGCCGGTGACCGACAAGAAGCCAACTCCGGCTTCACCTGCAACGGCTCGTGCGAAGAGTGTCTTACCTGTGCCTGGAGGGCCAACGAGCAAGATGCCCTTTGGTACTCGCGCGCCAATTTCTTTAAAGCGTTCTGGCATGCGGAGGAAGTCAACGACTTCTTTGATTTCCATCTTGACGCCGTCATAACCAGCGACATCAGTGAACGTGGTGGAGGGCTTGTCGGCTTGATATGTCTTTGCCTTGCTGCGTCCAACGGACATGATGCTGCCTGCTTGACCCATCGCGCGACGCTGCATCCAGACAAAGAAGCCGATGACGAAGAGGAACGGCAAGATGATGGGCAGCAAGCTGGAGATCCAGTTGGGCTGTGGCGTCTTGAAGTTGTAGTCGACTCCGTTTTGCTTCAGCATCTGCTCGTCGGCATCGCTGAGTTGCACTGCGCCTGTGGTGGTGAACTTGCCTCCGTTGGTGAGGACACCTGAAATCACGTTGGTGGCGTTATTGATGGTGACGTTCTTGACGTTGCCTTCTTGTACTTGGACAAGGAACTCGGTGTAGCTGAGCTTTTCGCCAGTAGCTGGAGAAATAAATTGGCTACCGAAGGCGAGCACGACAACGGCAGCGATGATGACCCAGATGGACCACTTGGGCATCGGAGGTTTGCCGTCTGCGCCTGGCTTTTGGTCTCTGAAGCCTTTCAACCGATTGCGCGACGGCTGGTTGCGTGGTGGAGGGGGCGGAGGGGGCATCTCGCTCATGACCTCATGCTACGGGGCTGTTCTGTCGTAGTTCCTTCGGTATCGCCGATTTGAGGGGCTGTGATGAGTACCGTTTTTCACATGGCTAGGCAATGCACTCGTCAAGGCTGCGTTCATCATGCAACTGTGACCCTCACGTATCAATATGGGCGCTCACAGGTGTGGCTGGACGACCTCTGGCCTGAGCGGGACCCACATTCATATGACTTATGTGATCAGCATGCCAATCGCCTAAAGCCGCCCTCGGGCTGGCACCTTGAGGACCGCCGTCAGCGTGTCCATGTATATGGCGCTGGCCGCCTCGCCGGCTAACTCATGAACAGCTCTGGGCGTCGAAGCCCTGGTCTCTTCGAGGGGCTGTTGATCTGGTTCGGCATGTACATCGCGGCCAACTTTGCTCTTGTACTTGTTTTGGCACTCACGGGTGAATCCAGTGCCGACCAAACACAGATTCCCATCTGGGCGACTGCTGTTTCGGTGTCTGCCATGTGGGCAGTGTTCATGGTTGCTGTGCCGCGGTATCTGCCATTTCAAGAGAAGTCACTCCGTGCGTCTTTGACCGAATGGTTTACAGCTCGCTCGATAGCGGTGGGTATTCCTCTGGGAGTTGCAAGCCAATACATCTTGATGAACCTTGTGAACTGGCCGTTGTCACAGCTGTTTCCAGAGACGTTCTCGTTCGATGACATTTCGCAGCGCGCAACGGACCTCACGGACACTGCTCCTGGTTGGTGGAAGATTGTTCTCATCCTTGTCGTCGTTGTCGGCGCCCCAGTGGTGGAAGAGATCGTGTATCGCGGTTCAGTGCAGACTCATTTACAACGAACTGCAGGAACTGCGGCCGCAATCTTGGTGACTGCAGTGATCTTTGCTGCCATTCATATGTCGTTTATTGAATTCCCTGGTCTCTTCGCATTCGCGTTGGTGCTGGGGTATGCACGACTTCGGTCTGGCACACTTGGTCTTTCCATCGTGACGCATATGGCGTTTAATGCAGCCGGCTTAGTACTTGTCCTCGTGAAGTAGGGAATATGAACATCGAAGAAGACACGTTCGTTCTGAACGAATCTGACGAATCGGAAACGACGCAAAAGGATTCCGACTGGGTCGCCACCTTTAAGTCGATGAGCACGACAGCAGTCGTCTTGGGCGCAACGCTCATCGTTTTGGCAATCTTGCATCCCAACCTCATCCTGAAGAACAACACTCCAACTGGTGGCGACATGGGCGCGCATGTGTGGGGCCCTGCATACCTACGTGATGTGTTGTTGCCGCATTGGCGCCTCACGGGCTGGAGCATGGACTGGTATTCGGGTCTTCCCGCTTATCGCTTTTACATGGTGGTGCCAGCACTTGCCATTGTGCTGTTGAACGTGATTCTTCCGTACGGCATTGCATTCAAGATCATTGTTGTCCTCGGTCTTGTGGCCTTTCCTTATTGCGCGTACTTCATGGGGCGCATTGCGAAGTTGGCGTATCCGTTACCAGAGCTGATGGTGGTCGGCGCCACGATGTTCCTCCTCGATGAGAGCTTCACCATTTACGGCGGCAACATCGCTTCGACAATGGCAGGGGAGTTTTCACACTCCATTGCACTTGCGTTCTCGCTTCTCGGGCTTGGTCTTTTTGCGCGTGTATTGGAAGACGGCAAACACCGTGGCTGGGCAGCCGTGTGTATTGCGATGTCTGCCTTAAGTCACGGAATCGTCTTGATCTTTGTGTTCGGTGGCGCCGTTGTGATGATGGCGTTGTATCGCGACCGACAGAGGCTTCGCGCCGGCACCACAACAATTGGTGTTGCGATTCTTCTCTCGGCATTTTGGGTGGTGCCGTTCCTCGGTGGCCATGCATTCATGACAGACATGAAGTACGGGTCAGAGCCAGGCGGCGGATCATTCACCTCAATGTGGGATATGTATTTCCCACTCAATCCTTTGTGGGACGTACTGCTCGTCGTTCTCGCTCTTGCAGGTTTCGCAGGTTCGGTGGCGCGCCAACGCAAACTGGGTATTTGGATGGGCGTCTACATCCTTGTGTTGATGGTCGGAGTCAAAGTCGCACAAGGCGGATTGCCTGTCATCGGTCTTCTCTGGAACCCCCGCATCCTTCCGTTCATTTATCTGTTGCGCTACATGCTCGCTGCGATTGGTGTCTATGAAGTCGCTTCGTATCTCATCCGAGTTGTTGCGTTGGAACGTCGCAATGAGAACGTGTCTTCGACTCCGCGTACTGCTGTGAGCACATCCATCCTCTGGGTGATGACGTTGTTCTGCCTTGTTGTTATTGGAGTTCGTTATCAGGCACTGCCTTTTGGCAAGTTGACATCCAACGGAACAACAACGAGTTATTCCTGGGGCCCGGTGAAGTTCCCCTCGTCTCGTGCATTCAGTGATGGATGGGCACGGTGGAACTTCGAGGGTTACGAGGGCAAGGCCTCCTATGGGGAATACCACGATGTCGTTCAGAAGATGGATGCATTGGGCAAAGACCCTGCACATGGTTGTGGTCGTGCACTGTGGGAGAACAACTCGGATCTAAATAAGTACGGCACCACGATGGCATTGATGCTGTTGCCTTTCTGGACGAAGGGTTGCATCGGTTCAATGGAAGGCCTGTATTTCGAAGCAGCGGGGACGACCCCGTATCACTTCATTTCTGCTGCTGCACTTTCAAAGCAGAGCAGTAATCCAGTTCGCGAACTTCGTTACGACAACAACGATGCAGTGAAGGGTGTTGCATACATGCGCTCTTTGGGCATTCGTTATTACATGGCATATACACAAGAAGCGATTCAGAAAGCTGATGCTCAGCCGGAACTCACACAAGTTGGCGTGAGCGGCCCTTGGCATCTGTATGAGTTGAAGAAAACAACTCTTGTTGAGCCTTTGGCAATTCAACCGGTGGTGGTGAATCAGCGCTCGGGAGACCGCCGTGAGCGCTGGTTGGAAATTGGCACTTCGTATTTCCAGCACGCTGAAGAGTGGAATGCATTGCCTGTTGCTGATGGACCTGAATCATGGCAACGCGTCGACGTGAAGCCTGATCTCGATCGCAAGATTGGTGAAGAGGGTGAACCTGGGCGCCAGGTAGATGTTGTTGTTCCTCAGCAAGCGATCACAGAAACAGCAGTCGAACCAACGAAGGTGTCCAACATCAAGATTGGTACTGAGTCAGTTTCGTTCTCCGTCAACAAAGTCGGTACTCCTGTACTTATTAAGGTCAGTTACTTTCCGAATTGGCAGGTAACTGGTGCCAAGGCGGTCTACCGCGCAGCACCAAACATGATGGTTGTCGTACCAACTGAAAAGAACGTTCGCCTGTCATATGAGCCTTCAAAACTTGATCGTTCTGCATATCTCTTGACGTTCCTCGGAATTGGTCTTGTCGTTCTTATGTTCCGCCGCCGACTTCGTTACGGAACCGCAATGCCGGCAAGCATCTCCGAAGGGTCATCAGTCGACGAAGTCGACACAGATAACCTCTAAATCGATGAGTACAGACCCAGCTGTCCTTGACCAAATCGTCAAGGCGTATGACGTGCGGGGCACTACTCCCGATGAAATGAATGACGATGTCGCTTACGCATTGGGTGTCGCATTCGCAGAGTTCGTTCGTGCACCAATGATTCTGGTCGCACGCGATATGCGCACAACGGGGGAGTCCTTGGCGGCTGCATTCGCAGAAGGCGCAATGTCTCGTGGTGCTGACGTCGTTGACCTTGGACTTGCCAGTACGGACCTCGTCTACTTTGCGGCCGGGTCACTCGATGCTCCGGGAGCAATGTTCACTGCATCGCACAACCCCGCCCAATACAACGGCATCAAGTTCTGTTTGTCGGGTGCTCGTCCTGTAGGTATTGATACGGGTCTGGCAGAAATTCGTGACACAGCAAAATTGGTTCTCGCCGGCAACGGACCTGTGCCAGTGGCCACAACGGGCAGTCGCTCAGAGCGTGACATGTTGGATGCGTTTGCAGATCACGTGGTCTCGTTTATTGACATTGATGCAATCAAGCCAATGAAGATTGTTGCGGACACTGCAAACGGCATGGGTGGTCTCATCGTTCCCATCGTGTTTGAACGTCTGCCGATGATTGAGCTTGAAGTGATGTATCCGGAACTTGATGGATCATTCCCTAACCATCCAGCGGATCCGATCCAGCCTGCCAACCAACGTGATCTTCAAGCTCGTGTGGTGAGCGGTGGCTTCGACCTTGGTCTTGCCTTTGACGGTGATGCCGACCGAGTATTCGTGGTGGATGAGCAAGGTCGAGGACTTTCAGGCTCGACCACAACTGCAATTCTTGCTGCCGGAGTCCTTCGCGCACATCCAGGTGCCACCGTTCTGCACAATCTCATTTGTTCGCACAGTGTTCCTGAAGTCATTCGTGAAAACGGTGGAGTTCCTGTGCGCACGAAAGTGGGCCACAGCAATATCAAGCAAGTGATGGCGGAAACTGGTGCAGTCTTTGGTGGCGAGCACAGCGCGCACTATTACTTTTTGGACAACTACCGAGCCGACTCTGGAATCATCGCCACGATGTTCATGTTGCAGGAACTCTCACGCGCTAGTGCTCCGTTGTCGCAGTTCCGTGCGCCATTTGAACGCTATGAAGCAAGCGGCGAGATCAACACCAGTGTGCGAGACGCGCAAGAAGTGATGAAGGCTGTTGCTGCGAAGTACAGCGCATTTCCGCAGGACTGGATTGATGGACTCACAGTTGAATGTGGCGATTGGTGGTTTAACCTTCGTCCATCAAATACTGAACCTTTGCTTCGACTCAACCTTGAGGCATCCACCCGAGACGAATGCGACAACCATGTTGCCGAAGTCCTCTCACTAGTGACATCGATCTGAAATGAATAACAACGACAAGGACGACCTCTTGAACATCGACCCATCTCTTCTTGCCATCCTTGCGTGCCCAGAGGACAAGGGTCCATTGTGGTTTATTGAGTCGGAGCATCTTCTCTACAACCCACGTTTGAAGCGCTCGTACCCAGTGATTGACGGCATCCCCGTGATGTTGGTGCAGGAATCAAGCACCGTGGGTGACGCAGAACACCAACGTTTGCAAGGGATCATCTCTGCACAGGGACTCAATCCCACCTTCAACGCCTAAGGATTGGCTAGGGTTAGAACCCGTTCGGGCTGATTAGAGCGGTGCCAGTTGGCCCCAGTCTCGAGCATTTCCATACTCAACAACGTTGTTGAGTTGACTCTAAGGAGCCCCTATGTCCAATCTCGCTGCGCGTCGTGACTATCGCGTCGCAGACCTCAGCCTTGCACCATTCGGTCGTAAGGAAATTCACCTCGCTGAACATGAGATGCCAGGCCTTCGTTGGTTGCGCAAAGAATTCGGCGCATCAAAGCCACTGAAGGGTGCCCGCATCTCGGGTTCCTTGCACATGACCATTCAGACAGCTGTTCTCATTGAGACTCTCGTTGAGCTTGGTGCCGAAGTGCGCTGGGCAAGCTGCAACATTTTCTCCACACAGGATCACGCTGCAGCTGCAGTTGTCATTGGACCTAACGGAACCCCAGAAGACCCACAGGGTGTTCCTGTGTTTGCTTGGAAGGGCGAAACACTTGAGGAGTACTGGTGGTGCACCGAGCAGATGATGACATGGCCTGACGGCAATCTGCCCAACATGATCCTCGACGACGGTGGCGATGCAACCTTGCTCGTACATAAGGGTGTTGAGTTTGAGAAGGCTGGCGCAGTGCCAGACCCAACAAGTGCATCAAACCCTGAACTTGCTCTCATTCTTGGTCTCTTGCAGCGTTCGTTGAAGACAGAGCCAACGAAGTGGACAGAGATGGCTGCATCGATCAAGGGTGTCACCGAAGAAACCACCACAGGTGTGAAGCGTTTGTACAAGATGGCAGAAAAGAACGAACTTCTTTTCCCTGCAATCAACGTGAACGACTCCGTCACAAAGAGCAAGTTTGACAACCTCTACGGTTGCCGTCACTCGCTCATCGACGCAATCAACCGCGCCACCGACGTCATGATCGCCGGCAAGCTTGCCGTTGTTTGTGGCTATGGCGACGTCGGCAAGGGTTGCGCACAGAGCCTTCGTGGACAGGGTGCTCGCGTCATCGTGACAGAGATCGACCCCATCAACGCATTGCAGGCTGCAATGGAGGGCTACGAGGTCAACACCCTTGAATCTGCTCTTGGTGAAGCTGACATTTTTGTCACTGCAACTGGTAACGAAGCAATCATCACTGCTGAACACATGGCAGGCATGAAGCACAACGCAATTGTTTGCAACATTGGCCACTTCGACAATGAAATCGACATGGCTGGTCTTGCACGCAGTGGTGCAACACGCGACGAACTCAAGGCCGGAACTGACCTGTGGTCATTCCCTGACGGTCACGCTGTGATCGTTCTTGCAGAAGGACGCCTCGTGAACCTTGGTTGCGCAACGGGTCACCCATCATTCGTGATGAGCTGCTCATTCAGTAACCAGGTGATCGCACAGATCGAGTTGTTCAACAATCTTGAGAAGTACCCATTGGGTGTGTACGTTTTGCCAAAGCATTTGGACGAAAAGGTTGCTCGCGCACACCTTGACGCACTTGGTGTGAAGCTCACACAACTCACAGATGGTCAGGCTGAGTACATGGACATGGACCCCAACGGTCCGTTCAAGCCAGAGCATTACCGCTACTAAGAACAATTAGTAAAAAGGCCCGGATGACTGAGTCATCCGGGCCTTTTGCGTTCCGGGGTTATTGCTCGATTGCTTCGCCTTCGGCAGCTGCAACTTGCGCGTTTGACATGCGGAACAGTTTCAAGGTGATTTGCACCAGTGGTCCGATGCCGAATGCAAAGACGAATGTTCCGATGCCAATCTTTCCGCCAAGAAAAATTCCGATGATCATCACGGTGACTTCGACAACGGTGCGTGCTAACCGGACGCTGATGCCAAAACGCTTGTTGAGACCAAGCATGAGTCCATCTCGTGGGCCGGACCCGAGCTCTGCACCGATGTAAAAGCCTGAACCTGCTGCGATGCACAACATGCCAGCAGCCATGAATGCGATACGAACAGCAATGTTTGATGTGTCAGGCAAAAGATCTTGAGCGAAATTTTCCACAAGGCCAATCTCGACAGCATTCAAGATGGTGCCAATTCCTGGGCGTAAGCGAAGAGGGATCCACAACAGCAGAACAAAAAACGCCACGATGATGAGAACGGTGCCAAGGCCAAGTCCCGTGTGTTTGGACACGCCAGAGTGGAACACGTCCCACGGGGGTACGCCGAGTGTCGACTTCACGAAGAATGCAATTCCGATGCCGAAACATGCGAGTCCAGTTACACATCGCAGGAGCCGTTCAACAGTGCGCTCGCGAAGTGGGCGAGGGGTGACGGCAGGAGAAGAAGACATGGAGATACACCGTACTGAAATGTTGCAAACGCCCGGCGGTTATTTATCAAGAGTCGATTACGTCGGGTTATTTGAACATGGAGGAGAGATCCGAGATGCGATTCTGCAGTTGAAATATGAAGGAAGAAAGCAGTTGTCCAGAGCATTGGCAGAGATGACGGTGAAGGAGTTGCGCCAGCTTGATGCGTGCAATGTTGTGACATGGGCTCCAACAACGTCGCAAAGACGGCAGGAACGTGGGTTTGATCAGTCAGAACTCATCGCACGTCATGTCGCGTCTCGGATCGGTGTGCGTCATCAACGATTGTTGCGCCGAGAGAACAATGGCCGTCAAACCGGTAGCGGACGAGAAGAACGACTGACTCGACCATCGTTTGTTTCTCGACCGCGTGTAAATGGCAAGTCGATTTGGGTGATCGATGATGTGATGACGACGGGGGCAACGATGCGTGCGGCTGCTGAGGCGTTAGTGCGAGTCAATGCATCGCACGTGACGTGCATTGCACTGACATATGTGTGGTGATTACAGCAATCCGCTGAGTGCACGAGCGGCGGCGATCGCACCGCTGGCATCTTCTTCCACCCATACGCCATGCATGCCAATGGCATTGGCTGCGTCGACATTTGCGCGCAAGTCGTCAAGGAATGCAGTGCGGCCAGGTGTTGCCCCGATGCGCTCCATGGTGAGGTGATAGATGGCGGGGTTTGGTTTGCGCATCTTCACTTCGTGACTATCGACGATGGTGTCAAAGACGGAATCGAAGTCCATGAGTGGCCACCACATCTCACGGAACTCCTTAACATTGTTTGTCAAGATGCCGATAGGGAGACCTGCAGATTTCAAGTCGTGAATGAATGCGACCATCTCTTCGTTCAATTGAAAATTGAATGCTGCACCACCCGCGGCGGGGGCGGGTGCGGGAACAGTGGCCACAATGCCTGCTGTGTCCAGCATGTCTTTGGTGATGGCACGGCACTCAGCCATTGTGATTTCGCCGCGTTCAAGACGATGCCACTGGTGGTCGGTGTCGAGATGGTGCGGCCCCATGACGATCTCTGCGACTACTGCGGGGTCATGGTCGGGGTAGCGACGTGTGAAGTCTCGAGGCCCGCCATTCTTCATAATGACCCCACCCAGGTCGAAGATGACTGCGTCCACTGCTCTTTGGCTCATAAACAGGCAGTCTTACCGCCTTCTTATGCTTCCTGCGAACTGGCTCAGAGGGGTCCACAGATAGGATTGGACTCACATGAAAGTTCTTGAACGCGTCCTCAGGGCTGGCGACGGCAAGCGGGTGAAGGCCCTGCAGAGCCTCGTTCCCGAAATCAATGCCCTTGGCCCCGCAATGGAGGCTCTCTCCGACGAGGCCCTGAAGGCAAAGACCGTCGAGTTTCGTGCTCGTCTAGCGCAGGGCGAGACCCTCGATGACATTTTGGTGGAAGCGTTCGCCGTTGTTCGCGAAGCCTCTTTCCGTGTCATTGGCCAGCGCCATTTCGATGTGCAGCTCATGGGTGGTGCGGCACTGCACTTCGGCTGGGTTGCCGAAATGAAGACTGGTGAAGGAAAGACGCTTGTCTCGACTTTGCCTGCCTACCTCAATGGACTCTCAGGCGATGGCGTTCATGTCATCACCGTCAACGATTATCTCGCTCGTTTCCATGCTGAGTGGATGGGTCGTATTCACCAGTGGCTCGGACTCAGTGTTGGTCTCGTCATCCCTGGTCTTCGTGAATCTGCTTCTCAGAAGCGCGAAGACTATGCATGCGACATCACGTACGGCACCAACAACGAATTTGGTTTCGATTACTTGCGCGACAACATGGCCGGCTCGTTAACTGAGAAAGTTCAGCGGGGTCACAATTTCGCCATTGTTGACGAAGTGGACAGCATCCTCATTGACGAAGCTCGTACGCCTCTGATCATCTCTGGTCGTCTGGCTGATGCAGCAGCGATGTATTACAAGTTCTCGTCCATCGTGCGCACCTTGCAGCGTGACGTTGATTATGAGGTTGATGAGTCAAAGCGTGTTGTCTTCCCAACGGAAGCCGGTGTGGAGAAGGTCGAAAAAGAACTCGGTCTCGACAACTTGTACGACGCTGTGCAGCAAAATCTCGTCCATCAATTAGCTGTCGCCCTGAAGGCGAAAGAGCTCTACCGTCGCGACAAGGACTACATCGTTGACGCTGGTGAAGTGAAGATTGTTGATGAGTTCACCGGTCGTGTTCTTGAAGGTCGCCGCTGGAGCGAAGGTATTCACCAAGCGGTGGAAGCCAAGGAAGGTCTTCGCATCAACGAAGAGAACCAAACCCTTGCCACCATTACATTGCAGAACTACTTCCGCATGTACGACAAGTTGGCTGGTATGACCGGTACCGCGCAGACAGAAGCTGCCGAACTCGTCACGACATACGACTTGCAGGTTGTGCCCATTCCGACGAACCGTGCGCTCTTGCGTGTTGATGAGCCAGACCTGATCTACAAGTCAGAGGTCGCGAAATACCGCGCTGTTGTCGAAGACATTGCAGAACGTCATGCGAAGGGCCAGCCAATCTTGGTGGGCACCATCAGCGTGGAGAAGAGCGAATATCTGTCGCGAGAACTCACCAAGCGCGGAATCCGCCATGAAGTGTTGAACGCAAAGCAGCACACACGTGAAGCACAGATCGTTGCCCAGGCCGGCCGTCTCGGCGCAGTCACTGTTGCTACCAACATGGCTGGTCGTGGTGTCGACATTCTTTTGGGCGGTAACCCAGAACTTCTCGCTCGCCAACAGGTTCTCGCTGAAGGCGTCGATGCCAGCGTCATGGTGGACGAGTTCGCATTGCCTGCGCCTCTTGCGCAGTTGCACGAAGATTTCCAAAATGCTCGTCGCGAAGCATTGGCTCGCTATGAGGAATTGCTGCCGATTCACAAGCAGCAGTGCGCTGAAGAAGGTGCAAAGGTTCGTGAACTTGGCGGGCTCTACGTGCTGGGTACCGAGCGTCATGACAGTCGCCGTATCGACAACCAGTTGCGTGGTCGTGCAGGTCGTCAGGGTGACCCTGGCGCAAGTCGTTTCTACTTGTCGCTTGACGATGAACTCATGCGTCTGTTTGCAACAGGTGCATTGTCGTGGGTGATGGGTCGTGCGTTACCCGATGACGAAGCGATTGAAGCAAAAATGGTCACGAAGGCCATCGAGCGCGCGCAGTCAACTGTGGAACAACGCAACGGAGAAATTCGCAAGAACGTTCTGAAGTACGACGAAGTCATGAACGAGCAGCGCAAGGTCATCTACATGCGCCGCGATCAGATCCTGTCCGGAGCCGATCTCAAGGCTGCCGCGATGGAGTATCTGGCTGAAGCCGTGGATTCGCTGATTGAGACATATTGCGTATCTGAAGCATCTGACGAGTGGGACCTGGAGGGTCTTGCACAAGAACTGCGCACGTACTGGCCAGCAACGATCACTGAAGTGCAGATTGAGCAGTGTCTCAGTACTGATGCTGTGTACGACCTCGTGATGGCTGATGCAAATCGCCACTACAAGCAACGCGAAGACGAACTGGGTTCCGACACTCTTCGTCAGATTGAACGCCAAGTGATGCTCAGCATTATTGACCAGCGTTGGCGCGAGCATCTTGAAGAGATGGACTACTTGCAAGAGGGCATCAACCTTCGTGCAATGGGTCAGAAGGATCCGCTCACCGAATGGCAGCGTGAAGGCTTCGAGATGTTCGGCGAGATGATGATTGGCATTGCACAAGACTTCGTGCGCTACGTCATGCATGTTCAGGTTGTCAATGAAGAACAGCCTGCAGTGCAAGTGCAAAATCTCACTGAAACAAGCAGTGACGACGTCTCAACTGATGGATTCGTAGCTGCAGCTATCGCCGGCGGCGATGTTGATCCAAGCCTGTTGCCGTCCGAAGATGATGCGCCCCGAAAGCCCGTAGTGAACGATGTCAATGACTGGTCGAACACACC
This sequence comes from Actinomycetota bacterium, assembly GCA_041175365.1. Taxonomy (GTDB): domain Bacteria; phylum Actinomycetota; class Acidimicrobiia; order Acidimicrobiales; family Ilumatobacteraceae; genus UBA2093. The sequence goes on along the minus strand of JBEDFA010000048.1, from coordinate 13,244 downwards.
ACGTAATGCGCCGTGCCCTTGTGGTTCGGGTCGCAAGTACAAGGTCTGTCACGGCTCTGCCGCCTGACATTCGTCTCCAGGAACTTTCGCATGCGTGACTTCACCAACGACCTTCGAGAACTTGCTCGCCGACTTGGCGAAGCAGAGGACTATCTCAAGATTGGTGCGTCTCGAGCTCGTCTCAGTGAATTAGAGATTGAGATCTCACGTCCGGATTTGTGGGATGACCAAGACCGCGCCAAGAAGATCAATACCGAGTACTCAAACGTCAAATCAGACGTCGATGAGTATGACGGCCTCCGAGCAATTGTGGACGACCTTGATGTGCTGCATGAGATGGCACGAGAGATTGATGACGAGACGCAAGAGCCCGAAATTGAAGCAGGAATTGCAAAGGTTGCATCTGGGCTCGGAGTCCTAGAAATGCGCAGCCTTTTCACGGGTGAACACGATGCAGTCGATGTCATCGTGCAGATCAATGCCAAGGACGGTGGCGTCGATGCGCAGGACTGGGCAGAGCTTTTGTTGCGCATGTACACACGCTGGGCGGAGCGCCGTGGATTCGTTGTAGAAGTCGACGATGTGAGCCCTGGCGCTGAGGCCGGAATCATGTCGGCAGAATTCACCATTAAAGGTCGTTACGCATACGGACTGATGACATCAGAGCGTGGCACGCATCGTCTGGTGCGCATCAGCCCCTTTGATAACCAAGGCCGTCGCCAGACAAGTTTTGCAACTGTGCAGGTGTGGCCCGTGATGGATGCACCTGATATCGAAGTGAACGAGTCTGAAATCCGTATGGAAGTATTCCGCGCATCTGGCGCAGGTGGTCAGCACGTGAACAAGACATCATCCGCGGTGCGTCTGATTCATGAACCCACAGGCGCAGTGGCCAGCAGTCAGGAAGAGCGCAGCCAGTTGCAAAACCGCGAGAAGGCCATGACCCGTCTGAAGGCGATGATTGCCGCCAAGATCGAAGAAGAGCATCAGGCCGAGAAGGACCGCATTGCCGGCAAGACCGCGATGGTCGGGTGGGGTAGTCAGATTCGTTCCTACGTGTTGCAGCCCTACCAAATGGTGAAGGACCTGCGTACAGAGGTGGAATCGGGCAACGTCGCAAACGTCCTCGACGGCGACCTCGACGGCTTCATGGAGGGGTACCTGCGCTGGCGCAGGGCTCAGGCAGAGTAAGCCCCGTAAGGGTTTGAGGGGCGCCCCGCCCGTTCCTGCCCCCGTTGCTAGGTTGTTGTACTTCATGATTCGCCTTGAGAATGTCTCCAAGATGTACGGCTCGGAATTGCCCGCCGTACGCGATGCGTCCTTCGATGTCCCGAAGGGTGAATTTGTGTTCCTCGTGGGCCCGTCCGGCTCTGGCAAGTCGACTCTTCTGCGTCTGATGAACCGTCAGGAACGCCCCGAACGCGGCAACGTGTGGGTGGCTGGTCGCAATATCAATGAGATGGCCAATAGCCAGATTCCATACCTGCGTCGCACCATGGGCAATGTGTTCCAGGACTACAAGCTTCTTCCGAATAAGACAGTTTTTGAAAACGTTGCGTTCGCTCTTGAGGTCATTGGCAAGCCAAAGCACGTCATCGGCCAACAGGTGCCACAGGTGCTTGATCTTGTGGGTCTTGCTGGCAAGGAAGATCGTTTCCCGCACCAGTTGTCAGGTGGCGAACAGCAGCGAGTTTCTATTGCCCGCGCATTCGTGAATCGTCCACTCATTTTGTTGGCAGACGAGCCCACCGGAAACCTTGACCCCGCAACGGGTGAAGGCATTATGGGTTTGCTGGATGCGATTAACCGCACAGGCACCACCATTGTGATGGCGACTCACGACCATCGCGTGGTGAACGCCATGCGTCGCCGAGTAATCCAATTGGACCGTGGTGTCATTGTTCGCGACCAGGAACGTGGTGTGTACGAATGATTCAGCGTCTCTCTTACGCCTTCCGCGAAACAATCGCCAGTTTCCGCCGCAACGTCACGTTGTCAGTCGCTGCTGTGATTACTTCTGCCGTCTCGCTGTTGTTGGTGGGCACGACCTTCCTCATCCAGCGAGCATTTGACAATCTGTTAGTTCAGTGGCGCGGCGATGTCGGCATGATCGTCTTCGTTCGTCCGGATGTGGCGCCTGAAGCGCTCACGTTCATTAAGCAGAACCTGGAATCGCAGCCCAACGTCATTGACGTGAAGAAGCTGGAATATCTTGACAAGACTCAAAGTTTTGCTGAAGCACAACGTGTCTTTGCAGGCGACCCAACAACTCTCAGTTTGTTGTCGATTGAGACAATTCCTTCACAGTTCAAAGTGGTTCCAAAAACGACGGACCCGGAACTCGTTCGCAGTTTGGCGAATCAGTATCGAACGCTTCCCGGCGTCGCAGGTGTGTCACTTGCTGAAGATGAATTTGATGTGATCTCAACGTTGTCCGGATTCGTACGCACTGTCACGATTGGTATGTCTTTGGTGTTGTTGGCTGTTGCCGTCATTCTCATTTGGAACACCATTCGCACAGCGATCTTTGCTCGCCGTCGCGAGATTGAAGTGATGAAATTGGTGGGTGCCACCGACTGGTTCATTCGTGTGCCATTCATCTTGGAAGGCCTTATTCAAGGGCTTGCAGGGGCAATCGTTTCGTGTGGTGGTCTGTGGGCACTCAACAGTGCTTGGACATCAGGCGTTGCCGGCTTCAAAGCGGGCACAGGTGTGAGTTCGCTCGTTGTTCCTGGGTCGTATGTGAACGGCATCATGATTGCGTTGTTGGTCATTGGTGCAGTCGCTGGTGGCGTCGGTTCTGGCGTTGCATCCAGCAAGTTTCTCGACGTTTAGCCCAATCTCTCCTGCTTCCCTAGGTATCGCTAGGGTCATGACATGGACTTTCAGGACATCGCCTATGACGTAAGTGAAGGCATTGCGACCATCACTTTGAATCGCCCCGACAAGATGAATGCGTTCACGGGTCGCATGATGCACGAAATCATTTCTGCTCTTGATCTCACCGATGCGGATGACAACGTGAAAGCTGTGATCTTCACCGGTGCGGGTCGCGCCTTTTGTGCGGGTGCCGATCTCTCCTCAGGTGGTGCGACATTCTCCAAGGGGGGAAGCGACATCCAGACCAAGCAAGGTGTTCCTCGCGACGGTGGCGGAATGGTGTCCCTGCGCATCTTCAATAGTGTGAAGCCAGTCATTGGTGCGATTAACGGAGCAGCCGTCGGCGTGGGTGTCACGATGACATTGCCAATGGACATTCGCATCGCAGCAGATGGAGCAAAGTTCGGTTTTGTTTTCGCAAAGCGCGGCATTCTTCCCGAAGCCTGTTCGTCCTATTTCCTCCCACGACTCGTTGGTATTCAGCAAGCAACGGAATGGGTGTTCACGGGGCGTGTCTTTGAGGCCGAGGAAGCTTTGCAAGGTCGCCTTGTCCGTAGCGTGCATCCAGGTGATGAATTGCTTGCAGTTGCTCGTGGCATCGCACGGGAGATCGCGGACAACACTGCACCAGTTTCGGTTGCATTGTCACGTCAGATGCTCTGGCGCATGATGGGTGCTTCCCATCCGATGGATGCCCATGCAGTGGAGTCGCGCGGTATTTCTGCCCGCGGTCGTAGCGCCGACTCAAAAGAAGGCGTGACTAGTTTCCTCGAGAAGCGTGCAGCTGTGTATCCCGATCGCGTGAGCGATGGCTTGCCTGACATCTTCCCCAACTGGGAAGACCCCGAGTTCTACTAGTCATGTCATCTGATGCTGCCGAGCGCAGTGTGTACGAGATGTGCGGCGCTGATTTCTTTGTGAAGTTGGTGGATGCGTTTTACGACGGCGTTGAACAAGATCAGATCTTGATTTCGATGTATCCCGAAGGAAGCGACACGGTCGAGGCACGTAAACGCCTCACAATGTTTCTTGCTCAATATTGGGGTGGCCCGCATGACTACATGGAACAACGTGGTCATCCAATGCTGCGTATGCGTCATGGTGGTTTTGCCATCGGCGCTCTTGAACGCGATCGCTGGTTGATGCATATGGCCACGGCCATTGAGCAAACACTGCCTTTAGTGGCAGAAAGCGACCGGGAGTCTGTGACGCAGCAAATAGCCAATTACATGGTGAATGCCGCGGAACACCTACGAAATTCCTGATCCCAACGCGTACATCGCGATTGCGGCAGCGACGCCGACATTAAGTGAGTCGACTCCGGCGTGCATGGGAATACGTACGAGAGTGTGTACAGATTCCATGGTGTCTGCATCGAGACCGTCGCGTTCACTGCCCAAGAGAAGTGCAATGCGTTCTGCTGTCGGCTTGACGGAAGCAATGTCGATTGCAGAGTCGCTCGGCGTCAATCCGTAGGAGATGCACTTGTGGCGACTGAGGAGTGCACCGATGGTGTCTCCGGCCTCAAGGCGCGCAAAGGGGAGCGTGAGTCCGGTCCCCATCGAGACTCGTAGCGCACGTCGAGCCAACGGATCAGCACTGCCTGCGGTGAGAATCAGCGCATCCCAACCAAGTGCTGCTGCACTACGCGTAATGGCCCCGAGGTTGGTGGGATTATCAACAGCCTCGGCCACCAAGATGCGACGTGATTTCGCAAGTAGATCATCAGGGTTCGTCAGCGGTGGTCGCTGGAAGAGTCCCGTTGCGCGTAAAGGAACGCCAAGTCCGGTGACATCTTGCCGAAGTTGTTCTGCGCCAATGAAGACGTCGACTGATTCGGGAACGCGAGTTGAAAAGTGTCGTGCCATTGGTTCGTCGCAGAGCAATGCGATTGTCGTGCATCCTGCATCGATAGCGCGTCCGACCACAAGGTCGCCTTCAGCGACAAACAAACCAGCGCCGACTGATTCAAGACGGTCTGCCTTGCTTGCTAATTGTCGATCACGCCAGCGAAATGCATCAAGTCGTGCATCACTTGCTTCGTGGACAACAGAGATCATGAAGTACTAATCGCGAGGACTTAGTAGTACCAAGGGAATGGTGACCAGTCGGGATCACGCTTCTCGAGGAATGATTCGCGACCTTCGGCAGCCTCATCCGTTCCATACGCAAGGCGTGTTGCCTCGCCAGCAAAAACCTGCTGCCCGACAAGACCGTCATCAACAAGGTTGAATGCAAACTTCAACATGCGCTGAGCTGTTGGGCTCTTGCCATTGATTTCTTTTGCCCACTCGAGGGCAACCTTCTCAAGGTCAGCGTGCGGAATAGATGCATTGACAGCACCCATGGCGACCATGTCATCAGCCGAGTACTCGCGACCAAGGAAGAAGATTTCGCGAGCAAACTTTTGTCCGACCATCTTTGCGAGATAAGCAGAGCCATACCCGCCATCAAATGATGCGACATCCGCATCTGTTTGTTTGAAACGAGCATGTTCTTTGCTCGCAAGCGTGAGGTCGGAGACAACATGAAGACTGTGTCCGCCACCTGCTGCCCAGCCCGGCACAACACAGATAACAACTTTGGGCATGAAGCGAATAAGTCGTTGCACTTCAAGAATGTGCAAACGGCCAGAGCGGCCGCGATCAACAGTTTCTTCTGTTTCTCCTTCGGCGTACTTGTAACCGTCTTTGCCACGAATGCGCTGGTCGCCGCCGCTGCAGAACGCCCATCCACCGTCCTTGGGTGAAGGTCCATTCCCGGTGAGGAGAACGCAACCGACATCAGTGGTCATACGCGCATGGTCAAGCGCGGTGTACAACTCATCAACGGTGTGTGGGCGAAACGCATTGCGTACCTCTGGTCGGTTGAAGGCGATGCGCACGGTGCCTTGGTCGACGGCACGGTGATACGTGATGTCGGTAAAGGAGAAGCCGGGGACTTCGCGCCAAGCAGCAGGGTCAAAAATGGGGGAGATGCTCACCCCGTCATTGTTTCATGCTGGCTCCTATCCTTGAAACCCATGACGAATTGGTCAGTTTTTGCATCAGAAGCACCGGAACTGGCCGCCAAGATTCGCGCCCGATTTGAGGGTCATGCCCACCATGTTCTGGGCACCTTGGATTCTGCTGGTGCACCCCGGCTGAGTGGCATCAATGTCTTCTTCAATGAAGGGGAGATGTGGTTCGGGTCGATGCCTGGTGCGCGGAAGGTTGCTGATATCAATCGTGACCCACGCATCGCAGTGCACTCGGCAACCCTGAGTGAAGAGATGGAAGGCGGAGACGCACGAGTCTCGGGCATTGCTATTCCTCTTGACGCTCAGCGCGCTGCCCAATGGAGACCTGAGAATCCCGCGGAGGGCAATTTCTTTTCCGTTGAGATTCGTAAGGTTCATCTGGTGGAAGTGGCAGGAGATGAACTGGTCATTTCGATGTGGGATACCGAGCATGGGCTCCGTATCGTTCATCGGCAATGACAACATTGATTGCTTTCTCCGGTTCTCTTCGTAAGGACTCTTTCAATACGCGCGTTCTTCGCGCTCTGCCCGCGCTGGCTCCTGCTGGTACGCAGATTGCTTTGTTCGATATCGCTGAGTTGCCGATGTACAACCAAGATCTCGACGGCGAAACCGTTCCAGAGATCGTTGCAGCCTTGCGTGCTGCTATTGCTGAAGCTGATGGTGTGATTATCGCTGGTCCTGAATACAGCGGTTCCTATTCCGGTGCGACGAAGAATCTCATTGACTGGGCATCACGTCCATTTATGGCTGGCCCCATCATTGGTAAAACGTCAATGGTGATTGCAACAACTCCAGGACCTGGTGGCGGAAAGAAAGTTCTTGCTGCAACGAGCGGACTCTTGCAAGCATTGGGAGGCACGGTCGTTGCAGAAGTGAGTGCTGCGGCAATTCATGAAAAGTTCGCTGCTGATAGCGACACCATCATTGATGAAGAATTAGCGACCCAGCTTCGCCAAGGCCTTGCTGCTTTCTAACTGTTGAACTTGTCGACAGCGACGAGACTCACCAAGTGTCGACCATGGGGCGTTTCTTGCCTTCACGTGCGCGCCAGGATTTGGTGACACCAATGATGCTGAGAATGCGCTGACGAGTTTCAGCAGGGTCAATCACATCGTCAATCTCAACATGGCTTGCCATGTTGAGTGCACTTCCGTGTTCGTACGCACGAGCAATCAACTTTGCTTCCAGTTCTGAGCGTTCGGTCTCATCTTCGATTGCAGCAAGTTCTTTGCTGTAGCCAAGGCGCACAGCACCTTCGAGGCCCATGCCGCCGAATTCGCCTGTTGGCCACGACACAGTCATGGAATTGGAATGGAAACCACCACCGGCCATGGCCATTGCGCCGAGGCCATAACCCTTACGCAGCACGATGGTGACCCATGGAACAGTGATGCTTGCTGCGGTGACGAACATGCGCCCGAAGTGACGTACCTGTGCAGTGTGCTCTGCATCAGGTCCGACCATAAAGCCCGGTGTGTCGCAGAGGCTGACGATTGGGATGTCGTAGGCATCGCACAATTGGATGAAGCGGGAAGCTTTATCGGAAGCATCTGCATCAATGGCGCCACCAAGATGAGCGGGGTTGTTTGCAATGACTCCGACTGGCTTTCCTTCAATGCGAAGAAGTGTCGTGAGAATGCCCACACCAAATGTCGGTCGCAACTCAAGTGCAGAGTCAATATCGGCAAGTGCATCAATCACCGTGCGTACGTCATAGACACGCGTGCGCTGTTCCGGAATGAGAGGACGAAGTGCATCATCCTCGTGACGCTTCCAATTCTCTGTTGCTCCTTGAAAGAAGCCGAGATATTTCTTGGCAACAGCAACTGCGGCTTCTTCATTGGGCACGCGAATGTCAACGACGCCGTTGGCTGTTTGGACTTCGATCGGACCGATGTCCGTTGGTTTCACAACGCCTAATCCGCCACCTTCAATCATTGCGGGGCCAGCCATACCGATGTTGGAGTTCTCTGTAGCGATGACGACATCGCAACAACCCAGCAGTGCTGCGTTGCCTGCGAAGCAGTATCCGGAAGTGATTCCCACAAGAGGGACAAGTCCTGAGAGGCGGGCAAAGAGTGCGAAAGCTGGACCATCTAAGCCGGCAACGCCAGCAGCATCAGTGTCGCCTGGTCGTCCGCCGCCACCTTCTGCGAAGAGCACAAAAGGTGTGCGCAATTGTTCAGCAACGGTGAAGAGCCTGTCCTTCTTGCGATGGTTGAGAAAACCTTGCGTGCCTGCAAGCACGGTGTAGTCGTAGGAGGCCAATGCAATTCGTGAAGTCTCTTCGTCGAATAGCTCAGCATTCACAGTTGCGAGACCGCCCACCAGACCATCTGCGGGTGTATTGCGAATGAGGTCATCGAGTTCTCGACGTTGGCGTTGTGCCGCAACAGCAAATGAGCCGTACTCAACGAAACTTCCGTCATCGACAAGATCAGCAATATTTGCGCGTGCAGTGCGTTGTCCTTTCGAAGCACGTCGTGCGACTGCTTCGGGTCGTGCGTCATCTGTCGTGAGGTGCCGACGTTCGCGGTATCGAGACAAATCTGTTCGGTCGCCAGATTCTTGAATCAATGTGTCTTGTCTGGTGGCGTCAGTAACGACACCAGGTGTGATGGTGAGAAGCATCTGGCCGGCAGCAATGGTGTCGCCTTCTGTAACGGCGATGGATGCAATGACACCATCAACTCCTGCCTCGACAGGGTGTTCCATCTTCATCGATTCAATGATGAGAATTTCCTGATTCGCTCTCACGGTATCGCCCACGGAAACTTTGACCTTGAAGATGGTGCCCAGCAATGGTGAAGCGATGTCGTGGTTCGAAGCCATGTGACATTGTCCCACACGGACTATGGGTTGATTCCCGTTGGGCACTCGGGCATCCCCACTAAGTTCAAAGAGTGATTCTTCTGGTGGTGGCCACTTTTCTTGTGTGTTGGCTCATTGGTTCACGAGTTGCAGTTCCGCCTCGAGTCATTTGGTTCGCCGAGCGCTACGTACTGAATTTTGCACTTCCTGCAGTCATCATCGCGAAGATGACAACGGTCAAAGTTGACGCGGATCTCCTCGTGCCGTTTATCGCAGCCTGGGGGTGCATCATTGGCTGTTCCTGCGCTGTGTATTTCATTGGGCGTGCACGGAACTGGTCTCGTCAGACCATTGGTGCGCTCATGTTGGTCGCTGTGCTGGGAAATACGAGTTTCCTTGGTCTGGGAATGGTGCGCGGTTTGTTGGGGGAAGATCACCTCTCTGCCGCAATCGCGTATGACCAACTCGGCACATTCCTGGGATTAGCCATTTACGGCTCCTACATTTCTGGACGATTCGGCACTGGTGAATCCGGTGTCAAAGCAATTGTGCGTCGGCTCTCTCGTTTTGGTCCGTTCCTTGCATTACTCACTGTGATCCCGCTACGCATGGTGCAATTAGACCCAAACGTATTGCGGGTCCTGAACGACATTGGTCTGTCCGTTGCGCCGGTAGCGATGGGTGCCCTGGGCCTTCGCTTCACATTAAAAGTGGATCGATCCGTTGTTGGTCCTGCCGTCACGGGTCTTGTCATCAAGATGGTGGCGGTGCCTGCAGTCTTGTTAGCTGTCGCTGTGTTGTTTGCTTCCACACGTGACTTGGTCTGGAGCACTTCCATTTTGGAAGCAGCCGCGCCACCAATGGTGACTGCTGGTGTTGTTGCAGTTGCTGCTGGATTCGATGAAAAGCTCGTTGCTTTTGTCGTGGGTGTGGGCACTTTGGCCTCATTCGTTTGGCTGCCAACAGTTTCGATAATCCTGTAACGACCTCCAGTGTCAGAGTGTCCTGAGAAAGGCACTAAACATTGCAGTAATGATTTCTTTCATTCAGCGCCTCGAAGACCTTGCAACAGAATCACCAGACACCATTGCGGTCTCTTGTGGGCAAGACACAATTACTCGAGCGGAACTAATTCGTCAGGCCTACAGCCTTGCGGTGTACTTGCATGAGCGGGGAACTCGTGAAGGTGACATGGTGACTGTTGCGGTCCCTAACAGTATTGATTTCTTCATTGCATATGTCGCGACATGGAGACTGGGTGCGACACCACAACCCATCTCATCACGTCTGCCTCAACGTGAACTTGAAGCAATTATTGAGTTAGCAAACCCTTCGGCAATGATCGGAATTGAGGCAGAAGCATTCCCTGGTCGCACCTGTCTACCCACTGGCTTTCGTGCACCAGATGCTGATGCCTCGCACTTGCCTTATGTGATTTCGCAAGCATGGAAAGCGCCGACATCTGGTGGAAGCACAGGACGACCAAAGTTGATTGTGTCGGGCGACCCCGCGGCATTCGACGAAACTTTGCCGCCGCCATTGATGATGGACCCAGGTGGGTGTCTTGTGATGCCTGGGCCGCTGTATCACAACGGTCCTGCTGTGTGGAGCTGCCAAGCGTTGTTGAACGGTTTGCAGGTTGCTCTGTTGCCGAGATTCGATGCGGCAGGAACGTTGGAAGAAATTCAAAAGTACAAGGGATCTGTTTTGTACATGGTGCCCACCATGATGAAGCGAATCTTGCGCTTGCCTGATGAAGAACGTCTATCGTTCGACCTCTCAAGCCTTCGTGTGGTGTGGCACCTTGCAGAGCCATGCCCTGAATGGTTAAAGCTTGCGTGGATTGAATGGTTGGGCGCTGAGCGCATCTTTGAGTTGTATGCAGGTACCGAGGCACAAGTGGCAACGGTGATTACAGGTCCGGAGTGGATGGCGCATCGCGGATCTGTTGGCAAAGTTGCTCCTGGCACCGTGTCGATTACCGACGAGGATGGCAATGAAGTGCCTGTCGGAGAGATGGGTGAGGTGTGGATGCGTAGTCCACGTGCAACGCCCACATACAAATATCTTGGTGCAACTGCGCGAACTCGTGAAGGCGGTTGGGAATCATTGGGTGACATGGGCCGACTTGATGAAGACGGTTACCTCTATCTCGGTGATCGCGCCGCCGACATGATTCTCTCGGGTGGCGCAAATATCTATCCCGCTGAAATCGAAGCAGCGATCCAAGAACATCCCGCAGTGAAATCTTGTGCTGTCATTGGCATTCCCGATGAAGACAAGGGCAATACGGTGCATGCAATTGTTGAAGCGAATACCAATGAGGTATCAGAAGATCAACTCAAAGCTTTCCTCGGTGAGCGACTGGTGATTTACAAAGTGCCGCGCACGTTTGAGTTTGTGGACTTTGCCTTGCGTGATGATGCAGGAAAAGTTCGCCGTTCTGCGTTACGCGCAGAGCGGTTACCAAGCCAGTAGATACTTAAGCCGCAACATTTGAGATCAGTGTCATCGCGTTGTCGCCAAGTATTGATCTCTGCGCAAGTGGGCTTAATTCAAGACTGAGGAGCCAATTCAGGCATTCGGTCACACTGATGGCGGTGTTAGGGGCATCAGTGCCAAACAAAATACGGTCGTGAAGCAACTCAAGATTCCTGGAGTCAATTTCTGGGAACTCATGAACAACTGGGGTGAGATCTGCATAGAGAGACGGATGTTGATGCATTAGCTGGAGAGCTTCGGGTGCCGAATGGTGGCCGCAGTGGGCGAGAATCAACGGCATTCGAGGGAAGAGGTTGGCAGTTCTTGCAATTGCTGGAAGTTCTTCAGCTTCAGTGCGGCCATTCACATTGTGGCCTAAGTGCACTACAGCAGGCAGTCGACGTTCAGCTGCAAAGGAGAAGACAGGCAAGAGCCGTGAGTCTTCGATAGAGAAAGATCCCACGGAGCAATGCAGCTTCAACACGCAAAGGCCAAGTTCATCTACTGCGTGTTGCACAATTGAAACGGCATTGTCGTCGGCGGGGTGTACGGTCAGTCCACCAACGAGTGTGAGTGGCGAGTCTGCAAACTGTTGAACTGTTTGCGCCGAAGCCTGATTGAGTCCTTCTGCCACGCCCGGTTTATGCGCATAGGGGAGTGTCCACAACACGTCGACTCCTTCGTGATGAAGAGAATTGACGACAAAGTCGTGATCGTTTGGGTATGCAAGTGGTGTGCCTGTACCGATTCCGGCGTCAAAGAATGCTCGTACTTTTTCGCCCAAGCGTCCTGGCAACAAATGGACGTGTGAGTCAACAACGGTCATTTGCTGGATGGACATCGACGCAACTGTACTTCTGGGTGAATGAATCTGCGACAATGAAGCATGAACACGGAAGCGTTTCCAACAGAACTAACGATCACTGGTCCGGTGCGTGCGCCGAAGCAGATGTTGTCCGACCAAGAATATGACGGTCATGCAAGTGTTCACGATGAAGCAACTGCGGACAAGTTAGGACTTGCAGGTGCACCCATTGAGGGGCCAACACATTTCAGTCAGTTCGATCCGATTGGTGTTCGTCTGTGGGGCGAGAAGTGGTTCGAGCAGGGATGCATTAGCTCTCATTTTGAAAACATGGTGATCGAGGGCGAGACAGTGCAGCCGTTTGCCACCACAGCAGAATTGCAAGTGGCGCGAATTGGAGCAGTGAAGAGCGATGGCAGCTCTGTCCTTTCTGGAACAATCACATGTGGTCCTGACCATGGTGAGACGGAGCTTGATAAGCGTCTTGCGGGTGTGAAGGATCCAGGCGAACTGCACATTGTTGATCAATTGGTGGTGGGGCAGCGCAGCGAACCCAAGCGCGTCACAATGGCGGCGGATGAGCACAACGGCCACTTGTATCCGTTCTCCTTGAACGACAAGTTGAAAGTCATCACGGAGCCATCGTCGTGGTATTCGTCGAATGACACTCCCTGGGGTCGCGCGATTATTCCGACGGAGATGGCCAGTGTGTTGGCACACAAGGTGGGCGGTGTCGGCATAGTGCGTGGACCAGCCGTCGGATTATTCATTGATCTTGAAGTTCGCATGGTGGACGGTCCGCTCTTTGTCGACCATGAATACGAATTAGTGCATGAGATTGTTGGTGTAGGCCAGAGCCGTCGCGTTGAAAGCTGGTGGACTCGTACGTACATCTCGGACCCAGTCACCGGTGGCCTCATCGCCACTGTGCTGTTGCATCAAGGTGTGTTTAAAGCATCGTATGCGGACTATCCCGCCGACAAGCTGTAGTTGTGTGCCCTATGCGGGCTGAGCAAAATATGAGGTCATCGACAGTGAACCCATGGTTCGCTCGTCATTGAAGACAGATACAGATGCATCAGTTGTTGCAGCGATGCCTGCAATGTAGGCAAGAGGCAAAAAGTGATCTGGGGTGGGCACTGCAAGCGAGAACGCTTCGTGTTGGGTCACGGTTGAAAGTGCCGCTGGATTAGTTGTCATGATGTTGCGAGTATCGATGTCGAAACTGTCAGCCCAGTCGAATCC
>JBEDFA010000047.1:0-7998 GCA_041175365.1 Actinomycetota bacterium | reverse complement strand
ATTCCAGCGGCAATCATTGCGCCAAAAGCGATGAACAACATCACGAGGGTTGGCAATCCACTAACAAGTTCTGCTTTGTGCAGAGCCTCTTCGTTCATCTTGTTGAAGTCAGCCCACACTGGCCATTCACCAGTGACATTTGCAGTTGCAGAACCAGCCAATTCGATTTCGCCGACATACGTGCCAAGTTCACCTGCGAACTCGGGGCGCTGCGCTTCTTCATCAATCTTTTGCTCGACTGGGATAAGTGCCGTCTTGCCGTCACGAGAAATCATTCCTGCTTCTGCAGGCATCTTCAACGGGTCAGCGAAAGAGACAACCTCAGGACCAGCGGACAGCTTGTCCATCAACTTCTGAATCTCGACAGGATTCTCCGCAATAGAAGTGTCCTGGTGAAATACAACTACGGGGTTTTCTGCACCAAGAGATGGGAAGTCGGCACGAAGTTCGTGACGAACTGTTTCCGCCGTGGATCCCTTTGCATCCCAACCTGCTCCTGACAGAGCACCCGTAAGCGAAATTGCCAGCGGAGCCGCAGCAATGGTGATCGCTAGCCAAACGAAAATGACCAATTTGCGATGACGAGCCATGCTGGCGGCCAAGCGTGAGAAGAGGGCCTTTTTGTCAGCCGCTGGGGATGGTGCGTGACCGGGGTATTCCTCAGCCAAAGTCATGTTGTCCATGTGGGAACTCCAATGTCGTTTATCGAACGTTGGATACCATACCCCCTAGGGTATACAAAAGCAAGCCAAAGAGACTTGCCCTCGTTCAGGGACTTCTCTCCCCTTCAGGCTCTACGGTCGGCGAATTGGGTTAGAGCTACAAAAGCCCAAGTGCCAAACCAGCGAGGGCGACGTGATACGTCACCATGATTCCCACCGACTGCCATCCCCGTTCCTTCACGAACCGATGTTCTGCGATGAGCGAATCAGAAATCAAGAAAAACATCGCACCGGCAATACCAATGGCAGTTCCGCCGGCGATTGCACTGGTCGCCATCGCTGCGATCACAACCATGTACACGGCAACGGGAAGTACAAGTTCACCGTGACCCGATGACTTGATTGCTGTAATGAATCGACGTGAAAGAAAGAGCGTGGTCGGAACAACGATCAATAATCCGATGATCAGCTTTGATGTCGTCGCATCCTGCGTGGCCAAACTGACCACAAAACACATCTGTGCAATCGCGAAAGATGCAAGCCCAGGGACAAATGCATCCTTTGGAAGCATGAGGAAGACGTCGCCGAACACACAAAAGACCAACGCAATAATCCGCCATGTCTTTGGCAATGAATCATCAACCGAAATCAGAGCAGCAGCGACAAGAAACGCAATAGTGGCAGCTGGCTTGCAGATGTATTCAACAATCTTTGAATTGCGAGCGACGGCCCACCAATCAACAACAGAGAAAACTGAAGCGAGAGCAATACAAAGCACTACTGAACTAGTCATGGCTTCATTGTTGTCCGCGTACGCAGACAGAATCGGGATGTCTTACGACTTGCGAATAACGCCGTCTTTAACGGCAGCAGCTGCAACTGCTGGTGCAACCTTTTCGACGATGGTCTTGTCGAACACTGAAGGAACAACGAACTCAGGAGACAGATCTGCATCGCTCACGGATTCTGCGATTGCAACAGCAGCTGCAAGCTTCATGTTCTCGGTGATGTCATACGCATTTGCATCGAGCGCACCACGGAAGATGCCAGGGAATGCAAGAACGTTGTTGATCTGGTTTGGATAGTCGCTTCGACCGGTCGCCATAACGGCCGCGAGACCATCCACTTGCTCTGGACGAATCTCTGGGTTGGGGTTCGCCATTGCGAACACCAGTGGATTCTTCGCCATTGAGCGAACATCTGCGGCAGTAATGAGGTCTGGACCACTGACGCCGATGAAAACGTCTGAGCCCTTCATCACATCAGAGATGGTGCCCATCTTGCGGCTTTGGTTGGTGTGCTGAGCAAACCATTCCTTCGCAGAGTTGAGTTCACCACGGCCGGTGTAGATCGCGCCTGCGCGGTCACAGCCCACCACTTCACCAACACCAGCGTTGAGAAGGATCTTGCCGATAGCAACACCTGCTGCGCCAACACCCGCAATAACAACGGAGAGGTCTTCCATCTTCTTGCCAGTGATCTTGAGCGAGTTCCACAATGCAGCAAGGGTCACCACAGCGGTGCCGTGCTGGTCGTCATGGAAAACAGGAATGTCGAGGCTTGCACGCAAACGCTCTTCAATCTCGAAGCACTCTGGTGCAGCGATGTCTTCAAGGTTGATGCCACCGAAAGTTGGGGCAATGCGCTGTACGAAGTCAACGACTTCGTCAACAGTGCGAGCGTTAATACAAATAGGGAAACCGTCTACGCCACCGAACTCTTTAAAGAGGAGAGCTTTACCTTCCATCACAGGCATGGCACCTTCGGGACCAATGTCGCCGAGACCAAGGACTGCAGTTCCGTTGCTCACGATTGCAACAGTGTTCTTACGAATTGTGTACTTGTGCGAGAGAGCAGGATCGTTCTGGATGGCGGTACACACGCGAGCCACACCAGGCGTGTAGGCCATGGAAAGATCGTCTTTGTCACGCACTGGGGCGGTGGAGAACATCTGGATCTTGCCGTTCTCATGCATACGGAACGTGCGGTCCCACCAATCGACCAATTTGATGTTGGGGGTGTTCTTCACCTTCTCAACGATCTGCAGCTGATGAGCCTCGTCGCGACAATGCACCACCAAGGTGCGACGCAATACGGGACCACGGATATCAAACCCGTCGAGGGCACCGATGTTGCCACCGGCGTCACCAATTGCTGTGCACAAGTGTCCGAGGGCACCTGGGACGTTGTCGAGCTCGCAATCGAGGCCGATGGAGAAAGCTGCGGCTGGAAGAGTTGCCATAAGGCACTAAGGCTACGCAACCGAATGAGCCAAAACATGACCATTTATGAAATAGCCTGACGGCATCGAGAACGAAACTGCTCCCCTCATCAAAGACCGCACCCATTCGCTGAATACTGTCCGCGAATCGATTCCCGCTGTCTGTTACGAACGCCCCACTGGGCGCGCCGTTCGCGCCCTCATCAAGGCCACCATCGTCTATGGCGTGACGCTTGCCGCTCTGGCAATGGCATCTTCTTGGTGGGCCATCATTCCGCTCTGGATTGCTGGCGGACTTGCAGTATCTGGTCTCTTCGTTCTTGGACACGACGCCTCCCACGGCGCACTGCTCTCATCTCCAAAAATCAATCGCATCGTTGCTCAGTTCTCCATGGGACCCAGCGTGCACGTTGAGTCCGCATGGGACCTCGGCCACAATCGCATCCACCACGGCTACACCACTCGCGAAGGCTTTGACTTCGTATGGCACCCAGCAACGGTCGCAGAGTTCCGCACCTATAACTCGCTGCAGCGTTTGCGCCACCGCCTTGAATGGTCTTGGCTTGGCTCCGGCGCATACTTCTTCCGCACCGTGTGGTGGGAAAAGATGTGGCGCTACAACCCAGAAGGCAAGCGCCGTGCTGCAGTTGTTCGTGACAAGATCACGCTCAGTGCTGGCATCGCAGTGGTCTTTGCCATCACCATCACTATCGGCGCTCTCACTGGTGGTGCCGTCACCGCAATTTGGTTGCCCATCAAATTGTTCGTTGTGCCTTTCTTCTTGTTCCTTCAGATCATTGGTTGGACGGTCTACGTCCACCACGTGTCCCCCGACATTCGTTGGTGGTCAAAGAAGGAATGGTCGCAGTACAAGGGCCAGATGGAATCAACCACCATCATGAAGACTCCACGCTTGGTCAACTGGCTGTGGTTCCACAACATTTTCGTGCACGTCCCTCACCACGTTGATGTGCGTATTCCTTTCCATCAGTTGCCCACGGCAGCCAATGCCATCGAAGCGGCCTACCCCGACACTGTTCGTCGCATCCGTCTCTCGCTTCGTGAGTTCCTTCGTTCGACGAAGAACTGCAAGTTGTATGACTTCGAAGCCGGTACATGGTTGCCATACTCAGCAGCCAAAGGCGCTCCCTCGCCGACCGATTCTCTCGCTGCGTAAATACTTTCCCCACCGTCTCCCTCTAGGGTTTCACGGGTGAGCACTGTTCCTCTCTCTGTCCTCGACCTTGCGTCGATCTCTGCTGGCGACAGCGTGGGACAAAGCTTGCAGAACTGTGTATCTCTCGCGCAGCGTGCAGAAGAACTTGGCTTCACACGCGTGTGGTACGCAGAACATCACAACTTCGAGTCCATTGCGTCATCGGCAACCTCAGTATTGATTGCACACGTCGCAGCAAATACCAGCCGTATTCGCCTCGGCGCTGGTGGCGTGATGCTTCCCAACCACTCTCCACTTGTGATTGCCGAACAATTCGGAACGCTCGCTTCGCTGCATCCTGGTCGCATTGATCTCGGGCTTGGCCGAGCTCCAGGAACTGATCAAGTCACGATGCGTGCCATGCGGCGTGACCCGCGTGCATCCGAGGATTTCGCTGACGACGTTGTGGAGCTGCAGGCTTTTCTTTCCGACACTTCCCGTGTCGCCGGAGTCAACGCAATGCCAGGACGTGGCACACATGTTCCTCTCTACATTTTGGGATCTTCGCTGTATGGCGCTCAGGTTGCTGCACACTTCGGTTTGCCCTTTGCATTTGCATCACACTTTGCACCCACACACTTGTTAGATGCACTGCGCATTTACCGCGAGCGCTTCTCACCGTCAGCGCAACTCAGTGAGCCCTATGCGATGGCCAGCATGAACGTGATTGCAGCAGACACTGAAGAATCGGCACTTCGACAAAAAGAACTTCGCCGTCGCAACTTCACTCGCGCACTCTTCAGCCGTCAAGGTCAGAAGTTGACCGATGAAGAAGTACTCGAGGTACTCAACACGCCACAAGGTGCACATGTTGATCAGATGTTTACGTATGCCGCGGTCGGCACCGCCGATGTTGTGAAGGCCGGAATTGAAGAGTTTGCAGAACTCACCCAAGCCAACGAAATCATCACCGCGCATCATTGCGAATCCGGAACTGCACGAATCCGTTCACTCGAGATTCTTGCAAGTGCAACCCACCTCTCACCACGAGAACCAGTCCTTCAGTGAGCGATTACGAAGAGATTGAAGCCGGTGACACACTCTGGCGCTTTGAGAAGGACTTCTTCACATCCAATTGGACATGCATCTGGGGTGGTGGCTGCAAAGGCATCGATGTTGTAGCAAACACCGAGAATGGTTTTGGTTGCTGTTCCTTGGGATGCGAATTAGATGGAGTGGAAGAAGCGATGAACCTTTCTGCCTACGCAGCAATGATTCCGCAAAATCTCTTCCAGCATTACGGAGAAGCAAAAACTGGTGGAATCTTCGCGAACGAAAAGAACTCAGCAACTCGCGTTGTTGATGGCGCTTGTATTTTCTTAAACCGTCCCGGCTTCGAAGGCGGAGCCGGTTGCGCGTTACATCTCGGCGCACTTCACTTCGGTGATTCCATCACTGAATGGAAACCATCCGTCTGTTGGCAATTGCCCATCAAAGTGGACTGGGAGATGCGCGAGGACAATGTGGAAGTTGCCACTGTGCATCGCTGGGACCGCAAGGCGTGGGGCGAAGTGGGTGACGACATGGCCTGGTGCTGCACCGAGGGAACTGACGCTTACTGCGGCACATCACGGGTCATCGACAGCTTGGCCGAGGAGATTGCTGGAATTGTTGGCGAACCTGTCTTCGTAGAACTACGAAAGCGCCTGAATTAACGGCTATTCGCCAATGAGTTCTTTGCGGAGTTCTCGTTTGAGGAACTTCCCAGTTGCATTGCGTGGAATCGGTTCATTGCGGAACCACACCTTTGAAGGAATCTTGTGACGAGCCAAAGTTGTCGATAAGTGTGAACGCAACTCTTCTTCCGTCAGTGGGGATCCAGGTCGGAGTACAAGAACTGCTGCCACTTCTTCACCAAGACGTTCATCTGGCACACCGAAGACTGCGGCTTCTGCGATTGCTTCATGCGTGTAAATAGCAGCTTCCACTTCACTGCAATACACGTTCTCTCCGCCGCGGATCACCATGTCTTTCGCACGGTCCACGATATATACGAATCCGTCGGCATCGATACGTGCAACGTCTCCCGTGTTTAACCAACCATCTTTGATTGTCTCAGCATTTGCTTCTGGGCGATTCAAATAACCCTTAATCGTGACAGCACCACGTACGCACAAGATGCCGACGGTGTTTGGATCGCTAGGAAGATCATTGCCTTCTTCGTCGACCAACTTGCCCTCCAGCGTCGGCACCAAAGGACCGCAAGAATCAGGACGTTCGACATAGAGATGCGAAGAGTTCGCCGTGATGATTCCGCATGTCTCTGTCATTCCGTATCCGGTAGACGGTTGACCTTGCTTTAACGCACCTGCAATTTTGTGTACGAGGTCGGGCTGTACGGCTGAACCTCCACCACCCATGCCTTGCATAGTTGACGTATCGCGTGTTGCCCAATCAGGATGCATCAGCAACTCGCGTCCCATCGTTGGGACTCCAGAGAAGTTGGTGATCTTCTCCCGCTCAATGAGTTCTAACGCACGACCTGCATCCCATTTGTAGGTCATCACCACTTTTGCGCCGGTGAGAGTCGCAGGATGCAAAATGCAGTTGCACGCTGTCACATGAAAGAAGGGTGTTGGCGCCATAAACGCGGTCGGGGTCGTTGGCTTCGGTGGTGGCGCAGGCATATCACCTGCGGCAACTGCTTTCGCTTCTGCCAAAGCTGTTGCACCCGTCATTGCTGCGATGTTCAAAATGTTTGAAACCGAACCACGGTTTGTTAGCTGTGCGCCCTTTGGGAAACCAGTGGTGCCTGATGTGTAAAAAATTGTCGCATCGTCTTCAGGTTCAATCACAGCAGTGGGCAATACACCAGGGTCTACTCCCGCAACTGCATCGACCCAACGAACTGCAGCCTGAGGCATGTCACCACTATGTCGAGCAACAACCAGATGCATCGCAGGCGCATTTTCAATCTGCACGAGACGTTCGAGTCGTTCACCATCGACAATGAGAACTTTCGGCGCACTGTCATTCAAGGCGTATTCCATCTCAGTTGGAGTCCACCATGCGTTCATTCCAACAAGTGCGGCACCCAACGACACGGTGGCCCAATATGAAACGACCCATTCCGGGTAGTTGCGCATGGATACTGCGACGCGGTCATGGCGCTCCACACCTTGAGCCGCAAGATACGTCGCGAGAATGCGGACCTGACGATGAATCTCACCGTAGGTGTATCGCTCATCCTCGTACACCAAATAGTTCTTGTCCGCATGGGCCGCAGAGAGTTCCCAAATGGACCGCATGTGCGGGGGTGCTGCAGTAAAGACTTTGGTGGGGACACCCCGGACATCAATCACCGTGGTGGCAAATGAGGAGCCAGGGGCATCGAGTTCGGCGCGTGCTTCGAGATAGTGCTTGATCACAACACCATCATTGCCTATCTGTGACATTTGTCGCTACCCCCAAAGGGAGCAGGAAGAGACCGAGCCAGCAGCCTGAGAGCCTTTACCCCACAGGGCATTAACCTTCCCTAACTATGGGATCTGATCAATCAGTAGGGCCAGAGCACGCGAAGCAGTTCGCCGAGGCACACGACCATGGGCATTCCCATGAAGCGGGACATCATGAAGATGGGCACGGCCACGGCGAAGACGCTCACGGACATGGTCACGGTACCCAGGTAGGCACCGCTGCGCTCGCTCTTGGTGCATTGGGCGTTGTCTACGGAGACATCGGCACAAGCCCGCTGTACTCGATGAAGGAAGCCTTCACCGAAAAGTCCCACGTAATGACCGTTGATCAAATCAACGTCTTTGGTATCTGCTCTCTCGCATTCTGGTCACTCCTCATCATCATTTCCGTGAAGTACCTCTTGTTCGTGATGCGTGCTGACAACAAAGGTGAAGGCGGCATTCTTGCTCTCACTGCATTGGTAATGCCTCGCAAGGGTCAAA
>JBEDFA010000046.1:0-10825 GCA_041175365.1 Actinomycetota bacterium | reverse complement strand
ATGGATGTACACCGCATGACCACAAGATCTCGCAACGGAAAACATTTCCCATGCCCACCATCACGCGTGAATCAAGAAGTGCTTCCGCAACTGTCGCATCCGGATTGTCGTAGTGAAAGAGACGCGATGCGCACTCGTGCACGTCAGCTGAGACATTGCACAAGTCCGGACCAGCACCACCAGCACGGGGATGACGTGTCTGATCAAACTGACGATACGTCTCTACTTCTGATGCTTTAAATGCAACAGCCACCCATTCATCAGTTTCGATGATCACGCTCGCGTGATGACGTCGCTTGCGCCACTTCTGACCGGGGCGATACAGATGCCACGCACCCGTGAGTCGCATGTGCGTGTACAGAACAATGCCATCGTCGAAGACAATCTCAATGTCTTTGCCGTGCGTGTCGATACGTTCAACAGCTGCACCAAGGCGAATTGCGGGGCCGATGAGTCGAGGCGATTCAAATCGGGAGACAGTGCGACCCACTAAAGCGGTTCGAAGTGCAGAAGCTACTCTGCACGTGGCGTCACCCTCGGGCACGCCACAAACTTAGTTCAGGGAAGTTGTCCCACGGAGGCAAGAGCAAGACGAATGAGTCGGTCGTGACCGCCGGTCATCTCACGGATGACATCTGTACTCACTGCTTCTTCCGGAGTGAACCACGCAAGGTCGAGTGCCTTCTGAGTGGGGTGGCACTCGCCAGTGACGGGAACAACGAAGGCGAGGCTGACTGCGTGATGACGAGGATCGTAGAACCCAGAAATTGACGGGTCGGTGAAGTACTCGACCACGGTGAACGGTGCTGGTTCGGGCGGGATGCGAGGCAATGCCATCGGTCCGAGATCCTTTTCCAAGTGACGCATGAGAGCGTCTCGGATGCGCTCGTTGAGCATGACGCGACCAGACACGCACATTCGGCTGATCTGGCCGTCAGCGCCCTGTTGAAGAAGCATTCCGACGTGTGTGACACGTCCGTCAGGGTCTGTACGGACGGGAACGGCATCCACGTATACCAAAGGCACCTGGTGGCGAACCATGGCCAATTCCTCAGGCGATAGCCATGCGTTCTGGGTGTCGGTACGTGTCTCGCTCACATCGTCAAACTACTACGGGGACTTCGTCAGAAAATGCCAAAAGGGCCCGGCGCCGAAGCACCGAGCCCTTTCGAACGTGTCGTTATCAGCCAGCGCTGATCTTGGCGACCTGAGCCAAAGCCTTGGTCAAGATTGCGCCCTGGAGTGCTGTGTAGCCAGCACCTGGTGCGTTCTTTGGAGCGCACTGGTTGAGGAAGTAGTTGAAGTAGCTCTTCACTGCCGTGTTGTCAGCAGTTGTCGCAGATGATGACAAGCCATAGGAGATGGCATTGATTGGGTAAGCATCTGCAGCGGTGTTTGTGAAGTTCTGAGTCACAAGACCGCTTGCAGCCACCTCTGCAGCCTCAAACCAAACTGCAGAGCTAATTGGTGATGGTGCCACATAGCGCTTGCCTGGGTTCTGGATTGCTGCAGCCTTCACACCACGCTCATCGAGGTAGGAAAGCTCTGCGTAAGTAATAGAGCCGTTGTTGTCACGAACGTAGTTTGCGAGACCTTCGTTACCGCGTGCTGACTGGAAGGATCCGTCAGTTGGCACTGTTCCTGGGAAAGCAGTTGCGAAAGTGTCGCTGGTTGGCTTGGTCCAGATTGATGGGAACGACTTGTTCAAGAAGTTTGCAAAGTTGTTCGTGGTACCAGAACCATCACTGCGGTGCACAACGCGGATGGGCAAGCTAGGGAATTGGATGGTGACGCCATCTTGTACCTTCTCCACCGCAAGGATTCCGATTGTGGTCTTGCCAGCCTTCACTGTGTAGATCGTGTTCTTTGCATAAGCAATGGACCTTGGAAGTGACGCTGCTGGCTTTGCCGACAACACAATCTTTGGTGAGCTACCAAGAGCTGTGCGGGTGATGACAACTTTGGCGTTCTTGTACTTTGTACGAGCTGCTGCAGTCATCTTCACTGTGAAGTTGACCTTTGTGCCAACTTTTGCGACGGTTGCAGTCACGCCGTCCTTCGTTGCAGTCACTTTCTTGGCAACAGAGGTCGCCTTGTTTGCTGCAACAATTGCTGGGTCATTCCAGTTAGTGATCTGGCCAGCAAAAATCTTTGCCACGATTTCACCGGTGAGGCGAACCTGGGCAGTTGCTGGACTAATGCCATCTACGCGATAACCAATAGCGATTGGACCACCAACGAGTGGAACGTACACCAACGATGCAGGAGCACCAGAGGAGTAAGCCGATTCGGATCCACCGAACTTGTATGTGCCATTTGCAAAGTTTGTCTTACCGGAACTTGAACCGACGGATGCATAGGTGACGGTGTCAGAGTTGGTATTGAACGCTGTGTTGCGGTTGTACTGGGCAGCACAAATATCCATCATGTTGGCGAGGAAGCTTGCGCCACCTCCGCCAAGTGAAGTACCAGCGTGTACTGGGCTCACTGGCGATATTCCTGCAACTGCTGCGAGAACTGCAACTGTTGCGAACTTACGACGAAGTTTCATTGGGTTTCTCCTTCTGGGTTTTCTTCCCAGTGAGAACCTACGTTTCCTACCTGTCACCAACCCTGCCAACCGCTGAACGGCTCACAATGATTAGGTGAACAATCGGTAAACGAAAAATCAGCCGAAACGGCCTTGCACGTAATCAGCAGTGCGCTGGTCTGAAGGGTTCGAGAAGATATTGGTCGTGAGGTCAGCCTCAACAAGATGACCTGGACCACCTTCCGACAAGAAGAAAGCGCAATAGTCGCTCACACGCGCAGCCTGCTGCATGTTGTGGGTCACGATGACAATGGTCATGGTCTGAGATAACTGAACGATTGTCTCTTCAACTCGAAGAGTTGAGCCTGGGTCCAATGCCGAACATGGCTCGTCAAGAAGTAAAACCTCTGGCTTCAGAGCCAGAGCTCGTGCAATACACAAACGTTGCTGTTGACCACCCGACAATGAACCACCCGGAGCGTTGAGGCGATCCTTCACTTCATTCCATAGACCGGCGCGCGTCAGACACTCTTCAATGAGTGCGTCTTTGTCATCAGTCTTTACGCGTGCCAATTTGAGACCAGCAACAACGTTCTCACCGATATTCATTGCAGGAAACGGATTGGCCTTTTGGAACACCATCCCGATACGGCGACGAATCTCAATGGGGTTTACTCCGGGCGCATAGATGTCGTTGCCTTCAAAGAGCACTTCGCCAGCCATTGCCGCCTTCGGGATGAACTCGTGCATGCGATTCAAAAGACGAAGGAATGTTGACTTGCCACAGCCAGAAGGCCCGATGAGACCCGTCACTGTGTTCTCGGGGAAATGCAACGAAACATCAGCGAGCGCATGATGCTTGTTAAACCATGCATGGACTCCGACAGCCTCTAATCCACCTCGACGAGACACTTCAAGATTTTCTGCGTTTCGCTGTGTGCGGTCTTCCATCTGGCTCTGATCTGCAGGCATTGAGGGAACAATAACCTCTGGGATGCTCACATCGTTATTCATGTTGTTGTCCATTCGAGTCATTACTTTCGGGAAAGTCGAGTGCTAATAGTGCGGGCAATTGCGAACAGGATAAAAACCACTCCGAGCAGTACGAGGGAACCGCCCCATGCGCGAGTAGTTGCATTGTCGTCACCTAATCCAAGACTGGAGAAGATGTAAATCGGAAGGCTGGCAATCGGCTCAGTCAAGCTGGTGCTCTTTGCGACGAAATACGACGCTGTCAGAATCAATGGCGCAGTTTCGCCCACGACACGAGCAATTCCGAGAACTGCAGCTGTCACAAGTCCCGATGCCACTGTGGGAAGAACGACTCGGAAGGTTGTGCGCGCTTGTGTAGCCCCGAGTGCATAACTGGCAGTGCGCAAGTCATCAGGAACAATCTTGAGAATTTCTTCTGAAGTTCGAGCAACAGTCGGCAACATCAGAATGACGAGCGATAACGCTCCGGCCCACGCACTGAATCCACCAAAAAACACAACGACAGTTGCATAAATAAATAGACCAGCAACGATTGAGGGCACACCACTCATCGCCTGAGTCAAGAATCTGACCAACTTGGCAAAGCGGCCCTTTATTTCAACGATGTACACCGCCGCAAGAATTCCTAATGGCACCGCTATCAGCGATGCAATAAGCACCATGATGAGAGTTCCGATGATTGCGTGAGCAACACCGCCGTACTGAATTAAATCGCTCGATGGCGTGATGCGCATATCGTCCGTGAGGTACTTCGCATGAAATGCCTTGGAACCTTTTTGATACACGGTGACGAAAATTGATACCCACGGGATTGTTACAGCGGCAAATGCAACCGTAATCAACGCAGTTGCGATTCGGTCTGATGCCAAGTTCCAGCCGTGGCGTACAGAGCCAACAAATGCAATCACTGGCAAGGCAAATGCCAAACCGAGGTACCAGCCGAGAAAGCCGCTCAACCCGGTGAGACCATTAATTACTGAGCTGAAAATGCCTGACAAGAAAACCAGAACTGCAACACGAACTGCCGTGCTGCGAGTGTGATCCCATGGTCGCCTAGGCGCCGGCACGACAGTGCTTGTTTCGTAAGTGGTCATACGATTTTCCTTGAACGATTAACGATGACGGTTGCAAGGAAATTCACAAGCAGCGTCACCAAGAAGAGCACTAATCCTGCAGCCATAAGAGCTTTCAATTCATATGCAGTTGCTTCACCAAACTTGTTGGCAATCAACGAAGCCACGTTGCCACCAGCGGAGGCAAGAATTTGGAAGTTGGTCTTGAAAACAAGATTGAGCGTGAGATACACAGCAACGGTTTCTCCCATTGCTCGACCGAGGCCCAACATTGCACCACCAACAAGACCGCTCTTGCCGAAGGGAAGAACAACAGTGCGGATTCCCGCCCATTTTGTTCCGCCAAGTGCATATGAAGCATCAATGAGATCCCGAGGTGCTTGCCCGTACACTTCGCGAGCAACGGAGGTAACAATCGGCAAAATCATGATTGCCAGCAATAAACCTGCCAAAAGTGGCGAGCGTCCAAAGATGGGTGTTTGGACATCAAAAATGGGAATCCAATTGAGGTACTTATAGAGAGTGCCCGACCAATCTTCAACCAACGGAAGTAGCACGACATAACCCCAGATGCCATAGATAACTGATGGAATCGCCGCTACAAGGTCAAGCACAGCGGTCAGAACGGTGCGAAGGAAACGCGGTGCATAAAACTCAATAAAAAGAGCCGAGGCCATTGCAAATGGAACAGCAACGATGATTGCGATGAAGGCAGTAATTACCGAACCCACCAACATTGCGCCGATTCCCAAAACAGCTGTTGATGTGTCTTCGGGATTTCCAATATCCCATTTTGAATTTGTAATGAATCCGAAACCGAAGTCCGAAAAGATTTCAAAGCCGCGATACAAAAGAAACGCAGCGATCAACATGAGAACGACGAGAGAGAAAAGAGCCGAAGCAGCTACGAATCCACGAAAGACTCGGTCCACTCTTGTGTAGTACGTGTGAACTTCGCGCGGCGCGACTGGGGAGTCAGTTGTTTGCACAAGAGAATCCTCACAGTGCCACCTGTACCAAAGGGGAAGGCACGGTAAACGGAAGGTGAACAGGTAGATGAATTCTTTTACTGACTTTGGAAAACGGGGCTAGTAGAGGTTGAGGCGCCGGGTCGCCAAAGACTCGATATCTGTGGGGTCATGGGAGACCAACAGCACCACCCCGGGGAAGTCCGTCAGGACATTTCCCAGCGCGAGACGCAGCTGCTCTCTGGAGTCCGCGTCGATGGCCGATAGCGGCTCATCCAGCAAGAGCACCTGCGGTTGACCTGCAAGTGCACGAGCCAATGCGACTCGCTGCGCTTCGCCACCCGAAAGCCCTGCCGTCTTGCGATCCGCGAGGTGCCCCGCGCCCACTTGGGCAAGCAGGCTGCCCCGCAGGGCCGCTCGTTGTGCCCGCGATACTTTGCGCGCCTGCAGTGCTAGTTCAACGTTCTTCGCCGACGAGAATTGAGGAACCAAATGAAGACCCTGAAACATCATGCCGATGCTGCGGTTCTCTGGTTGTACGTAAACATCTTGTTCGGGCGCATCACACGTCATGCCGTTTACGACGAGTGACCCTTCGTGCAGACGAACAAGTCCAGCAACAAGATGCAGCAACGTGCTCTTTCCCGCACCATTCGGACCAACTACGGCCACCACTTCACCATTGTGAAATTCTTCGTTGAGATCAAGAGTGAAGTTGCCGCGTTGCACTCTTCCATGAATCGACAAACTCATGCAGCGCTCGTATTCAACAAGCGAGAACGAAGGCTCAAAATCACAGCTGCTGCGAATACAACCATCAACGCTGAGAGACCCATTGCGAGTTCCCAGTCATTCTCTAGCAATTCGTAAACCGCCATCGGAAGTGTCTGTGTGCGGCCCCGAAGACTGCCAGCGAACGTGATGGACGCTCCGAATTCACCCACAGATCGCGCCCATGCCAGAACTGCACCAGCTACTACTGCCGGCCACGACATGGGAAGCACCACAAGAAAGAAGGAGCGCAACGGGCTCATCCCCATGACCCGTGAGGCATCAACGACGCCACGGTCTAATTGGCGGAAATGATTCTCTACTGCGAGAACAAGAAATGGCATCGCGACAAGGACCTGAGAGAGAACAACTGCGGAGCGTGTATAGGGCAATGTAATTCCGATGGACGAGAGGAGGTCTCCAAAGACCCCACGCCTTCCCACTGCTGCCAATAATGCGATACCGCCAACAACTGGTGGCAACACCACCGGGATAGTGACAATGGCGCGCAATACGGAATGAAGTCGTGAACTCACATTGGCCATAAACCATGCAAGAGGAATACCCAATAACAGGCAAACTGCAGTTGCGATAAGCGATGTCTGCAGAGAAATCCAGAAGGCGGTTCTTGCCGTGTCGCTTGCAAAAAGATCACCAATACGGGTCCATGGCACGCGAATGAACAGCCCCATGATGGGGATAAGGACCATACTCATCGCAACATATGCAATGACAGAGAGACTCCCGGCAGTACGACGCATTCTTACGACAACTTTTCGAATCCAAAATCGCTGACGAGACGATCAGCAAATTTTGCCGACGATACGTACTTCTGCATTTTTACATTGTCAGTCGATTTCTCTGCTGCGATCACGTAATACGTTGTCTTCTCCCCCAGTGCTTGGCCTTCTACTAAGTCGGGAATCACACGGCATGAAAGTTCTGGGTTTGTAGAGCAGGAGCTTGTATAGCCCAACACAACATCGAGTTCATCCATTTGCAGTTTTGTTAATAGGTCTGCAGCTGATGTGGCTTCGGTATCTGCCAATGCTTGGCGACTGAAGTCGAACTCCTTGCCATACACAGTGATTGCATTCTTTAGAACTAAATCCGCCAGTTCACCGCACGGCGCAGTTGATGAACAGAGTCCAAATTTCCACTTCTTCATCAACAAATTGTCGACAGCCGAAATTGATGCTCCGGCCTCGCTGCCCTTCTTTGTGATGATTGCAAGACTGCTAACAACCAATGGCCTCGCAGCGGAGGATTCAAACCCAGCATCCTCTACGGCATTGAGTCCCGAAGAGATGAATACGTCAGGTATGACGCCATTATTCACAGTTGCTGCGAGCGACCCCGATGATCCGAATTTATAAGAGATCTCGCAACCAACAATCTCCTCCAACTCCAACTTCATCTCTGTCAAAGCACCAGATAATGAACTGGCAGCAAAGACCGACACCGTGCAATCTTGTGCAGATTCTTCACTTGTTCCTCCACAAGCAGCAAGCAGGGCAATCAGACTTCCTGCCATCAGAACTCGTGTGAATCTCATATTTCCAATGGTAGTCAAAATGTGACTACTTCTCCCCTGCTGGTAGTTTTGAATTATGGCCAAACAAGATGCACAACTTGCACGTGATGTGGTCCTTGCCTTAATTGTTCAGCAGCCACGTCACGGGTGGGCGTTGCATGAAGAACTTGCTCCACGAGGCGAGATTGGTCGAGCTTGGACACTGTCGCGCCAGTTGGTGTATCGCGCCATTGACACCCTGGAAGCCGATGGCTTTGTGAAGAGAGCGAAGCCCAAGGACGGCGGCGGCGGCGACAAAGTCATTATCTCCCCCACTGCAAAGGGCAAGGTCCACGCGCAGCAGTGGTTGGAAAAGCCCGTTTCGCATCTTCGCGATGTGCGCACCGAACTTGTCGTCAAGATCATGCTGCGCGATCGTTCAGATTTACCGTTAAGAAAATTCATTGCAGCCCAACGTGAAGCATTCACGCCTCTGATTCAAGCGATTGAAAACAGTCCAGCCGATACGCCTGTTGATATGTGGCGACGCGAAAGCGCATCAGCCGTGAAGAGATATCTCACGCGACTCGAAAAGTCGCTGTAGTGACCGCCGGCGATCAGCCGCCGAGATATGCAGCACGTACAGCAGGGTCGTCCAACAAGAGTTGACCACTGCCTTCCTTCACAACATGACCTGTCTCAAGGACATAACCGCGTTGTGCAGTGCGCAATGCTTGCGTTGCATTTTGCTCCACCAAAAGAACTGAAATTCCTTCAGAGTTGATCTGCTTGATGATCTCAAAGATCTGGGCAATCAACATCGGTGCAAGACCCATTGAAGGCTCATCGAGGAGCAAGAGACGTGGACGGCTCATTAGTGCACGACCGATAGCAAGCATTTGCTGCTCTCCGCCAGACAGAGTTCCACCCAACTGCGTGATGCGCTCCTTCAGACGAGGGAACAACGAAAAGACATGCTCAAGGTCAGAGGCTTTTTCCGCGGCATTACCACCGCGCACGTATGTACCCATATCCAAGTTTTCGCGAACGGTCATACCGGGGAAGATGCCTCGGCCTTCAGGGGCCTGACAGATTCCAAGTTTCACTCGCTCATGCGGAGGCATCTTGGTGATGTCTTGTCCTTCGAAAATGATGGAACCCTGCGCCACAGGACGCACTCCCGACACAGTTCGCATCGTGGTTGTCTTGCCTGCGCCATTTGCACCAATCAGAGTGACAATTTCACCCTGATTCACATTGAAGGAGATGCCCTTGATGGCCTCAATGCGACCGTAGAAAACATGAAGATCTTTAACTTCAAGAAGCATCGTCTTCAACTCCCAAGTAGGCGGCGATGACGGCCGGGTTATTACGAACATCGGCTGGCAATCCATCGGCAATTTTCTGACCAAAGTCAAGAACTGCGACGCGATCGCTGACTTTCATCACAACGTTCATGTCATGCTCAATCAACAACACGGTGTAACCCTGTTCACGAATCTTGAGGATGAGTTCATTGAGTTCTTGTTTTTCCGCAGGGTTGAAACCTGCAGCTGGTTCGTCCAAGCACAAGAGCTTTGGCTCCGTTGCAAGTGCACGTGCAATTTCCAATCGACGTTGATAACCGTAGGGAAGATTGCGAGCGGCAGTTTCCGCACGGTCTGCGATTCCCATGAATTGCAACAATTCCATTGAGCGATCACGAGCTTCGTTCTCTTCGCGACGTTGACGTGGCAAACGAAGAATTGCTCCACCAACAGATGACTTCTTACGAGCATCCGCTCCGACCATCACATTTTCCAATGCCGTCATCTGAGAGAACAAACGAATGTTCTGGAATGTTCGGGCAATGCCGACGTTGGTGATCTCGTATCGCTTCATCTTGGCAAGGCTTTTGCCTTCGAATGACACGGTTCCCAGAGTTGGTGAGTACACACCCGTCATCACGTTGAAACATGTTGTCTTGCCGGCACCATTCGGACCGATGAGACCAAGAATTTCTCCACGATTGATTTGAAGAGACACATCATTCAGCGCAGTTACACCACCGAATTGCATAGTGACTGCATTGAAATCAAGAAGTACTTCGCTCATTGCGCCACCTCCCCTGCTGGTGCACTGGCTTTTCGCTTCTTGTGCTCATTTCCGACTCGCTTTGGAAGAATTCCTTCTGGTCGGAAGACCATCATCAGGACCAACACCACACCAAAAACAAATACGCGCTTGTCAGCGAAGTTACGCAGACGTTCGGGCATATACGCAACAAGAATTCCGCCGAGGATCGCTCCGTACATGTTTCCTGAACCACCGAGCACAACTGCCGCGAGGAACAAGATGGAGAGCTGCAGAGGGAAGTTGTCCGGGTTAATGAATCCCACCTTGCCGGCGTAGTGAACACCAGCAAGGCCACCAACACCCGCGCCGATGGTGAACGCCCACAACTTGAACTTAAAGGTATTCACACCCATGAGTTCAGCGGCGTCTTCATCTTCACGAATCGCAACCCAGGCACGACCGACTCGTGAATGCTCGAGGCGATGCAAAATAAATACAACGATGAGAATGAGAGTTAGCCCTAGATAGAAGTACGGCTTCGCATCAAGCACTCCGAACTTCAAACCAAGAATTGATGGTGGCTTCTTGATATTGCTGATGCCGCGACTTGCGCCCAGCCAATCCATGTTCTTTGCGGTCAGACGAATGATTTCGCCGAAACCGAGTGTCACGATTGCTAGATAGTCACCGCGAAGTCGCAAAGTGGGCGTACCGAGAATGACTCCGAACAACATCGAGACTGCCACTGCGATAGGAAGCGACAGCAACCACGGCAAGTTTCCGTGTGCACTGGTCAAGATTGCTGTGACGTATGCGCCGACGGCATAGAAGCCGACATAACCAAGGTCGAGCAAACCGGCAATACCGACCACCACATTGAGTCCAAGTGCTATCAAGACGAAGATGACCACCTGGTCATTCA
>JBEDFA010000045.1:0-10305 GCA_041175365.1 Actinomycetota bacterium | reverse complement strand
TTGTCGGGCACTTCAGGATTCAGGCCATTTTCAATGAGGCGATCGCGCTGGATGCCATTCACTTCAATATGAATCGTTGCACTGCCAGGCTCACCATTGAGGGGAGTGGGTTCATGAATCGAACCACCTGCGCGCTTGCGAAGATCTTCAATCGTGCGCAATGCAGTACGAGCAGAACGACCAACGTCATCAGGTCGGCTCTTCAATCCATCAAGTTCTTCCACAACGGTGAGAGGAATCACGATGTCGCAACCAGGAAATGAATGGAGACAACCGGGATCTGCAACGAGAACAGAAGTGTCGAGAACGATGCGAGTGCGCACAACAGAGTCAGAATTCGAGGTGCTCAACGTCGCACCTTCTGGTGACGAAACGTCCGCACCGATCTGCTCCGCAACATGATCGATGTCTTCATCATTCACCGAGGACGAAGTGAAGTGGTGGATTTCAACGTGAACTTTTTGTTTCAAAAAAGTTCTGAGGGGCGTTTTTCGAAGAATTTTCAGAAATTTTTTAAAATTTTTTTCGGGCAAAAAAGTGACGTCCATCACGCACATGAAAACGCTTCGAAACACAAAATCCATGAAGCCCTTACGCCGCTTGGGATTGCGCAGATTCAGTGATGCACGAAAATGCAAAAAGCCTTTATCCACAAGGGGTTTTGAAATAGTGACCTCGGGAAACCCTTGCAATTATTGGGTTTGAGCAATTTCTTGCAATGAATTTCTTGGCATTGAAGAAATGAAATTCATGGCGGATGCGGCCGTGACGTTCTGCATCGCGATCAAAAATTTCACCGTGATTGGTGTGTGCGATCACTGGTGATTCGCGCGCTGAGATTTCTTCAAAAAGTGTGATAGTTGCATTTGCAAGTAATCGAATGCTTGCAATTACTGAAAAATGCAAGTCAGATTGTAAATACCACTCCGATTCCGAGGAGGAAACACAATGACCAAAGCAGAACTCATCGAAGAGATTGCAAAGCAAGCTGAGTGCACGAAGGCAGACGCCGAGCGCACTCTCACAGCTTTCTTTGACTTAGTAGTTGCTTCTACCAAGAAGGGCGAAAAAGTGGCATGGCCGGGCTTTGGCTCGTTCAGCACCACCGATCGCAAGGAGCGCACCGGTCGCAACCCACAAACGGGTGCGGCAGTAACGGTTCCCGCCTCAACTGCGATGAAGTTCACAGCGAGCTCAACATTAAAAGCTCAGCTGAACCCAAACCGTAAGTAACCACTTACCCAACGATAGGAAACTAAAGTGGCAGCAAAGAAGAAAGCAGCAGCTAAAAAAGCTCCTGCACGCAAGAAGAAAGCAGCAGCTAAGAAGGCTCCTGCACGTAAGAAGAAGGCAGCAGCCAAGAAGGCTCCTGCAAAGAAGAAGAAGGCAGCCAAGAAGGCAGCCCCAGCAAAGAAGAAGGCTGCTAAGAAGGCTTCTCCTGCAAAGAAGAAGGCCGCTAAGAAGGCAGCCCCAGCTAAGAAGAAGGCAGCCAAGAAGGCAGCCCCAGCTAAGCGCAAGGCAGCCAAGAAGGCAGCACCAGCAAAGAAGAAGGCAGCTGCAAAGCGCAAGCCTGCCGCCCGTAAGAAGGCAGCAAAGAAGAAGTAATTCTTCTTTCGCTCTTTTAAGCGAAAAAACCAACCGGCTCGGAGTGCAGAAGAGGGGGACGCAAGTCCCCCTCTTCTCTTTTGTACCGGTGAAGTTCGTGTCGGTGGCCCGATGCAGTTTCGGCAACACTGTTGGCATGCCAGATGTCATCGATCCAGTTCTTATTGATCTCGCAGGCGAAGTCGCTGCGGTTGAATCCTTACTGAGCTCTCTGTCGCACGACGACTGGTCGAAGCAGACTCCAGCGCCTGGTTGGAACGTGGCCGACCAAGTAATCCACCTCGGTCTCTTTGATCGCCGTGCGCAATGGTCGATGACTGATGTTGATCGTTTCAATTCCGACTTTGATGCGATGCGGTCGGGCGGGGGTGTTGAGGGCATCCATGATGCGGAGCGTCATCGCACACCAGAAGATCTGCTGTCGTGGTGGCGAGAAGGTGCCGCAGATTTGGCATCAGCTGCACACAGTCTTGATCTCTCGGCACGGTGCGTGTGGTACGGCCCATCTATGAGCGCTCGCTCAATGTTGACGGCGCGTCTGATGGAAACGTGGGCACATGGATACGACATTGCTGATGCCGTGGGCGCTGTTATACCGGCAACGGACCGCTTGCGTCATGTTGCGCACATCGGTGTGGGTGCGCGCCGGTTTGCTTTTGCCGCCAACAAGCGCGAGATGCCGGAGGGTGATGTGTTTGTTGAACTCGTCGCACCAAGTGGTGCAGTGTGGACGTGGGGAGAAGCGTCGGCGACGAACAGCGTGAAGGGCGATGCCTTGAACTTCTGTTTGGCCGTGACGCAGCGTCGTCATCTTGATGACTGTGATCTCGACGTGCAGGGCTCGCTCGCTGTGGAGTGGATGTCGATTGCACAGGCATTCGCTGGTGCGCCCGGAGTCGGGCGCACGAAAGGTCAGTTCGACTAGAGCCTGTCCATCAGGTGGAAGATTTCTGCCGCTGCCACGCCATGTGGCTTGCCAAGGTCTGCCATGCGAGTGCGCATGCGCTGACGGAACACTTCCATACCGTCTTCGTCGGTGGCTTTCATTGTGCTTTCAAACTGGCTTTCATGGCGTTCTAACGCTGTGAGTTTTGTTGCAACGTAATCGCTGATGTCTTCGAAGTGATTTGCTTCGTCGGCTTCCCACAGCAACAACGCATCAGGGCGGTGATGAGTCACGCCGTGGTCTTTCATGTGGTGCTTGAGAAAGTGTGGGTCACGTGCGGCAACGATCGCATCGCACACATTGAGACCGGTGTTTCGATGGTCAGGATGCAAGCGATAGCGCTTCCATGGGTCATGAGAGAGCACCACATCTGGCTTGATGGTGCGAATCGCAAGGGCGATGCGGTCAATGGCTTCTTTGGAATGTTCCAATTCGCCGTCGATGTATCCGAGGAACGAGACAGTGCCCGTTGCTCCGAGTGCTGCTGCCGCACTGCACTGTTCCACCTTGCGAGCGGTGATGAGTGCAGGAATGTCGGCATCGGGGTTCCAAGTGCCTTTTGAACCGTCCGTGCATACGAGGTGATGCACGACGGCGCCGGCAGCGGCCCACTTGGCAAGAGTGCCCCCACAGCCAAACTCCACATCGTCTGGATGTGCGCCAATGGCGAGGACAATCTTTGGGGTGGTGAGATTGCTGGAGTGAGTTGTTGCAGTGACAGGTGGTTGACCTGGTTCGTTGGCGCTCATTGTGCATCCTTTCGGCGTCGTTCTAATTCGCTGAGATCATCAGCAGTGTCGAGATCTAGGGAGAGTGATTCATCGTTGATGACTTCATAGCGAAGTCCCAGCGATTCGGCGGTGCGGATGTGATTATCCAAACTGCCGGGGCCGTACGCAGTGGTGAACTCGCTAGCCAGTGGGAATGACAACACGTTGGTTCCGTCATGGTGGCGGTCAGTGACCATCGTGACGAGTCCTTCCTTGGCGACGTGCGCGAGTTCTTCCGCAAGTGGCAGATCTGCGTGCGCCACGATGACGTGGTCAAAGCCGAGTGCTGCGATTGCGTCACGTCCTGCAGTGACTGCGACATCGAGTCCTGGAGTAGCGCAGTGCACCACGTGAGCGCCGAGTGAGACAGCCCAGTTCGCAACAGAGTCGTCAGAGCACACTATGTGCACAGGAAGGGGAGAAGCGGCGCGTACGACCGTCTCAGCGCACGTACGAGCTAACTCTTCGCGTTGAGCGGGCGTGAGAGTGTCGGCGAGGCGTCCTTTTGCCATGGTGAATGACTTCACGGGGATCACAACGGCAACGTGCACGAGGGTAAGCCTACGAACCGAAGGACGCCATGGTCCTAGTGGTCGCCTACGCTGTTTGCATGGCGTCAATTCGCATGGCAGTAGTGGGCGCTGGCTCGTGGGGAACCACCGTGGCCTCGCTGGCGGCAGCTAACACCCCCACCACCTTGTGGGCGCGCCGAGCCGACGTTGTGGAGTCCATCAACTCTCACCACATCAACCCCAGCTACATCAGTGGCGTTTCATTGGCGCCAGAACTGACTGCATCTTCGTCGCTGGTCGATACGGTCTCCAGCGCCGATGTTGTGGTGATGGCAGTTCCTTCTCAGGGCTTCCGCCAAGTACTTACTGAGGCTGCTCCACACATTCGTCCGTGGGTGCCCATTGTGAGTCTCTCGAAGGGCTTGGAAGCCGGAACCATGATGCGCATGTCGCAGGTGGCGAACGATGTGTTGCCCGATCATCCTGTTGCAGTTCTCACGGGTCCGAACCTTGCGTCGGAGATTTCCATTGGTCAGCCCGCAGCGAGCGTGGTGGCAATTGCCGATGACGTCATCGCGACAGCGCTACAAGAGTTGTTCTCTAGTCCCACTTTCCGTGTGTACACAAACTCTGATGTGGTGGGTTGTGAACTCGCAGGTGTGGTGAAGAACGTGATTGCAATTGCCTCGGGTATGGCGATGGGTATGGGCTTTGGCGACAACACTCGCGCATCGTTGCTGACTCGCGGTCTTGCAGAGATGACACGTCTTGCTGTTGCTCTCGGAGGCGATGCAGATTCATTGGCTGGTCTCGCCGGCATGGGCGACCTCATCGCAACGTGCTCGTCCACCAGTAGCCGTAACACCAGCGTTGGTGTGCGCTTGGGTCAGGGCGAAGCTCTCACCGACATCGTTGCCTCAACATCAATGGTGGCCGAAGGTGTTCGCAGTTCTGCCATCGTTTTGCAATTGGCGCAGCAACACAACATTGATATGCCCATCACAGAACAAGTGGTGGCTGTCTGCCATGAAGGAAAGAGCGCCACTGATGCGCTCCTCGCATTGATGTCGCGTCGCGCGCGACCAGAAGCAAAGTAAGTACACAAATGAACCCCTCAACATCTGGCCGTCTGATTGGACATCGTGGTGGCGCATGGCGCGGCACTGTGACAGAGCATGGTTCCGTGTTGCCTGCTGATGGCAGTGCAGAGCTTGATTGGTTTATTGCAGCTGATGACCGCTGGTACACGCCACGCACAGAAGCAAGTACTCGTCAAAAGTGGTACGCCGGTTATCCCGTTGCTGAAACGCGCGTGAAGATTCCTGGTGGCGACATAGTCCAACGCGTCTATGTGGTTGCCGATCTTGGTGGCATGACGGTGATGGAGTTTGAAAACGACTCGCCGATGCCTGTTGTTGTGGCTGTCACGCGTCGCGATGTCTTCACCACTCGTGAACCGGCAGCGAATCCACCTGTTGGTATTGATCTTCCATCCGATTCCATCGTGATTCCTGTTGGTCACAAGAGCAGTTCTCGTATTGCGTTAGCGCACAAGAACCCTGCATCAGGCCGTTTGCCAGAAGACACGCCGAACCATCAAGCAGTCGTGCGCGGATGGGAAAAGGCGTGCGATACGGCATCGCGCATCAATGTTCCCGACCACACGATTGTCGCCGGCGTGTCTCGCGTGCGCAGCGACTTGTTATTGGGTGTTGGTGCGGACGATGCCGCCATTGAACTTGCCCGTTTAGGTGAGACCCATCACGATTCCATCCTTGATGTGGTGGAATCAGTGCAGCGACGCTTGAAGGCAGAGAAGCGCGTAAAGGTGTTGCAGTGGGATACGCCACACCTCATGACATCAGCAGCGCGCGCATGTGTGTTGCTGGGCGATGAAGTTGCAGCTGGCGATATCGGTGCTACGTGGTTGCGTTTTGCCGACCGCGACGTGCAGGAACTTCCCATCGAAGTGCCGACAGGCCTTGCGTCCATCGCATGGGCAGAGTCATTGCTTGCGCAAGGTTCTGCAAGCGGTGGCGTGTGCCGCATTCTTCCTCATGGCATTCCTGAACCGTGGTGGGGTGCATCGTTCGAAGCACACGGCCTCACTGGTGATCCATTTCGTACGGTTGGCTATGCAGTGCGCTGGCACGGACCGCGCCCTGCAATCTTGTGGGAAGTCTCTGGTGCGCCAGGTCTTGTACTGACAAATGGTGAGTGGGCATCGACAGATGCCACGGGCGAGACTCTGTTGGAAGCTCCTGTGTCAGATCATGTGCACGACCATGGACACGACCACGACCACGACCACGACCACGCGCACTAGTCGGCTTCAATTTCAAAGTCGTACTCATCGATGCTGTCGATGCGTTCGTCGTCATCAAACTCACCGACATAATCATCGACGTGAATTCCGCATTGGGCACAAATGGCAATTTCATTGCCGTCGTACGTGATGTCGCCGCCGCAGGATGGGCAGGATTCTGTTGAATCAATGCTTGTAATCATGATGAGACTGTTGCAAAAAACAGTCCGCATGGGAATCGGTAATGAATACCGAATGTGCGTCTAGCGGTCGGTGAAAAGTTCGAAAGTGTCACCCACGGAGATTTCTCCACAGGTGGTGACCATCGCATACAGGCGGCTGTAATCGCCGCGTTCGTGGCTCATTGCCATGTAGTTCTTGTTGAGGAACCAATCGTTGTTCTGGCTGCATGGAATTGCGTATGCAGTGAGAAACCCGCGCACTTTGCCAATGCGGAAATGTGCGCCCGGACGGAATGCGCAAGCAGGGATTCCAGAGACTGTGATGTTCTCGCCGGCGAAACCAGGCCCGATGGGGTGGCCTTGTGTGCGTAATGCATCAATGGCATCGGTGGACCAGATGCATAGTGCTTGCCACGGACGCCCGTGGTGCGCGCGCGATTCCTGCACGTCGCCTTCGACGCCTTTCCATGAGATGACGGCGTGGTCGATTGCTTTCTTGGGCAAACCTTTTGATGCGTGCATGTGGGCGATGGTGCCCCTGTGTTCTTCGTTCAACAAACGCATGGTGGGGAAGAAGCGCCATGATGCAGCGAGAAGAGATTCGATTTGTGGGTCGGTGAGTTCTTTGTATTTTGCTACGAGTGCTTTGGTGAGTGCGATGAATGCAGCGTCAACATTGTCGAGAGATGGCAACTTGATGCCGCCGAGCGATGACATCTCTGCGAGAAAACCGCGAGCGCCGGCAAGCCAGCCATCGGGAATCTGAGAATCGTGAGAGTGATGTTCCCAGATCTCATCAAGATTGCTGATGGTCTTTTGTGCATCTTGGGCCGTGTAGATGTAGTTGCCAACGGTGATGGATGCTCTGCCTGCCATGTGCGAAGCCTACGCTTCATGCAATGGCACGGCCGGAACCCACCCTTGACGTTGAGCGTGAATTCTTTGCCAACGGCGCACGCATTGTTGCGGGCATGGACGAAGTGGGTCGTGGAGCAATCGCTGGGCCCGTCACCATTGGTGTCGTCGCCATCGATGTAAACGTGGGGGAGATTCCTGCAGGGTTGCGTGACTCTAAGTTGATGACACCGAAGCGTCGCGAAGCGATGGTGCCGGTGGCGAAAGAGTGGGGCATTGCGTGGGCAACGGGTTCTGCAACTGCTGCAGAGATTGACAAGTTCGGCATCGTGACTTCTTTGGGTTTGGCCGCTAGCCGTGCATTACAGAATTTGGGCATCACGCCCGATGTGGTGATCTTGGATGGCAACACTTCGTTCCTGATGGAAGAAGCAGGCGGACCGCGCATCGTGACACGCATCAAAGCCGACCAAGATTGCGCGTGTGTGTCTGCTGCCAGCGTGATTGCCAAAGTGGAACGCGACACCTTGATGACGCAGTTGCACGAACAGTTCCCGCACTATGGGTGGGAAGGCAACAAGGGGTACGGCGCGGCGGTGCATACCGATGCAATCAAAACGCATGGAGTCACTGACTTGCATCGCAAGTCCTGGAACCTCGGCGTATAACTAATCGTGGCAGAGATATTTCTTATTCTCGGTACAAGTTGGTTGCGGGATGATTGTGATTGTTCGCGACCGAGATTCAATATGAATCATCTTGCACTGTGAATCATCGATGGCAACTCCATCAGAGATGCGCCATCCTTTGATTTTGAACTCTGTCGCTGATTTGTTAATCAATTGCTCTAATTCAGAACCTGTATGACAGTTTTTGTCGCGGGCCACTAACGCCAAGGAATTGAGGAACTGAACCTCGACCAATGTGTAGAACTGATCACCAGACAGGGGGGATGGGGCCTCCGTTGTGGAAGGAAGAGCAATTGAGTTGGTGGAGATAGATGATTTCTGAGTAGGAGAGTCAACAATTTTCGCTATTGCGATAGTTCCGGAAATTAGAAATATTGCGGCTGCTGCGGTCAGAAATTTTGCTGGATATCGACCGCTGCTAGCAGCATTTCTTGCAGAAAGAACGTAGTCGGATACTCGGTCTGCTTTGCCACCTTGTTGAACTTCAGCGTCGGTCGGTCGGCTATTGCGAAGAGACTCGAATTCATCTGATTTACTCATTTCGGTATACCTCCCTCAATTTTGAAATCACTCGTTGTATTTTTTTGTAAGCGGCAGCGTCACTGCAGTTGCAAGTTGCAGCAATTTCTTGCACGTTTGCATCTTCCCAGAGTATGAGCACCGCAATCATTCGGTCTTCCACAGAAAGTGGAGCGATTTTCTTCTCAAATTTCAACCTTTCCAAAATCTCAGCTGAGAATGTTTCGGAAGGACTCTCAGTTGATCTCTCATGACCTAGTCGTTGGAGGCGATTGAAATGTCGAACATTAGATCTTTCGGCGTTCTGTAGAACGCGTGATCCAATGCCACAAATCCAAGAAAAATGCAACCGCGAATCTTGTTCAGATTTCATCAAGAAATCAAATTTCTTCCAGACAATCACGAACGTGTCTTGAACTATCTCGTCAAGGTCTAGGTTTTTTGAGGCGATTGTCCGCAAATATGCACGAAGTCGAGGCTCATATCGGCGAACTATTTCACGAAAATTTGCCTTGTTGGCGTCATTGTCGGAATTCGTCTTCACCCCACTTTTCTAACATTTACAGAACTTCCTGAAGAATTTGAAATTCTTTGTCCAATTTCAGACGTATTCGGACACTTACTACTAACCGGCTTATGAGTGAGGTAGTAGTGGGAAAAAGAAAAGTTTCGTTTATTGGGGCAGTTGCACTTCTGTTCTCTCTTACTGCAGCACATTGGATGAGCGCGTCGGCCTCCGATGTAATGTTGAAAACGAAAGCAAAACCCGATGATTCTGCGAACGGAATCACGTTGACTGTATGCCACCAGTTAGGTGTGAGTACTTCACAAATGTCGCAACCTTCGCCAGTCAAGCAGGGCGAAGTGTTTGACTCTGGATCAGATTGGATTAGCAACTCGAAGACACAATCTGCGATCGAAGATTTCTGGAAAACCATCAATCAACTTCACATTGATGTCGTAGGCGCCCATATTGATCTTGAAAGAAATCAGTTCATTTTTGTCATCGGGCCTGAAGTCGATTCGGACGTGATCATGCCTGCAGTTGAGGAACTTAGGGGCTACTTGTCCGTTGAGATTCAGAGAGGCTGCAGAAGTCGGGCGGAGCTCGACGGCATTGTGGAACGTATTTCAACCTGGGTGACA
The DNA here is from genome assembly GCA_041175365.1 of Actinomycetota bacterium. Taxonomy (GTDB): domain Bacteria; phylum Actinomycetota; class Acidimicrobiia; order Acidimicrobiales; family Ilumatobacteraceae; genus UBA2093. The sequence goes on along the minus strand of JBEDFA010000045.1, from coordinate 776 downwards.
ACTGAGAAACCCGGCGTGAAATTATCTATCTCGGTTGATGAATTGCATTCTGCAGCAAAGATTGAAACTGATTCTCAAGAATTGTCTGAACGAATTGCCGCAGAACAGTCGCTCTCTAATCTTCCTATTCAAGTGTTAGTCGGTTCTCAAGTGCCTGTGCCCCTTGTTCGATGTGCGGATACTGCGCCGCATTACGGCGGCGCTAGATACGGCAACGACAACAGCTGTGATCCAGCGTGCACCGCCGGCTTTAAGGTTCGCCGTATTTCTGATGGTGCTGTTGGCATGTCGACTGCGGGCCATTGTCGCGAAAGAAATCCTTGGAGTGGGAATTTGTACTCGGGTTATTCCTTTTATGGAGCATTTTCTTCTTGGAATTATGGCAATGGAGATGATTGGGGATTCATTGTCTCAAGCTCATATTCGCCGAATTACTACACAGATCCGTGTTGCCCGAGTGTGAGAACCAGTGCTGGTGGGGCAACACCTGTGGTTGGGAATTCTCTTTGTATCTCGGGCTATGTAACTGGCGCACGTTGTTCGATGATTGTCCAGAGTCTCTCGCATCAAAATTATGATTCTGATTTCAATCGGATGATTACAAATGTGAAAGCGACCAGATCGGACGGATCAAACGCCTGCCAAGGCGGTGATTCTGGGGGGCCTTGGTTTAGCTCGAGTACGAGCAAGGTCTTTGGAGTGCAATCTTTTGGCATTTGGACAGGTGGTCCCACCTGCTTTTTCAATCAAGTTAATCGAATGACCGCTGATGGCTT
>JBEDFA010000044.1:0-9978 GCA_041175365.1 Actinomycetota bacterium | reverse complement strand
ACACATGTTGCGACGGTGGCGCAAGAAACTCTCGTCAGACTGACCGAGACGAAATAAACAAAAACGACGACCCGAAGGTCGTCGTAGATGGTGGTCGAGACCGGCGTCGATCCGGTGACCCCACGCTTTTCAGGCGTGTGCTCTGCCAACTGAGCTACTCGACCGTGCAGATCGCCGGATTGCTCCGGCTGATCAACAAGACAATGACGATCCGCCATTGATGGCGGTCCCGACGGGACTCGAACCCGCGACCTCCGGCTTGACAGGCCGGCGTGAACTCCAACTTCACCACGGGACCTAGTGGAAACCACTTGGTCACTTTGCACCCCCAACGGGATTCGAACCCGTGCCGCCACCTTGAAAGGGTGGTGTCCTAGGCCACTAGACGATGGGGGCTAGAACGACTCCGGTTGAGAGCAATAAAACACTATCGGCAGGAGTGCGCATATGCGCCCCTTGAATCTAGGGAGTTTCAGCCGTTAGACAACGTGTCGACTGTCCATTCCAGTAACCAGCCCAAATATCCATAGAGCTGGGCCTGGCCAAAGGAGGGGTCATCTTCTTCAATATCGTCTGTGTCTTCGTCCTCTGAGACTCCCAAAAGCGTGCCCAGTACGAGTCTGAGGCTGTTGAGCACCATCATGAAGGCATACAGCTGTGACTCAGCGATGGGATTTTCAGATCCCAGAATTTCTCGCACCGTGGCAATGGATGAGGCCCGAGATTGGCTGAGCTCATCTCTCATGTAGCCCTGATACTCGGCATCGAGGTCTGGATCCTCGTGATACGCGGTGGGAAACAGGCGTCGGAGGCGGGGGTCCGTGTGTTCGGCCGTCAGAACTTCTTCCAGCTGGTCAACGAACCGAAGCATCGTTTCGCGCTCATCTTCGGACAGATTGATGCGAAAGGCGCCATCACCCAATGACTCAACAGGTCCGGCCTTCTTTCGCTTCCTCATGAGTCCTTCTGCATGGTGGCCCACAAACCGTGTTCATGCAGGCGGAAAACATCGATTTCGGCATGTTCACGGGAACCACTCGACACAACGGCTCGGCCTTTTTCGTGCACATCCAACATCAAAAGGTCTGCCTTTTCTTTGGAATACCCAAAGAGCTTCTGGAAAACGAAAGACACATACGACATCAGATTGATGGGGTCGTTCCACACCAACACAATCCACGGCAAGTCTGTTTCTGGTGTTTCACTGACCTCTGGTTCCGCCACTTGGGTATCCGAGGCCAAGGGAAGTCCTTGTCCGAAGTCGGGCGCTGTGAGGAATGACACGGAAACATTGTGCTGCCGATTGGTCGTCTTTGCTTGCCACCCATACGATGAATGACCGTGCCCCTCAATGTTCGCCCCGTTGTCCCCTCGCGCCTTACTGGCCGCGGACACAATTCTGGTCGTGCTCCTCGCTCGGTCATCGGTGGCTACATTGCGCTCACAAAGCCTCGAATCATTGAGTTATTGCTCATCACTACGGTGCCCACGATGGTGGTTGCTGAAGGTGGATGGCCCGCATTCAGTCTGATTCTCATCACCTTGTTGGGCGGCACTTTGGCAGCAGGCGGCGCCAATGCCATCAACATGTACATCGATCGTGACATTGATGCCCTCATGGAGCGCACGAAGACCCGACCACTTGTGACCGGATTGATCGCACCACGGAATGCGTTGATTTTCGCTGTTTCTCTAGAAATCCTCGCGTTTGCTGTCCTGTGGGCGGGCGCGAACTTCCTCTCGGCGTGCTTGGCCTTGTCTGCCACCTTCTTCTACGTCTTCATCTATTCCTTGTGGTTGAAGCGCACCAGCAAGCAGAACATCGTGATTGGTGGAGCCGCCGGGGCAGTCCCCGTGCTCGTGGGCTGGTCCGCTGTCACCAATTCCTTGGCCTGGACCCCATGGCTTTTGTTCATTGTGATCTTCTTGTGGACGCCGCCTCACTTCTGGGCTCTGGCCATTAAGCACCGTGAGGACTACACGGCAGCCGGAGTTCCGATGCTTCCCGTCGTGGAAAGCCACGAAAAAGTCATTCGGTCGATGATTCTTTACACAATTGCACTAACTATTTCCAGCCTTGTCCTGGTTCCGGTGGGCGATATGGGGTGGGTCTATGGCATCTCTGCCGCCGTCTTGGGCATCGCGTTCCTCTGGGGCACAATCGCACTTGGCAGAACTGATAGCCCTGCGGCCTCGATGAAGCTCTTTTCCTTCTCGATCTCTTACATCTCGGTCCTTTTCCTCGCCCTCACCGTTGACGTCTTCGTCCGCTGAGATTGCGCAATTGCACTAATTAAAAGGGCACCGAGGATTTACCCTCTGTGCGGGGCGGGTGGTTAGTGTTAGTGCGTTACATCTAGGCGCACACACCCCCAAAGTCCGTTAGGGCCAAAGGGTGTCACCAGGAGACCATCCGAAAATGACCACCATCGACACTCATGTCGGCGCATCGCCCAAGAGCTCTGGCTCGTCCGTTGTCGCCTCAGTCGGCCAATGGGTGACCAGTAGCGATCACAAAAAGATCGGTCGACTGTTCATCGGTTGGTCACTCGTTCATGCAATAGAAGTTGCCGTCCTCGGCGCGATCTTTGGCTTGGAACGAATGAGCCCATCCAGCATGCAGATCTTCAGCGGTGATGCTGCGCTTCAACTGTCATGGTTGTTCCGCCACGTTCTCGTTCTCGGACTCATCGCACCGCTCTTTATCGGAATCGCAATCGCAGTCGTTCCAATGCAGGTTGGTTCGAAAGCGATTTCTTTCGCACGTTTGGCGCAGTACGGCTTCTGGGCATGGTTCTTCGGCTCCGGACTCGTGCTCATTTCCATCATTGGAAATGGTGGTCCTAATGGCGGCAATGCAGACATGGCTGACCTTTTCCTTTTGGGAGTAGGACTTCTTGTCGTTGGATTGCTTGCAGCATCAATTTCGATTGCAACGACAATCCTCACATCACGTGCGCCTGGCATGTCTCTTGACATGATTCCTGCATTCTCCTGGTCTGCACTTGTTGGCTCAATTGCAACATTGCTCAGCTTGCCAGTGGCAATCGGCAGCATCATCTATCTCTATGTCGACCACACATATGCGCAGGTCGCATTCGGTGGCGGCAAGGGAATGGAAACCTGGCTCAGTTGGGTCTACTCAACACCACAGACTTTCGTGTTTGTGATCATGGCTCTTGGTGTGCTCGCTGAAATCGCACCAGTGGCCGGTCGCATTCGTCAGCCACAACGCCCGATTGTTCTTGTCGGTCTTGCACTCATCTCCACCGCTCTTATTGGTGCAGTCACTCAGACAAACCACGTACTTGATCTCAGCGGAACCAACAACGACAAGCTCAGTAGCACCGTGTTGTTCTTGCTCACCAACGGCTTGCCATTGCTTGGTGTCTTTGTCACCATCGCTGTCTCGTTTCTCTCTCTGAAGGAAGGCCGTCCAAAGGTCAGCGCATCTTTCGCTTTTGCGATTCTTGGTGCACTCATGATTCTTGCGGGCGTTGCCGGATCGTTCCTTGCAAACATCGATAAGGCCGAACTTTCGGGTACAGCCTTTGGCGAAGGCGTCATTCTGTATCTCGCATACGGTGGATTGCTTGTTGCGCTTGGTGCATTGACTCACTGGGCACCGAAGCTCTGGGGCGTCGTTCTTGATGACAAGAAAGTTCTTGGACTCACAGGACTCGGTCTCATCGGAACAGTGCTTTCATCTCTTCCGCTCTACATCGCCGGCTTCGCAAATCAGCCAGCACATGCAGTGAATGGTTTTGATTACGACGGACCGATTGCACTCTGGAATGTTGCGTCCGCTGCCGGATCAACACTGATCGTCCTCACCGTTCTCGCGTACGTCGCGCTCTTGATTGCAGCTGTTCGTGCCGGAGCTGGCGCATCTGATGATCCATGGGATGCACACACGCTTGAGTGGTCGATCCCATCGCCAGCACCAGCAAATAACTTCGCTTCACTCGCAACGGTTTCGTCTAGCGAACCAGTTCTCGATGCGAAGCCTTCACAGGAGGTATCGGCATGACCTTGGCATTGCCTTCCGCACCCTCACAGTCACCACGCCGCCAGGTGTTTGTTGCAACAGCGCTTGCAGCTGCATCAGCAGGCATGGTTATTGCAGGCATGCTCGCAATATGGATGAAGTTCCGTGCAGGTGCGCCAACACGTGTTTCATCGGACGGTCTCAAGATCATCAAGGACTGGTTGCCGAAGGACGTCACTGTTCCAGAAGTTGCTGCCAACACGATGTTCGCAACATTCCCCGTTGCCGCATTGATGGCACAGTGGGCTGTGTATTCCGCAAAGCGTCGCGATAGCCAGCACCGTTCATTCGCACTCGCAGTTGTGTTCGTCATTGGAATCGCAATTGTCAATGCTCAAGTAGCGGTCTATGCGCAGATGGAAGTTGTACTTGCCGAAGGCGCATACGCAACGATGTTCTACGCGATCACCGGAACAATGCTGGCGCTCGTAGCCATCGGTTTGGCGTTCACCGCAGTTACTTTCTTCCGTTCGGTTGGCGGACGCGACGATGACCAACAAGTCGTCTCAGCGCACGCGTTGTATTGGTACTTCCTCACGGCGGCCTTCACCGCCGTGTGGTTCTTCGTGTACGTACAGAAGTAGGTCCAGATGTTTACTCCAGGCTCCAAGTACTTCCTCGGCCTCACGGGTCTCGCACTCGTGTCGGCTGTGTTGTACTGCTTCCTCGTTAATCCTTCAGACCTTGGTGCATACGCACTCTTCGGTTTGTTCCTGAATGCGGCAGTCATCACTGGCTTCTCGTTCTTCACCCGCGATGGTGATGCAGAGACAGTGGCACAGGCTGTTGAAGCAAATACAGATGCACCAGCACCTTCGTTCTGGCCAATTGTTTTCGCGCTCGGTGGTGCTCTCACATTGTTGGGTATTGCTACCAACGAAATCGTTTTCGTGATTGGTCTTGCAGTCCTCGTCGGTGGCGGCGTTGAGTGGACAATTCAGGACTGGGCAGAACGCGCATCTTCTGATTCAGAGTTCAATCAATTCGTGCGTCATCGTGCGGTCGGTGCACTTGACTACCCAGGTCTGGCAGCGGTCGCTCTCGGCGTCATTGCATTCCTGTTCTCGCGAGTCATGCTGACGGTCTCGAAAGACCAAGCAACGATCATTTTCATGGTTGCTGCAACATGCGTTCTTGTTGCAGGCGTGCTCATTGGCACCAAGCCAGCATTGCGCGGTAAGGCAACGACGTTGATCGTTGTTGTCGGTGTTCTCGTTCTTGCGGTTGCCGGTGTCGTCAGTGGCATCAATGGCGAGCGTCATGAACTTGCAGTCGTCGCGGAAGAGAAACCATATGCAGCATCACATCGCGAATGTGGTGAAGAGGCTTCGGAGCACTACGACCACCACGCCAACAACACGGTGTCATTGCGCTCTGCTGTGACAGCCACTGTTTTCGTGCGCGATGGAAAAGTCGTCGCTCAGTTGGTCGGAATGCCAAAGGACGTTGACACAATCACGATCCCTCGTTCGAATGCAACGAGCATCCTGTTCCGCAACCTTGACAAAGAAGACCGTCGTTTGGTTGCAAACCTTGGTGAAGCCAAGGTCGGCACCACTGACGTCATGGAAAAGGTCGGCACCTGCACACAGCTCACTGGTGAAAACCAGGAACAAGTTCTAACGGTCAAGATCCCCAAGCCATCAAACCCTGAGTCGCCGTACACATTGACGGTGCCAGGTGTTGAAGGTGAAATCAAGGTGGTCGTGCCGTGAGCCACACCCCGCAGCCATATACAACGGAGAACGCAATGGATACCGTGAGCCACGTGAAGAACTCGCGTCGTCGTATCGCCACCACCCTTGCCGGTGTTGCAGGCACTATCGCTCTGGCCGGTTGTGCTCAGAATGCACCCCAAGACATTTGGAAGCCTGCTGGTGACAATGCTCAAAAGATCAATGCTCTGGACAAGATCGTGTTCCCGATTGCTGGAATCGTCGGTGTCCTCGTCACAGCCTTGGCTATCTACATCTTCATCAAGTTCCGCGACAAGGGTCAGGCAATTCCTGCTCAGTCACATGGCAAGCCCATCGTTGAAATCATCCTGACGATTGTCCCTGCTCTGATCTTGACCGTCGTTGGTGTCTTCACTTTCCGCACGATCATGGATCTTGCTGAAACTGAAGACACTGAAATGATCATCAACGTCACTGGTCAGCAGTGGTGGTGGGAATACGACTACCCCGTTCAAACTGATCAGGGAATTTCGCAGCCGATTATCACTTCTGGCCAATTGGTGTTCCCTGTGGGAACCAACGTGTTGTTGCGCGAAACAAGCCGCGACGTCATCCACTCATTCTGGATTCCAGCTCTGAACGGTAAGAAGGACGCAGTTCCTGGACGTATTCACTTGTTGCGCTTGCAGGCAGACAAGCCAGGCATTTACGCCGGTCAGTGCACCGAGTTCTGTGGTCTCTCTCACGCCAACATGCGTATGGAAGCAATTGCATTGTCGAAGGAAGACTTCGCCAAGTGGGTTGCTGGCCAGCAGAAGGCATACACATCTCCTGCAGAAGGAACCGTGGCGAAGGAAGGCGAAACCGTCTTCATCAACCAGTGCTCACGTTGTCACCAGGTCAATGGCATCAAGGATGCAAATGGCAAGGCAATCATTTCTGCACCAGATGAAAACGTCTACTCGGGTGCGGCGCCCAACCTCTCGCATCTCATGTCCCGCAACACATTTGCTGGCGCCATGTTCGACTTGGTGAACCAGAAGTGTCGCGATGATGTGTGGAACGCAAAGTCAGAAGAGTTCGGCGCGAGGTATCTCGCTGGTGTCACCTCTGACTGCCTCAATGAGAAGAACTTGCGTGCATGGTTGCGCAATGCGCCGGCAATGAAGCCGATGTATGCAGACCCAGCAAAACTTGAAAAGACCAATGGCTTGTACCGCGGTATGCCGAATCTCGGACTCACTGAGGACGACATCGACAAGCTCGTTGCCTACCTATCGACGCTGAAGTAATCGGAGATCACAATGGCGATTATTGAACGACCAGAGGTAGCCACTCCAGCAGTGGTCACCCCACAACAAACACTTGGTGCTGTGAAGCGCCCAGTGGATACCAAGGGCTGGCGCGAATGGCTCTTCACTGTTGACCATAAGAAGATCGGCATCATGTACGGCGTTGTCGCCATGGTGTTCTTCATTATTGGTGGCGTTGAAGCGTTGCTCATTCGTTTGCAACTCGCAATGCCGGACGGACGCATCTTGAGCGCCGACCAGTACAACCAGATGTTCACAATGCACGCCACCACCATGGTGTTCTTGTTCGCCATGCCAATGGCTGGTGCATTTGCTAACTACTTCTTGCCATTGCAGATCGGTGCACGCGACGTTGCGTTCCCACGCATCAACGCATTGTCACTGTGGTTGCTCGTCGTTGGCGGCCTGGTGCTGAATGCATCATGGTTCCTCGGTGGCGCAGCTGACGGTGGTTGGTTCATGTACGCACCAAACTCTGGCCCGATCTTCTCGCCTTCGCATGGCGTTGACTTCTGGGTGCTTGGTTTGCAGATTGCGGGTGTTGCATCTCTTCTCGGTTCCATCAACTTGATCGTCACCGTTCTCAACATGCGTGCACCAGGTATGAGCCTCATGAAGATGCCAGTTTTCACCTGGATGATTCTTGTTGTTCAGTTCCTCTTGGTGTTCTCACTTCCAGTGATCACCGTGGCACTTGTTCTTCTCATGTTGCAGCGTTCCTACGGTGCAACATTCTTTGACGTATCGCAAGGTGCAGACCCACTTCTGTGGCAGCACTTGTTCTGGATCTTCGGTCACCCTGAGGTGTACGTGTTGATTCTGCCGTCCTTCGGCATTATCTCGGAAGTGTTGCCAACATTCGCACGTAAGCCACTCTTCGGATACCCATTCGTGGTGTTCTCGGGTGCATCGATTGGACTTGTTGGATTCGGCGTGTGGGCTCACCACATGTTCGCCTCGGGTCTTGGACCTGTATCGGTTGCTGTGTTCTCCGTTGCAACAATGGCCATCGCAATTCCTACAGGTGTGAAGATCTTCAACTGGTTGCTCACGATGTGGGGCGGCAAGCTTTGGTACACCACCGCGATGAAGTTCGCGATTGGTCTTGTTGTCTTGTTTACTGTCGGTGGATTGTCTGGTGTTACTCACTCCATCGCACCGTCGGACACCCAGCAGACAGACACCTACTACATCGTCGCTCACTTCCACTATGTGTTGTTCGGCGGAATGGTGTTCGGTCTCTTCTCTGGTTTCTACTACTGGTGGCCAAAAGTCTTCGGCAAGATGCTCAACGAAAAGCTCGGTTCATGGAACTTCTGGCTCATGGTCATTGGTATGAACATGACATTTGGTCCGATGCACATTCTCGGTTTGCAAGGCCAGCCACGTCGTATGTACGTATGGACAGAAGCACGTGCCGGTGAAGGTTTCTTCAACCTCGGCTTCTGGAACCTCGTCGCATCGATTGGTTCATTCATCCTCGCTGTTGGCGTTCTCTTCTTCCTCATCAACGTGGTGGTAACGGCACGTAAGAAGGAGCAGGCTCCGCTTGACCCATGGGACGCTCGTACCCTCGAGTGGTTGACCACCAGCCCTCCAAAGGCTCATAACTTCGATCGCATTCCTGTGGTTCATCACCTCGATGAGTTCTTCCACCGCAAGTATGAAGAAGACACTGCAACTCACACGATGAAGAAAGTTGCCGAAGGCGACGCTCTAGTGCGTGCAGAAGAAGATGCAGCGGATGCACACATCCACCTGCCATCGCCTTCCTACTGGCCGATTCTCTTGTCGGTTGGTGTTGGTGTTCTTGGTTTGGGCATCATCTACGGAATCCCAATGATGGTGATTGGTTTCGCCATCACACTGTTCTCTGCGTACGGATGGGTCCTTGAGCCTTCCGTTGCTGAAGAGATTGATTTTGAGCCATCAGAGAATGGTGGCAACACGAAGGAGATTGCTCCCCTTGGCTGAGACAGCAACACACACTGCTGACCACGCGTCAGATCACGGTCACGAAACCTCGACCGGCCTCACCAATAACAAGTTGGCAATGTGGCTGTTCTTGGGCTCTGAGTGCCTTCTCTTCGGTGGCCTTATTTCCACCTACATGCTGTATCGCGGTCGTGTTTCTGACGGCCCACACCCGTCAGCAATCTTCGACATTCCGTTCACTTCGGTCAGCAGTTTCGTGTTGTTGATGTCGTCGCTCACAATGGTGCTTGCTGTTACTTCAGCTCAGCGCAACGATGACCGTCGTACGAATCTGTGGCTCACAGTGACAGCGGTTCTTGGCGCAACCTTCATTGGTGGCCAGGTGTATGAATTCACTACCTTCATCCGTGAAGGTCTTGGATTCTCAACAAGCCTCTTTGGTTCCAGCTTCTACACGCTCACCGGTTTCCACGGTATTCACGTGTCGGTTGGAGTCATCATGTTGCTCTCCACCATGGGCATCATTCGCAAGAACAAGATCACTGGCAATAAGGCAGAGGTCGTTGAGCTTGTCGGTCTTTATTGGCACTTCGTTGACGTCGTGTGGATCATTATCTTCACGCTCGTCTACCTGATTCCATCCTGATGTCGGAGGCGACAATGAGCGAAACAGCTGAACATCACGATCACGGTATGTCAGATGCCGGATACATCAAGATTGCTCTCATTCTTGCGGCGATCACGGCACTTGAAGTCTCCACGTACTACGTGGACTTCGGACCGCTTTTCATGCCATCACTGATGATCATGATGGTCGTGAAGTTCGTGATGGTTGTCTCGTACTTCATGCACTTGAAGTTCGATAGCAAGATCTTTAGTTTCCTTTTCTACACAGGTCTGGGACTTGCGTTGTTTGTGTATATCGCTGCACTTGCAACCTTTAAGTTCTTCATCGCCTGATTTAGAGAGACGGTTCCGCCGTGTTCTTCGCCGGCATCGAACCCAC
>JBEDFA010000043.1:0-2966 GCA_041175365.1 Actinomycetota bacterium | reverse complement strand
ATGAATTGCAAGCAGCGGGATATCTCGTTGAAACCTTCAAGGAAGGTACGCGCATTCGTCGTGGCTAAGCGCGAACGGACGCCCATGCCAGCGGGCTATTGGACAATCTGGACAACAGTCGCGCTCGACCTTGTTGGGTTCGGCATTGTGGTTCCTATCCTTGGTCATTACGCAGAAACCTTTGGTGCAAACGGCGTTCAAGTTGGCTTGATGTTCGCAACGTTCTCGGTTGCACAGATGTTGTTTGCCCCCATCCTGGGTCGTATCTCTGATCGCGTCGGTCGTAAACCCGTCATTATCTTTTCGCTCATTGGCACGGCCGTTGGCAGTGTTGTGACAGGTGCGGCTGGTGCATTGTGGGTGTTGTTTTTGGGTCGTGCTCTTGATGGTGCGTCAGGCGCCAGTGTTGCTGTTGCACAAGGTGCAGTGGCCGACATTGCGCCACCCGAACAGCGCGCAAAATTGATGGGCATGATGGGTGCTGCATTTGGTGTGGGCTTCGTTGTTGGACCTGCACTTGGTGGACTTGCTGCATTAGGTGGGCCACATGTTCCGTTCTTTGTTGCAGGCGCGATTGCTGCGGTGAATGCTGTTGTTGCAATCTTCCGATTGCCTGAAACTAAACCAGACACATCGCACATTCCTGCAACGCATGGTCGCCGTGGTGCGTTAACACCGGCTCTTCAGCGTTTTGCAATCGTGGGCTTTTTGTCCATGTTGGGATTCGCCGGCTTTGAATCAACGTTCTCACTGTGGGGTAAAGAGAACGAACACTTTGGGTTCACCAGCGGCACCGCATCTTTGGTGTTTGTATTTGTTGGCATCACTTTGGTAGCTGTGCAAGGTGGACTCATTGGCCCAATGACCGCAAAGTGGGGTTCGCGCAAGTTGCTGCGTGTCGGACTCTCTCTTGTTGCAATCGGACTTTTGTTGTTGAGCGTTGCAACTTCATGGGCCGTTTTGTTTATTGCATTGTTCTTGCTGTCCGTTGGTCAAGGTTTTTCAGGTCCGTCCGGTAGTTCTCTGGTGGCAGAACTTGCGCCAGTAGAGCGTCGTGGCGAAGCAATGGGATATCAGCAGAGCACAGCAGCGTTTGGTCGCATCGCCGGCCCAGTGATGGCAGGCGTGTTGTTTGACCAGGTGGGAATCAGTGCGCCGTTCGCAGTCAGTGGTGTGCTGATCGTGGCTGCAATTGCTGCGGTGTGGAGCATCACTCGTCCTGCACTTGTTGAAGCGCAGTAACTAGCGCAGCGAGTTCACCATTGCGGCCATGATGGCCACAGAGACACCTTGCGATGCGGTCATCGCCGCAACCATCTTCCAGGTCTGCGCGCGAAACCCTTTTTCCATTGCAATGCGAACGTCCGCGATGTCAGCTTTTAGTTCTGCCCTCATCTCAGCCATCTCAGCGCGGAGTTCCAATTTGGCCATCGTGACGTCGTCCTTGGTGGCAAGTTGAGACCATCCTGCCGGTGGCAAATGTTCCATCAGAATGTCTCCTGCCTGTTCCCCTAGGAGGGTGCGGACTCGAGTGTGAAGAATCCACCGCTCGTTCTCAATAATGCTCAAAGTACACCTCTTTTGCGATTGGTTTCCAGAGATGTGGACACGCAAAATGCCAGCAGGGAGACGTCGAAAAATCGGCACCAGAGGGCGTTGACCAGGAACACACCTGACTATTTGTGGTGTTCGGTTTACCCGCTAGTAAGTTTGAGACATGGCTGAGTTTTCCCTCCAAATCAATGACGACCAATTGCAAATCAAAGACTGGATCCACGAGTTCGCAAAAGACGTGATGCGTCCTGCCGCACAAGAGTGGGACGACCGCGAAGAGTTCCCATGGCCAATCGTGCAAGAAGCAGCAAACATCGGTTTGTATGGCGTTGACTTCCTCATGAATGCAATGAGTGACCCCACCGGTCTTACTCTTCCCGTTGCCATCGAAGAAATCTTCTGGGGCGATGCAGGTTTGGGAATGGCCATTATGGGCTCAGGTCTTGCTGCTGCTGGCATCACCGGTAACGGAACACCAGAACAGATCATGGAATGGGTACCGCAGTGTTACGGCACCGCCGACGATGTGAAGCTCGGTGCATTCTGTGTATCCGAACCAGACGCAGGTTCCGACGTGTCATCACTTCGCACACGTGCCGTTTACGACGAAGCAACTGATGAGTGGGTGCTCAACGGAACAAAGGCATGGATCACCAACGGTGGCATTGCGAACATTCACGTTGTTGTAGCCGCAGTTGATTCATCGCTCAAGGGCCGCGGTCAGGCATCTTTCGTTGTTCCTCCAGGCACCAAGGGTCTTTCCATGGGCCAGAAGTACAAGAAGCACGGCATCAAGGCGTCGCACACATCAGAAGTTGTTCTTGATGATGTTCGTATTCCTGGTCGTTGCTTACTTGGAGGCAAGGAAAAGCTCGACGCAAAGTTGGCACGTGCTCGCGAAGCAGGCCGTACCGGTGAAGGTCAGCCAGCAATGAAGACATTCGAAGCAACTCGTCCAGCAGTGGGTGCACAGGCACTTGGTGTTGCACGTGCTGCCTATGAAATCGCTCTGGACTACGCCAAGGAGCGCGTCGCTTTCGGCAAGCCCATCATCATGAACCAGTCCATTGCGTTCAAGCTTGCAAACATGGCAACTCAGATTGATGCATCACGTTTGCTCATTTGGCGTGCAGCATGGTTGGCACGTAATGGTGGATTCAAGAACGCTGAAGGTTCGATGAGTAAGTACTACGCATCGGAGACCGCAGTGCGCGTGACCGAAGAAGCAATTCAGATTCTCGGCGGCTACGGCTACACCCGTGAATACGACGTGGAGCGCATGCACCGCGACGCAAAGATTCACACCATCTTCGAGGGCACCTCAGAGATTCAGCAGTTGGTGATTGCTCGTGCAATCTCCGGCATGCGCGTCGAATAACAACTGCTGTCTTTTAATTGAGTTGCCGCTGCAT
>JBEDFA010000042.1:0-8327 GCA_041175365.1 Actinomycetota bacterium | reverse complement strand
ACTGCATCACCAAAGTGGAAGTGCTGGAGTATCCAGAACTCGGCATGGAAGCAGTGTGGAAGATCGAAGTGCAGGACTTCCCTGCTTTCATCGTCGTTGACGACAAGGGCAATGACTTCTTTGATCAAGTAGGTGGCACGGGCACTCCCGTACACCTGCACAAGTAGTTAGAGCCACTTCTTTCGTTTGAAGTAGACGAACTGAATAATCGCAATGCTCGCAAGTCCGCCAGCATTCAACATCCAAGCCCACTCATGGTCACTCCACGGATTGACATTGAAGTTCTGACCAAAGAAGCCAACAACAAGTGCCGGCAGCAACAAAATACTGGCGACGGCACCGAGTCGAAGTTGAGCAACTGTTTGACGCTGGTTCTCAATTGATTCCAAACGATCAAAGACCAGATGCACTTCATCTTCAAGATCTGCGCGCTGAGCTTTCAAACTACGTGACCTCATCAAGAGGTCCGTCAAGCTAATTCTTTGGTTCAAAGTCCATGGCAAGAACATCATCCCGCTGTCTGGACCTGTTTCTCCGAGAACGGTGAAAACATTCTTGGTCTCTTCAATCGTCGTGTGCATCGACAAAATCTCAAACTTCAATAGGGAGACCTTCTGATACCTCGATGCGATATCAGAAGAAGATTTATTCAATTGATTCGAGGCGAAAAGTTCGGTCTCAAGTTCTTCCAATTCTTTATCGGCGTGCTGGCGCAAATCGAAGAGAACATTTTCCAGATCTTCCACAACTGCAGTCGCAATCTTTACAACTACGTCACCCGGCGCATATTCGGAGTCAACGTCTTTTGAGGTATGAGTAATGCGCTCAGTGATGGAAGCAGTTCGCGGATAGTCAGATTCATTTGGCCCGCGAAGCACTGTAAGAACCATTTCAGTACTGACAACAAAATAAATATTGAAATATTCACTTTTTGCATCGTCTGTGTCTGTGGGCGTGGAGAAGACACCGAAAACGTAGGAGCCATGAGATTCAACTTTGGGAAAGGGTTCAGTCTTCTGACGTGAATCAGATTCATGTAATCCTCGCCAAGCAACGGGATGCAAGCCTGATCCACCAAGTGAGGATTCAAAAAGAACGACTGAATTCTTCAGTTCCTCACTAGTTGGATTGACCAACTGAATGATCCTTTGAGCCCCCATGGTCTTAGCTACTCAGCTTCGGCGAAGCCTGGCCAGTTACCCATGTAACCAATGAAAGTGTCGCTGAGGCCCTCTTCGCGCAAGATGGCACGAGGAACAGGAAGTTCGCGCATGACAAACTTCGGGTTGTTGCGGGTCTGCAACGGGAAGTCATGGTTGGTGACAGCTGCGCGGCCAACGGCCACGATGTCGGCTCCAGCATCGATGCACTTCTGCATGTCTTCTGCGGAATACAACTTGCCAGCAACAGCCAACTTCACATTTCCGCGCTCAAGGTTGGCGAAAATGTCGATGAGGCGCTGATCAGCAAACTCTTCATCTGCACCCAACTTGAAGCAATCCCATAGCGACATGTCAATCATGTCGACATTGCCCTCTTTAACGAGACGCTTGAACACCTGAATGATGTCCGATGTCTTCATGCCGAAACGCTCTGGCGAGAGTCGCACAGCGATGTGGAAATCCTCCCCACAGCAGTCGCGGATACCGGCAACAATGTTGAAGAGAACGCGCGCGCGGTTCTCTAATGTGCCACCGAACTTGTCGCGACGCTTGTTGAGTTCTTCATTGAGGAACTGACAAATGAGGTAGTCGTGAGCTCCGTGAAGCTCTACGCCCTGGAAGCCAGCCTTTTGCACACGAATCGCAGCAGAGATGAAATCTTCAATCATCTGCTCCACTTCTGCAGTGGTCATTGCGCGAGCGCCCATCTTCTCGTCCGCGCTCGAGCTCACTGGATCTGTGCCAATGAGTTCCTTTGGCGAGCGACGACCAGCATGATGCAACTGCACAACAGCGAGTGAGTCATGCTGCTTAATACCTTCAGCCAAACGAGCAAGACCTGGAATGTGTGCATCATCAAAGCAACCAAGTTGACCAGGGAAACCCTGACCCACTGCCTGCACGTGTGATGCACATGTCATTGTGAGTGCGAAGCCACCCTCAGCACGCATGGTGAGCCAGCGGTATTCCTCGTCGGAAAGTGTTCCATCAGCAGCACTTTGAGAGTTCGTCAGCGGCGCCAACATAAAGCGATTCTTCAATGAAGGACCATGGGCGAATGTGACGGTGTCAAAAAGTGTTGCCATTAGAGAAGGCCCTTTACTGCTGCGCGTGTTTCAGCGATTTCGTCTGGTGTTGCACCGAACTCCACTGCAGCGAAGTCGGTAACTCCGATAGCAGCAAGCGCTGAAATGCGATCTTGTACTTCCGACACGGTGCCGATGATGGCAATGTCGGCTGGGCCTGCTGCACCTTCACGGTCGAGCATGGCGCGGTAGCTAGGCAATGTGCCATACACAGCAAACACCTTGGCGGCGCGTTCTGCAGCAGCTGCCTTATCGGTGGTGACGCACACGGGCAAAGCCGCAATCACGCGAGGTGTAGGGCGACCAAGTTCATCAGCAGCGCGTGTGATCGTGGGAATGGTGTGATCCGAGAGAGTCGCGGGGCCGGTGCACCATGTGAGTGTTCCGTCAGCCATTGCTGCAGTCACGCGAAGCATCTGCTCGCCGAGTGCTGCGACAACAACACCGAAACCATTGGAACCCTTAGCAGCAATCCCGCCATGCACTTTGTAGGTCTCGCCGTCGAAGTTGGCGGGTTCGTTACGTGACAAGGGCATGAGAACGCTGAGGTATTCACGAAGGTGACGCACTGGCTTGTCGTACGACATTCCCAGCATGTTCTCGATCACGATCTTGTGGCTGAGGCCGATACCCAATGTGAGGCGGTTGCCTGAAGCGGCCGCCACGGTGTGGCACTGCTGTGCGATGGCATGTGGGTGACGAGGGTATGTAGGCACAACCGAGGTGCCCAACTCGATACGAGGAACTTCACGACCAACGACGGCCAATGCGGTCAGCGCATCGTGTCCGAAGATGTTGGGAGCCCAGTAGCTCGCGAAACCGTCTTGCTCTGCAGAACGGGCCTCGGCAACGACATCATCAATCGTTCCGTCGTTTACTGCCCCGCCAAAAATGCCAATTTTCATAAGCCCTGACGGTATCAGGAGGGCTATTCAAACTGAGCGTTCGAGACATGAATCGGTCGCACGATCTGAACAATTGCACTCGTTGTTCGTGCCGCAATATATGCCACTAGAGGAACGCCCCCCAAGAGCGCAAAAAGTGACCATGGAACATCAACGGGGTCTGTCCCTGGATCAGCCCCCGCCTTCAGGACCACAACCATGGGTATCACTGCTACTGGTATCGCAATCGCAATTCCCACTGCACTTAACCACAGTGCTCGCAGTCCTGCGAGTTTTGACATTGTTGTCGGTGCAGCACCAATTGCGAGGAGAATATCTCTTTCATCTTTGCCTTCGCTAGCCATCAACGACAATCCGATAGCGACAATGAGCAACACGAGCACAAGAAGGCTGCCTGCGATGAATGCATGCACAGAATTTTGCGATATGGGAGGCATTACATCTGAATACGCAAAATCAGTTCCCGGCCGAGGCAATGCGCCCTGATCGTCATAAACGACGGGCTGGCTCTCTGCCGCAATCGAACGAAGAAAAGACAATTGAACAAGTTGTGATTCCGAAAGATTCTTTTCTCCAATGAAAAGTCGCGCAGAATCTTTGAAAATTGTGAATCCTCCCTCCTTTGCTCGCTTCTCGGTCATCAGAATCCTCCAACGGCCCCACGATTGAGCATCATCTTGTAATTGGTGCATGGGGTACTGGAAAATTCCTTGTGCCAGAGGAACCGACAACGTGTTGAAGTCGCCCTGTACATTCGTCGGATCATAAATCCTTTTCAATTCAGGATCGATGGCAAAGACAATTCCTACGTCATTGAATTCTTTCAAGTCGCGTTTGCTCATCTGAAGAATTTCAAGAATTGTCGGATTCGCAATCAGGATATTTTCGGTAAGGAGTTCACCTTCGACTTTGCCAAAGTCACTCGCGAAAAAATCTGGATCAACACCATTTGCAACCGCATAATCAAGACTGACCTGCTTAACATTTCCATTTGCTTGCAAAACCTTTTTGACAGCATCTTCAAATTCCCCATCAGCTCGACGTGGAGTGCACTCAAAAGGCAGACCCCCATAGGTTTCGCTACATTTGCTCGACGACACTTCAACAACATTTCTAGGGATATACGAATTGTCATAGAGCACTTCCCTAGACGATGCCCCCATCGCAACGGCGATTCCCAGTCCAGTAAAGGTTGCAATAGAGACAACAACCGCTGAACTTCGCGAACGATTGCGAGAGAGTCCGCGCGCCATCAACCGCCCTTCACCCGATGACTTCTCACCGATGAAATGGAACAATGAAACGATGACTGGCCCCATGCAACATACGCCCGCCAAAATCAGCAAACCGCCAATACTTCCAGCCACCAGAAACGGACTTGATTGTCCTTCGGAGTTCTGCACGCCAAGTGCAACGAGGAATTCAAGCCCCACACCTGACCCGAACAACAATAATCCCGCAGGCAACAACGACCGACGAACTGGCGCTTCCCCGCGCCTTCCTGCCAACGCATTCAGCACACTTGTTTGTGCTGCTGTTCGTGAAGGCAACCATGCTGCACCCACTGATGCAAAGATCGCGATGACTGACGCAAGAACATATTCAGTCGTCGGAAGTCGAAGAGCCGGAATCGAATAACCGGCCAATGATTCCATTTGGCTACGGCTAAATGTCAACAGCACGACGGTGACCACTGTTGCAAGCAGAATTCCTACCAAGCCACTCCAAGCGCCTTGCAATGCAAGCGCACGTTGGATGAGAGATGCAGATGCACCGTTGGCAGACAGTTGTCCCACAGTTGTTAATTGTCGGCGAGCGCTTGTGGCGAATGCCGCCGAGATAACAATTGACATCACTGCAAACGCGATGACCGTTAGAACTGCAAGCCAGGAAACTGCTGGAAGTGCCACCGCCAAATTGCTTCCCGGCAATCGAGCACCTGCAATAAGGGCTTCGAGGTCCCCGTCACTAGCCAAAATCTTTTGCTCAACTTGTGTTATTTCATGCAGTTTTTGTGCAGTGATTGGCGTATCTGACTGAACGAGCAGAGAAGCATTGGTCCGGATATTGGCAACTTCTAGTCCGCTATTTGCCGAAGAAAAAATTACGTTGTCTTTCAGTTGATAGTGCGTGCGAACCAGTCCAACGACCTTTAGCGATAGTCGAGGCATCTCAAGTGTGAGATTTTCTCCAACTTTAAGTTTCCAGGTTTTGGCCAGAGACTCCGAGATAGCAACCTCATTGCTGCGGGTTGCCCAGTGGCCACCAATAAGAGAAACGACTGATTTTCGAATTTGCGGGTCACTCGTACGTTCTTCAATTCGGATGTATTTTCCGCGCTTCTGTTCATTGACCGAGGTTGAATCCAACAGCAGAGGACGCCACCATGAGGTGTACGTCTCCATTCCAACATTGTCGCCAAGATTTCTCGTTATAACTTCACGAATCATCGTTTGCTTATCTGAAGGCAAGTATCCAAATCCGTCGAAGGAAGCGGTTGCAGTTCCAAATTCCCGTGCAAATTGTTGTTCACTCGACAGATTTGTTGTCTTGAGATATGTGGACATCATCAAAATTGCCACGAGTGGCAACGCAACTAGAACCGCGACCAACGCAGTTCTTCCTTTTCGTTTCCGTACTTCCCTTACGGCGATTCTTGATGCTAGCGACATGAAATTAGCCCTCTACAACTGCAGAAGATTGAGTCTCGCTAATGATTCGGCCATCGCGAAGAAACACCACTCGGTCAGCCCAGCTAGCAAACCGAGGCTCGTGAGTCACTAGCACTACTGACGTGTTGTATTTCTTTGGAAGTTGAGCCAGTATCTCAATAATTTCATCAGCGTTGACCGTGTCCAAGGCTCCTGTGGGTTCATCGGCGAGCAAGAGCGAGCGATTGGCCACAAGCGACCGCGCGATCGCGATTCTCTGTTGTTGACCACCCGAAAACTCCGAGGGATATCTATTGAGGTTATGTGTCAAGCCCAGATCCGAGATGACTACGCGGGCTCTTTCTCGTGCTTCGGATTTCGAAACACGATCAAGCTCAAGCGGCAGCATCACATTTTCAATTGCAGTAAGCGATGGAATCAAATTCAGTTTTTGAAAGATGTACCCCACTTCCTGACGCCTTAACTTTGCCTTTTCTGCGCCCGACATGGTGGATATATCCGCGCCGTTGACCAATACTCGACCAGCAGTTGCATCTTCCAAACCACCTGCCAAATGGAGAAGAGTGCTCTTACCACAGCCGCTTGGCCCCATGATTGCGATGAATTCGCCAGCATTGATAGTCAGCGACACATCAGTAAGAGCCCGGGTCTGAAGCTCGCCTTCCCCGTAACTTTTCACCACATCGATGTATTGCAGGATGGGCGCGATCATTTTGTGCTCTCCAACTTCAGGATTCGGGATTCACACTGGTCCAACCAACGAAGATCTGCTTCCGCTCGGAACATCAAAGCGTCGTTGACTAATTGCATCGCTAACCAATCCGACGTTTCGGAGTTGCTTCGCATGTGTTGACGGCGCTCTTGCAACAGGGTTGTCAAAACACTTCGATGTTTCTCGACAACTTTGAGAGCAAATTCATTTCCTCCATCGAGAGCGGTCAAAATTTTCAACATCAACTCGTCACGTGGCGGAGGACTATCGATGTCGGTTGCCTCCCACCAACGAGCAAGTTCAGCGTGTCCATCCGAAGTCATGACGTATGTTTTCCCCTCAACTTCGCTATCCACTTCAACCAGGCCGTCCCGTTCAAGGCGTTCCAACGTCGTGTACACCTGACCCACATTCAGTTTCCAGACACCACCAGTGATGGTCTCGAAATCGGATTTGATTTGATAACCGTTGCGTGCACCGTGAGAAAGTGCAGCAAGAAGTCCTTCGCGAATTGCCATAGTTACTGAGTATATATACTCAGTAACTATTCCTGTCAAATCCAGAAACTAAGGGTTACGAGAGGCTGACGATGTCCAGCCATTCCTTGCTGAAGTAGTCGACTTGGCCGTCTGGCATCAAGATGACCTTCGTGGGGTTGAGGCGCTGAACGAACTCTTCGTCGTGGCTCACCATGATGATCGTGCCCTTCCAGGACTCCAGTGCACCAGCGACTGCTTCGCGGCTGTGCGGGTCCAGGTTGTTCGTTGGTTCGTCCAAAAGCAGGGTGTTGTTACGGCCCACCATCAACATGGCCAGCGTGAGCTTTGTCTTTTCTCCACCGGACAATGAACCAGATTCCTGAAACACCTTGTCGCCTTGCAAGCCAAACATGCCTAGCAACGCACGCAATTGAGTTTCCGTAAGAGGACTACCCACTGGAAGTTCACGACGCATGTGCCACATCAAGGACTGCGTGGGATCCAACGTGTCGTGCTCCTGTGCGAAGTACCCAACATTGACTTGGTAGCCCCATTCGAAGTCACCCACGTTCGCTTCCGTTGCTCCGGCAAGAATGCGCAACAACGAGGTCTTGCCTGCACCATTGAGACCAAGAACAAGCAAGCGGTCTCCCCTACCAATGTCGAAGGAAACATCTTCGAACACTGGCGGTCCGCCGTAACCCTTACTGAGACCCTTCGTGGTCAACACTGTGACACCACTTTGCGGCGGGTCCGGGAACTTCACATTAAGAACGCGGTCCTTCTTGCGCATCCCAGTGCCTTCAGACTCAATACGTGCGATGCGCTTTTCAATGCTGTGCGCCATTGTTGCCTTCGTGGCCTTCGCACCAAAGCGGTCAACAACATCTTGCAAGCGTGCAACCTCTTTGGCTTGCATCATTGCTTTCTTCTCTGCGCGAGCTTCGTCTTCTGCGCGTGAACGCTTGTACTGGCTGTATGTACCGCGGTATTCATACACAGCACCAATGTCGTCTTCATCAGGGCGGTCAAGGTGCAGCACGCGCGTGATTGCTTCGTCCAGCAATTCAAGGTCGTGGCTAATCACCAGCAATGCACCCTTGTAATTGCGAAGGAAGTTCAGCAACCACGTTTTTGCATCAATGTCCAAGTGGTTTGTTGGTTCATCCAACAGCAGCATGTCGCTGCCTGCAAACAGAATTCGTGCCAATTCCACACGGCGACGCTCACCACCAGAGAGAACACCGAGAGCAAGATCGAGACGATCAGGGCGCAAGCCCAACCCAGCAGCAATCGAACGTGCTTCGCTCT
>JBEDFA010000041.1:0-4487 GCA_041175365.1 Actinomycetota bacterium | reverse complement strand
ATTGAACTGTGAGTCGAAACCTTTTGCCTGGTCGAGACCCGACTGGATGTAATCCGCGTCTGGATCAGTGGCACCATCGAGGACCGCCGCACGAACTGTGGTGGGGAACATGGTGATCCATGTAGCTCCCAATTCACTTCCGTACGAGAATCCGAAGTAGGTGATCTTTTCTTCACCGAGTGCTGCACGAATTGCATCCATGTCACGAGCAGTGTTGTTTGTGGAGATGTACGGAAGAATCTCCCCACTGTTCTTCTCGCACTCTTCGGAGAACAAACGCGTGGCATCGATGAGGGCTGTCTTCTCAGCTGTTGTCTGCGGAGTTGGGTCGATTGCAAAGTACTTGTCGTAGTTATCAATGCAGTCAACAAACGGTGTGGATTCACCCGTTCCGCGTGGGTCCCACCCGATGATGTCAAACGCCTCGATGAGTGCACCGCCAAAGTAGGACGTTGCGGTATCGGCCAAGAAGGTGCCGCCGAAGCCGGGGCCTCCAGGGTTCACGAGCATGGAGCCGACGCGCTTCGAAGGTTCGGTGGCCTTGTGCATCTTCAATTTGAGAGTGAATTGACCAATCGAAGGGTTTTCATAGTCGTAGGGGACTTTGAAGTCGGCGCACATCGTGGCATCAAGTTCGTCACCCGAACAGGATTTCCATTCAATAGAACCGCCGACCGCTGGCTTGATAGACGTGGCCGTGAACTGTTCCGTGGGGGCTGTGGTGTCAGTGGTGGAAGCGGATGAACATCCCGCCATCGAGACCAATAAAACAGAGGCAATCAGTGTTTTGCGAAGCACCTAAAAGACACTAGGCGTAGGTTCCCCCGTAGCCTCATCAGGGTGCGAATGGGTCCTCATATGCTTCTTCCGGGTGATGCCGATGCCGTGAAAGGTGCCCGTATGAAGCGTGCGTCGTTGCGCCGCGCTTGGCAATTCTCGGCACCATACAAATGGCAGATCTTCGGGTTTCTTGGTGCAATCGTTGCCTCCGCGTTATTCGCCCTAGCTCCACCACTTCTCTTCCGCGCCATCCTCGACCGCGCCATTCCTCAGCAGAACCGAGGCCTGATCACCACATTGGCAATCATCTTGGTGGTTGCAGCAATTGCCGACGCTGGTCTTGCAATTACACAGCGTTGGCTGAGTTCTTCTATTGGTGAAGGACTGATCTACGACTTGCGTGTTGCACTGTTCGACAAAGTTCAACGCATGCCTATTGCATTCTTTACGCGTACTCAGACTGGCGCACTGATCAGCCGCCTCAACAGCGATGTTGTCGGAGCGCAAACAGCGGTGACATCAACATTGGGCAGTGTTGTGTCCAACATTGTTGTTCTCATCACCACCTTGACTGCAATGTTCGTTCTTGAATGGCGACTCACGTTGTTGTCACTCGTTGTATTGCCATTGTTCATCGCGCCCGCAAAGCGCATGGGCTTAAAACTTGGTGGCATTGCTCGCGAGCAGATGGAACTCAATGCACAGATGAATACGCAGATGAGCGAACGCTTCAATGTCGCTGGTGCAATGATCGTGAAACTATTCGGACGTCGCGAACGTGAAGTGGAAACGTTTGCATCGCGCGCGTCTGGAGTTCGCGATACGGGAATCAAAGCTGCGTTGTATGGGCGAGTCTTCTTCGTTGCATTAGGTCTTGTCGGCGCAATGGGAGCAGCGGCGATTTATGGCATCGGTGCACAGCTTGTTGTTTCCGAAACAATCACCCCAGGAACATTGGTTGCTTTGGCAGCACTTGTGACTCGCATCTATCAACCTCTGACTGGTCTCACGAACGCACGTGTTGAAGTGATGACTGCATTTGTGTCGTTTGATCGCGTATTTGAAGTTCTTGATGCGCCTGTTTCAATTTTTGATCGACCTGGCGCTGTCGATCTGGTGGAGCCACGCGGCGAGATTGAATTCGACAATGTTGTCTTCCGTTATCCACCAGCATCCGACTCATCAGTCGCATCACTCGAAACTCCGGGTGGAACTTCGGGTGATCCCGACGTGGATGTTCTGAAGGGCATCTCGTTGCACATCGCGCCAGGCGAAACAGTTGCTGTCGTGGGCTCCAGCGGTTCGGGCAAGAGCACAATGGCCACACTGGTTCCACGTTTGTACGACGTCACCTCCGGGGCAGTGCGTATCGACGGCAAGGATGTGCGCGACCTCACTGGTGATTCGTTGCACGATGCCATTGGTGTCGTCACACAAGACCCACATCTCTTTCATGAGACCATTAAAGCCAACCTGTTGTACGCACGACCAGATGCAACAGATGAAGAAGTAATCGCCGCATGTGAAGCAGCACGAATCCATTCCACGATTGCTGCATTGCCTGATGGGTACGAGACCTACGTGGGTGAACGTGGTTATCGCCTCTCTGGTGGCGAGAAGCAAAGAGTGGCGATTGCGCGCATGTTGCTGAAAAACCCAGCAATCATGATTCTGGATGAAGCCACCAGCCACCTTGATAACGAAAACGAATCGTTGGTCCAAGAAGCATTAGAGGCTGCCTTGCATGGCAGAACTGCACTTGTGATTGCTCATCGTTTGTCCACGATCCACGACGCAGACCGCATTGTTGTGGTCGATAACGGCCGCATTGTGGAACAAGGAACCCATGAGGCACTTATGGCCCTCGATGGGGCATATGCCTCGCAGGTTCGTGCAGGCGGTTCCTTCGGCAGTGGCGCACCAACTCCCTAGAGTGTGAGCAATGCCTTCAGAGATTGAATTCGTCAACGGAATCCCTTCCTTCACCGTCGGACAATTTGCTGGCGTCTTGAATCAAGTGATGAGTGCATCGTTTGACGATGGCGTCTGGGTCGAAGGTGAAATCGAAGGTCTCAAGAGCCCGAATCCTCATGCGTATTTTTCTCTGATTGAAAATGTGGGTGGTGCTAAGGCGCAACTTCCATGCAACCTTTTTGCTGGACCATTGAAGAATGTTCAAGCCAAGTTGCGCAACCAAGGAATTGAACTAAAGAACGGGCTCAAGGTCCGCTTGTATGGTCGCCCCGATTTTTACGCACCATTCGGCAAGTTGTCTCTCAAGGTCTCTGATGTCGACACTCAGTTCTCGGCGGGCGATATCGCTGCAAAGCGCGAGGAACTGTTGCGTCAGCTACTTGAAAAGGGCGTCGACAAAGTCAACAAACGCATTCCCGTACCAATGGTTCCTCTTCGGTTGGGCGTCATTTCTTCTAGTCAGGCTGCCGGTTGGGCGGATGCGCAGCAGCACCTCTTGGAATCAGGAATTGGTTTCTCAGTCTCGTTCATTGATGTGCGCGTGCAAGGTGATGATGCAGCGCCGCAGATTATCCGTGCTTTGCAAACTCTCTCGCGTCGTGAAGACATTGACCTTGTGCTGTTGATGCGTGGCGGCGGGTCAAAGGGTGACCTTGCAGCGTTTGACGATGAAGGAATTGCAATGGCAATTTCGAAGTGTTCACACCCTGTTTTCACAGGAATCGGTCACGAGATTGATACGAGTATCGCGGACGTGATGGCGCATACGGCAAGTAAGACTCCGACTGCATGTGCTCAGGCCGTCATTGCAATCGTTGAAGAATTTCTCGGTGAGTTGGCATATTCCGCCGACCAACTCCGCCGCTCGACAGAAGGTTCTTTAGTCCGAGCACGCTCACGCATCAATATGGCTGTTGAACGTCTTGTGACGCGACCAAGAATCGCATTAGAGCGTCAGGCGCAACGCATTGCAATGCATTCGGCATCTGTGCGTTTGCTTGACCCCACCACCACCATGGCTCGCGGTTGGAGCATCACACGTGATTCCAACGGCAACGTCGTGCGTTCAAAAGATGATGTCTCCGCCGGAGAAAAAATCACCACATTGCTTGCCGATGGCAGCATCACCAGCACCGTAGAAGGAATTGCATAATGGCAACGAAGAAGACACAGCAGGCTGACCCCAAGGGTTACGCAGAAGCAATGCGCGAAGTGGAATCAATTCTTTCCGAGCTTGATTCTCCTTCAGTTGATGTTGATGTTCTATCGACCAAAGTTGAGCGTGCTTCGTTTCTCATTAATTGGTGTAACGAGCGCATTGCATCTGCACAGATGACAGTGGATGCATTAGTGGCAGATCTTGGTGTGAGCGACGACGAGGATTTCGATGAAGACGACTTCGAAGACGAAGACGACGAATGATGCGGTCCTCTTTCATCGTTGATCGAGTCGACTCCGTTCTTGCTCGGACTCTGCAGGTTGCACGTGAGAAGTGGGTCAGCGTGGAAGCCGACCTTGGAGTGGTCTTTGATGAGATCGAGTTACTTTCAACAACGGGGAAGCGATTGCGCCCGCAGTTTGCACATTGGGGCTGGGTAGGCGCTGGCGGCCAGTCAGAGAGCAGCGAGCCAGATGAGATAGGCGCAGCAATCGAATTGCTGCATATTTTTGCGCTCTTTCACGACGATGTCATTGACGATGCGGGCACTCGTCGCGGAATTGCCACCACCCAT
>JBEDFA010000040.1:0-11781 GCA_041175365.1 Actinomycetota bacterium | reverse complement strand
GATAAAGGACGGCTGAGGCATACCTGACAAGTACCATCGGTCACGCGGACAATGGCGTCCGTGGTGCCTTGCCCAGGCGCCCCACCGCCCATGAGGGCAAGGAACTAAGGCAACAACATGGCTGATCTCGCTGACCGCACGCAGGACTTCGGAGCCAACTCTTGGCTCGTTGAAGAGATGTACGAACAATTCCGTACAGACCCCACATCTGTCAGCGAAGCCTGGCGCGAGTTCTTCAGCGATTACCGCAGCGCTAGCAACGGTGCATCGGCGCCCGCACCGGCTGCTGCAGCAATTGCACCTGCTGCGATTCCCGCAACGTCCGCTCCAGTTGCATCTGCACCAGCGGCAGTTCCTGCGCCGGCCGCAAGTGGCGCCGTTGCAGTTCCCGTTCCTGAAGGCATCACGCCAGAACCGATTCGCGGAGTTGGTGCAGCCATTGTTACCAACATGGAGAAGAGCCTTTCCGTTCCGACGGCTACTTCGTTCCGCAATGTTCCAGCACGTTTGCTGGAAGTCAATCGCAAGCAAATTAACGACTACCGCTCTCGCCATGGAATGAGCAAGGTCTCGTTTACTCACATCATTGCCCACGCCATTGTTCGCGCAATCTCCGACACCGTCCCCAACATGCGCAATGCATTCACAATTGATGAAGCAGGGAAGCCGCAGATCATTCGCAACCCACACGTCAACGTTGGACTTGCAGTCGACGTCGACAAGGGTGACGGCACACGCAACCTTGTGGTTCCTGTTCTTCGTGATGCCGACACACTCGACTTCGCCGGATTCCTCGTCGCGTATGACGAAATCATTCGCAAGGTCAAGAACAACAAGCTCACAATTGCTGACTTCCAAGGCGCAAACGTCTCCATCACCAACCCCGGCACTATCGGCACAGTGCAGTCCGTGCCTCGCCTTATGCCAGGTCAGGGCGTCATCGTCGGTGTCGGCAGCATTGATTACCCCGCAGAGTTCCAAGGTGCAGACGAAACAAACTTGAACACTCTTGGTGTGTCAAAGGTTGTGACTGTCACCAGCACCTACGACCACCGCATCATTCAGGGTGCTGAGAGTGGCATGTTCTTGAAGCGCGTACATGAGTTGTTGCTCGGCGAGAGCGGCTTCTACGACGACATCTTCCGCAGCCTTGAAATTCCGTACCAGGCAGTGCAGTGGTCGTCTGACGTTTCGCCGATGAACCGCGAAGAAACGATGATGCACAAGCAGATGCAGGTCAGCTTGTTGGTTCGTTCACATCGCGTACGTGGTCATCTCATTGCTGACATCGACCCACTTCGTTGGAAGGAACCAAAGCTTCCTCGCGATCTTGACCCACAGCATTACGGCCTCACTATTTGGGACCTCGAGCGCGAGTTCCTCACTGGCGGCGTTGCTGGCAGCAGCAAGATGAAGCTTGATGAACTCCTCGGAGTTCTTCGTGATGCGTACTGTCGCACCATTGGTGTTGAGTACATGCACATCCAAGACACAGAAGAGCAGCGTTGGCTGCAGTCAAAGTTGGAAGGTGTCACATTCACGCCAACGCTTGACAAGAAGTTGCGCATCCTTGAGCGTTTGAATGCTGCGGAAGCATTCGAAAAGTTCTTGGCCACAAAGTATGTGGGAACAAAGCGTTTCGGTCTTGAAGGTGCCGAGTCGATGATTCCGATCATCGACGAATTGCTGTGTTCATCAGCAGACGACGGCATGCACGGCATGGTGTTCGGTATGCCACACCGCGGCCGTCTCAACATGCTCGTCAACGTCATGGGCAAGGATTACAAGCAGCTCTTCAAGGAATTTGAAGGCCACTTAAGTTCTGATTCAGTGCAGGGCAGCGGCGACGTGAAGTACCACCTTGGTGCACATGGTTCATATGTGTCGGCAAATGGAAACTCCATCGACATTGAACTTGCGGCAAACCCCAGCCACCTCGAGACCGTGAACGGAATCGTGTTGGGCATGGTGCGCGCAAAGCAAGACAGCATTCAGCCAGCACTTGCATACAGCGTGATCCCAGTGCTGATGCACGGTGACGCAGCGTTTGCAGGCCAAGGCATCGTGTACGAAGGTCTTGCGATGAGCGACATCAATGGTTATCGCGTGGGTGGAACCATCCACCTCGTGGTGAACAACCAGATTGGTTTTACCACTTCACCACAATTCGCACGCTCTTCGATCTATGCAACCGATGTTGCAAAGACAGTGCAGGCGCCCATCTTCCATGTCAATGGTGATGACCCTGAAGCTTGCGTCCGTGTTGCACGTCTTGCATACGAGTACCGCCAGAAGTTCCATAAGGACGTCGTCATCGACATGGTGTGTTACCGCTTGCACGGACACAACGAAGGTGATGATCCGAGCTACACACAGCCACTCATGTACAAGGCGATTGCAGAAAAGCGCAGCGTTCGCAAGTTGTATGTCGAGCATCTCGTCAAGCGCGGAGACATCAGCATTGAAGTAGCCGAGCAGACATTGCAGGATTACCAAGGCAAGTTGCAGACCGCTTTGGACGACACTCGTCAGAATGCGCCGGCAAAGGTGAAGGCTGCGAAGCCGCCAGCACCACTTGGTGTGTTGCCACCAGCGAATACAGCCATCAGCAAGGAACTTGTTGAGCGCATCTTCTATCAACTCACCAACTACCCAGAGGGTTTCAACCCTCATCCAAAGTTGGTGCGCCAGTTTGAAGCTCGCGAGAAGGCGTATCAGGCAGACGGTGATTTCGAATGGGCTGTGGGTGAAGCACTCGCGATTGGTTCATTGCTGTCCGAAGGTTTCGACGTCCGTCTCTCTGGTGAAGACTCCCGTCGCGGAACTTTCAGTCATCGTCATGCGTCTCTTGTCGATGTCGAGAACGAAGCAACGTTCCTTCCTCTAAAGCATGTTCCTGGTGCGACCGGTCGCTTCTGGGTCTATGACTCACTGTTGTCTGAATACGCAGTACTTGGTTTCGAGTATGGCTACTCCTACGCCAACCGCAATTCGCTTGTGATGTGGGAAGGCCAGTTCGGCGACTTCGTCAACGGTGCCCAGATTGTTATCGACCAGTACTTGGTTGCTGCAGAAGACAAGTGGAAGCAAGAGAACGGTCTCGTGCTGTTGTTGCCACATGGTTTCGAAGGTCAGGGACCAGAACACTCCAGTGCACGTATCGAACGCTTCTTGCAGATGTGTGCAGAAGACAACATTCAAGTTGTTAATGCAACAACAGCAGCGCAGTACTTCCATGTGTTGCGCCGTCAGCTTCACCGCGACATCCGTAAGCCATTGGTGATCTTTACGCCGAAGGCTCCATTGCGTATGAAGGAAAGTCGTTCACACGTTGATGAGTTCACTTCTGGTTCGTTCCAGGAAGTTCTTGATGATCCACGTGTCACCGACAAGAACGCTGTGAAGCGCATTGTGTTGTGCAGCGGCAAGGTTGCTCACGATGCAATGTCAGAGCGCGACAAGCGCAACGCTGCAGTTGCAGTGGTTCGTGTTGAACAGCTCTATCCATTCCCCATCGACCAGATCAACGAAGTGATTTCGCGTTATCCAAACGCGAAGGAAATCGTGTGGTTACAAGAAGAGCCAGAGAACATGGGTCCATGGCACTTCGTTGAGCACCTCATCTGGCGCGTGAAGGAACGCGGATTCGACCTTCGTCATGTTGCACGCGTGCCATCGGGTAGCCCCGCAACAGGTTCAAAGGCAATTCACGACCAAGAACTTGCAGATCTCATGGATGAAACATTCGCCGGCTTTTAAGCCGGTGTTTGTTTCATTTCACTGAGAGTTAGAACTGCAGACCTAGATGGTCTGACAATTCGTTTAACGCAATAGTGGGGTCACCCACTTTGATGGTGCGCATTCCCATTGCTGCCGCGGGCTTCAAGTTGATGCCCAGGTCGTCGAGGAAGACACATTCTGTGGGTTGCACATCAAGCAACTCACAAGCGATCTCGTAGAAGCGCGGCTCAGGTTTACGGCAGCCAACTTTGCTGCTTTCAACGACGTGATGAAACTTCTGCATGATGGCGGCGACCTCAGCTTGACGAGGCGTCGGGTCGGGTGACGTCACCACCACATTGTTCGTCAGGCACGCCATGAGAAAGCCGGCCTCTTTCACCATGTCGAGGGCGCGCACCATTGCGGGGCGCACATCGCCAGACAGCAAGGCCAAGACATCTGCACCGGGAATGCGGTGACCGATTGTTTCGCTTTCGGTCGCGAAGAGAGTGTCGAACTCGGCAGGGGTGATGTCGTTGCGCTCCAAGAGGGCCCAGGCGTTGCCGTCAGGGTTCTTTGCGTTGACCGTACGAATGATGTCCGTGGGCAGGCCACGGTCGGCCTCGTAGCGGTTAAAGGCTTCGAAAGGGCTGGACAGGATGACCCCGCCAAAGTCCCAGAGAACGGCTCGAATGGGCTGATTTGTCACGGAAAGCAGGATAGGCGGGCAGGAGGAGGCAGGAACTGACCCTGACCCTCGGATTGCCCCGTTCCAGTCGGCGGGGGGTGGTTCAATGAATGGGTGACCAAGCACATCATCGTCGACGGCTCGAATATCGCCACAGAGGGCCGCACTGAGCCCAGCCTTGCCCAATTGGAAGAGGCTGTGCAGGCGCTGATGGAAGAGTACAAAAGCGCCAAGATTTCGGTCATCGTAGACGCGACATTTGGTCACCGCATTGCGAAGAAAGAGCGCGCAGAGTTTGAAACTGCGATTGCGAACAATGAACTTGTCGCTCCACCTGCCGGTGCCGTTGGTCGCGGTGATGCATTCATCCTTGCAATTGCAGACAAGGCCAATGCTTCGATTCTTTCGAACGACAGTTACCAAGAGTTTCACGGCAAGTACAAGTGGTTGTTTGATGAAGGGCGTCTCATCGGTGGCAAGCCTGTGCCGCTTGTTGGCTGGGTCTTTGTTGAACGTCTTCCTGTACGTGGACCCACCAGTCGTCGTTCGGTTCGCACGGGCAAAGTGGTGAAGAAGGAATCGCCAATGGCGAGCCCTGAAGCAAGTCAGCCGATGCCAATTCCAAAGTCTCCGCCACCAAATGCTCGTGGTGCACGTCCTCAGAAATCTGCGCAACCACAAAAGAGCGCTTCGCCAATGAAAGCTGCTCAGCCACAGAAAACTGCGAAAGCGCCTGTGGAGATGGCGAATGATCTTGGCGCGTACATCGAGTTCGTTGAGAAGCATCCTGCGGGCACCAAAGTCAAAGCAGTGGTGCATTCGTATGCGGCAAACGGTGTCACTGTTCGCATCGGTGACATAGCCGGGTATGTCCCATTGCGAAACATGGCGAAGCCAATGCCTCGTAGTGCGCGCGACTTGTTCAAGATCGGTGATGCAGTGACGCTCATGGTGTCGGGTTACACGCCAGCACGACGAAGTGTTGATCTTGGTGTGCCAGAAGTTGTCGCAGAGTTAATCAAGTCTCCTGTTGCGAAGAAGTCCAGCAATAAGTCTTCGAAGAAGGTTGCGCCATCTAAGGCAGTTGTCGAAAAGGCTGCGCCAGCGAAGAAGGCAGCACCTGCAAAGAAAGTAACGGCTGCCAAAGCGCCCGTTGCAAAGAAGGTTGCAGCAAAGAAAGTTGCTCCTGCAAAGAAGGCAGTTGTTGCGAAGAAGGCGGCTCCCGTCAAGGCCGTCGCCGCGAAGAAAACAACGGTCAAGAAGGCAGCTCCTGCAAAGAAGGTGTCGGCCAAAGTCGTCGCGAAAAAGGCTGTTTCGAAGAAGAAATAGACCTCAGTTCCTAGTGAGGAACCGAAGCGAACTACCGTCAAGTCGTGCTCATTGCTACTTGGAACGTCAACTCTCTCAAAGCTCGTTTGCCACGCGTCGAAGCCTGGTTGCAGGAAGTACAGCCCGACGTGTTGTGCATGCAAGAGACAAAGTTAAAGCAGGATCTCTTTCCTACGGAGGCGATGGCTGCATTGGGATATGAGAGTGCCCACTTTGGTCAAGGCCAGTGGAATGGTGTCGCCATCATCTCCAAAGTGGGTCTTGAAAATGTGATGCAGAACTTCGCGCCAGGTATTGAGCAAGACACAGAGGCTCGCATCATCACTGCAACATGTGGTGGCATCCAGATCAGCTGTTGTTATGTGCCGAATGGTCGCGAACTTGATCACGATCACTATAAGTACAAACTGTCGTGGCTTGGCCGCCTTCGTCAACATCTCGACGCAACGACCTCTCCTGACAAGGATGTAATCGTGTGCGGAGACTTCAACATCGCTCCCGAGGATCGCGACGTGTGGGATGTGAAGCAATTTGACGGTGCAACTCACGTCAGTGCACCAGAACGTGCCGCGCTTGCACATGTCACTGACTTCGGTCTGACAGATTCATTCCGCCGCTTCTATGACGACGCCGGTCTGTACTCATGGTGGGATTATCGTGGTGGCAGTTTCCATAAGGGTCATGGCATGCGCATTGACTACCACCTGGTTTCGCACTCGGTTGATGAACGCACCACATGGACTGCAATTGACCGCAACGCGCGTAAGGGTGAATCACCCAGTGACCATGCACCTGTTCTCATCAGGGTTGACGACTAATGAGTGGTGACGCCGTTTCTTTTCCTTCGTTTCATGAACGAAATGCGGAACTCAGCGATGCCGACCACGCACGTGTGCGTCTTGCTGGACGAATGCGTGAATTGATTTATTCGTCGTTTATGTCCACGGCAGAAGTGGCAGACATTGATGCTGCGATTGCTGAAGTAGAACGAGCAATAGATCTTCTCTCCGCAGATGCAGTTCCTGGCAGTGCCGCTTCCGAATCTCATTTCTCCGACCGCAGTCCGTTTTACGGAATGATGAACCCGCTATCGATGCCGATGGAAATGGGACGCGATGAATCCGTGGGTGAATTCGGAGCAATTACCGGCGATGTTGTCTTCACGGAGCCATACGAGGGGCCACCGGGTCATTGTCATGGCGGATTCATTGCTGCAGCATTTGATGAGGTGCTGGGTATGGCTCAGTCGCTGACGGGTCGCCCGGGAATGACGGGCAAATTAGCGATTACCTATCGCTCGCCAATGCCGCTGCACACAACCATCAACTTCCGCGGGTGGGTCGAACGAATTGACGGACGCAAGATCTTCACGAAGGGCACTGCTCATAATGGCGACACGCTGTGTGCAGAAGCAGAAGTTTTGTTCTTGTCCATGCCCCCAGAGATGATGCACTTGCTGCGCAAGGGCAGAGATCTCAGCGCTCAGAAGCCTGAGTAATTACTTCAAGTAATGCTTGCCCATGGCGGCGAGCAAACATCGGGTCAGACATTCGTGCGATGTCGTCAACTGATGTAGGAACATCACGCACCATCATGCGGATACTGCGTGTAGAGAGAATTGCATGTGGTTCAACGCGTGCATGTCGTGCAGTGTCTTTACGCCATTCTTCAATTGCGTTTTGCACCGGGTTGCCAATGGTGTGGGCACGAACGCGCCGTCGTAATTCTTCGGGAGGTGGGTCGAACGTCGGCACTTCGGTTGTCACGGTGGGTAGGAAAGGGGATGGCCCGCTTGTTTTGCCATTGCGTGAGTCAGTCCATGTGACAACGAGTTCGTCCGCTGCACGAGTCAGTGCCACGTAAGCAAGTCGCGCTTCTTCGCTGCGTGCAGCAGGCCCACGCGCACCGCGGTGGGGAAGGAGGCCCTTCTCTGCGCCCGCAACAATCACATACGACCACTCACGACCTTTAGCTGCGTGGAAAGTCAGTACTTCGACGCCATCTGATTCTGCGAGGTCGGCCGACGTTGCCAACCATGAACCAAATGTTCGTCCGTCAACGGAGCCCACTCGATTGTCATCCAGAAATTGTCGCACTAGTTGGGCGACGATGTAGTCGACATCTTCTGGTTGGTATTCGCCCGTGTCGAGAATGTCGGCGGCCCATGCAGTGAGAGATTCGCGACCAGTGAGGTCAGTGGCAGATGCGACAGCACGTGCCCAAGCGCCACCACGTCGCGAGGAGCGGATGGGAACTCCGACTTTGGAAAGTGCTTCACGAACTTCATCGGCAACAGCGTTGACGCGCACCAGGACGGCGATGTCATTCCATGAGCGTCCGCTCTTTGCACGCAGCACGCTCTTGGTGATGAACGCAGATTCCTCAGTTTCAGAAAAACAGCGCTGTAGTAGGACGGGTGCCCCCATGGAACGTTTGGATTCTGCATCGGCAATTTGGCCATCAGTGGCAAGGGTGCTGACTGCCATCCGGACAATCTCTGGAGTGCATCGATAGTTCGAGGGCAATGCAACAACATGTGCTGCACCATTCATCGTGGGCAACGTGTCGAACAAAGTCTTGTCGGCACCGTTGAATCCGTAGATGGCCTGATTCGGGTCGCCGACGAGGAAGAGGTCCGGTTGATTTGCGGTCACGACTTTCAAAAAGGCGTACTGCAGTGGGTTCATGTCTTGCGCTTCGTCGACAGAGATGTGACGGTATTGGAATCGAATGGACTCGGCGTAACGAGGATCTTTTGCCGCTTCGTTCACGACATACGTCAAGAAATCATTGAGGTCGACTGCGCCGCGCTTCTTCTTTGCTTTCTCGTATGCATCGAAAATCTCAGTGAATCGTTTCTCGCCTAGAGGAACATTCTGTCCTGCCGCAGCGAGAGCTTTCGCAGCATCGGCGGGGGCGAGCATTCGGGAGTGTGCCCAATCAACTGCATTGAGAACATCGTTCACGCCTCCGCGGCGAGCATCGTCTCCCATGCACATCGACATCACTGAAGAGCGGTTGTTGATGATGACGGGTGCACGACGTCCTTTGTCTTCGTAGTGCTGCAACATGATGCGACGAGCGACGGCGTGAAACGTGCCGATGGTGGGGCGTCCCTCTAGGTCGAACTGTGCAAGACGTGCTCGCATCTCAGTGGCCGCTTGTCGCGTGAAGGTGATCGCAAGCGTGCGCTCAATGTCTGCGGTGTCGTTTAAAGCACGCCATGCAATGCGCCGTGTGAGAACTGTTGTTTTGCCTGAACCTGCACCTGCTCGCACCACAACAATGCCCACCGGGGCAGTGACGGCAGCGCGTTGGTCGGCGTCAAGCCCCACAAGGACGGACTCAGGTGTCGGGGCCTGATTCACTTGGTCGGAGCCGATGAAACGCACCCCTTGAAACTAGGCGGTTGCTACGGTTCTTCCCATGCCCTTCCCCATGAAGAACCTGAACGACGGCGAACGGATGCTTCTGGATGTCCATCCTCATTGGTGGTTCTATGGTCCTGCAGCAATGTTTCTCTTTGGGGCTCTCGTTGTCACCACCTTCCTGCTGGGAAAAGCTTCGGGATTTCTCGAGACGGTGGTTCGTTATGTGGGAGTTGCCACGATCATCGTCGCCGCAGCACTTCTCATCGTTGAGGCTGTGAAATGGCGGACCACGTATTTCGTGGTGACAGATCAGCGATTGATTGATCGTCAGGGAGTTCTGTCGCGAAGTGGCGTCGAAATACCCATTCGCAGCGTGGACAACGTGAACTTCACCCAATCAATCTTCGAACGCCTGATGGGTGTGGGAAAGATTGTGATTGAGTCCGGTGGCAAAGAGGGCCATCAAGTCATTCCTTTTGTCGCTCGTCCCGAAGAAGTGCAGAAGATCATCCATGGAGCAATCCACGAGATGCGCGATTCCAGCGGATTTGACCGTGCTCCTGGCTTCTCTGGGGTAGCCCGTGAATTGGAACGGTTGGAAGCACTCTGGGAGCGTGGAACCCTCACCGATGAGGAATTTGCTGAACAAAAGCGTCGACTTCTGGGCTGATATCCCCACTTGCTCGGAGGGTGGTCACACCTGAGAGAATGTCCGAATGGCTCAAGTGATCTTGCCCTCTGGCATCAATATTGAATACGACACTCGCGGTGACGCGAAGAACCCCACCCTTTTATGGATTATGGGTTTTACCGCACAGATGACTGCATGGAACGAAGATTTCTTGAACCTCTTCGCTGAGGCTGGATTCCACGTTGTTCGTTTCGACAATCGTGACTGTGGCCTGTCGTACAAGCACGATGGCGTCATGGTGGACACTGGCAAGGTCACGATGGAAGCAATGATGGGTGACCCCGTCACCGTTGAAGTGCCCTACACATTGCATGACATGGCAGCCGATGCCATCGGAGTTCTTGATCACCTTGGCATTGAGAAGGCGCATGTGATTGGCGCCTCTATGGGCGGAATGATTGCACAGACGGTCGCTATCAATCACCCGAACCGTGTGCATAGCCTCACATCCATCATGTCGGTGCCTGGTGACCTCGCGTATGGTTCGCCGACAGAAGAAGCGATGGCAGCGTTACTTGCAGAACCATCATCAGATCGCGCGCAATACATCGAGGGTGCAGCGAACTGGGCCGTGTGGTGCTCGAAGAAGCACTTCGATTTGCAGGAAGCTCGTGAGCGCGCAGCACGCGAGTTCGATCGTAGTTTCTATCCAGAAGGTGCTCATCGCCAACTTGCAGCCATCTACGCATCAGGAGATCGCAGCGAGGCACTTCGTCAACTCGATGTACCAACGCTTGTTATTCACGGTCGTGATGACACATTGCTCACTCCATCGGGTGGCGAGCGCACTGCTGAACTCGTCCCCGGTTCAACGTTCATGTTCGTCGCCGACATGGGACATGACGTTCCAAAGCCTCTGTGGCCATTATTCGTCGACAGCATCACTGCGCACGCCCGTCGCGCGCATAAATAATTCATCTCACATCTCACGAATAAAGGAAACGTCATGGCTGGTCCACTGAGCGGATACAAAATTATTGAAATTGCAGGAATCGGACCTGGTCCATTCGCTGCAATGTTGCTCGCAGATATGGGTGCAGAAGTGATTCGCGTCGATCGCGCACAAGCAGTGCGTGGACCTGCGCCTGAAACACCTGCAGGCGACCTCATGTTGCGCGGACGTCGCAACATCGCTCTCGACTTGAAGAGTCCTGAAGGCGTTGAGGCTTTGTTGCAGCTAGTTGAAAAGGCTGATGCGCTGATTGAAGGTTTCCGTCCCGGCGTGATGGAGCGTCTGGGTATTGGTCCAGACGTGTGCCAGGCACGCAATCCACGTTTGGTCTTTGGACGTATGACTGGTTGGGGACAAGAGGGCATGTATGCGCAAGCTGCAGGCCACGACATCAACTACATCTCGTTGTCTGGTTCGTTGGCTCACTTTGCTCGTAAAGACGAAATGCCGTTGCCTCCGCTCAACATGGTGGGCGACTTTGGTGGCGGCGGAATGTTCCTCGCGTATGGCGTCGTGTGCGCGCTGCTTGAAGCTTCGAAGAGTGGCAAGGGTCAAGTTGTTGACACCGCGATGGTTGACGGTGCTGCGGTTCTCATGACGATGTTCTGGTCGTTCAAGTCGATGGGCATCTTCAACGAGAATGCTCCGGGTACAAACCTTCTCGACACTGGTGCACATTTCTATGATGTGTTTGAGTGCAAAGACGGTAAGTACGTTTCGCTTGGTTCCATTGAGCCGCAGTTCTATGCATTGCTTCTTGAACTCACTGGTTTGAAGGATGATCCAGAATTTGCGAAGCAAATGGATCAGTCACAGTGGCCACATCTCAAAGAGCGCTTGCGCGACGTCATGAAGCAAAAGACTCGCGATGAATGGTGTGAAATTATGGAAGCCACTGATGTGTGCTTTGCACCAGTTCTCACGATGAGTGAAGCTGCGGCACACCCACACAACGTGGAGCGTCAGACATTCATCAATATCAACGGCCACATGCAGCCAGCACCAGCGCCGCGTTTCTCCCGAACAACGC
>JBEDFA010000039.1:0-9146 GCA_041175365.1 Actinomycetota bacterium | reverse complement strand
TCTCATTGATGCGTGTGGTCTTCGAGGTTTCGCCGTCGGTGCAGCCAGCGTTTCTGAGAAACATGCAAACTTCATCCAGGCCACCGATGGAGCAACGGCTGCTGATGTGCTGGCCGTCATGACACATGTCCAAGAAGTGGTGAAGGCGCAACACGGAGTTCTTCTTCGAAGCGAAGTGTGTCTGCTTGGTTTTGATGAGAATGTTGCGCAACAATTTGCTGATCCACGACACCACGATGAAGATCGAGTCGCTGCAGCCCATCAGTTGGCAGTGTTGATGGGTGACGTTCATGAATAATTCACATGACGACAATGAGCCACAAAAGCCCGTAGAGGACATCGCGGTGACGGAGGTCAGTGACGAAGTCTTGCGTGAGCTCTCCGACCTCTTTGGCCCCACAAAGGGAACCCAGCGTCCACAAAAGGCAATGCCACCCACCGACGCGACTCCTCGTGGCGATGACACCCCAAATGTTGCGACCACAGAGATTGAAGATCCAACAGAAGACGTTGTCGCTGACGTTGTTCCCTTGACACGTGATGATTCAGACGGATATCGAGCAGAGGTCATTGTCATTGGTGGAGCTGATGAATACGACCTGACACCGGCTCCCGCAGATCCACTTTTGAAGCCATTGTCTCGCGGCGCTGACGTGGTGGATATGTCTGATGACAGCGGTGGAACTCTTGTCATTGATGACCGTGATGGCGATCGAGTAGTCATCGTGGACGAAGACCGACCCGATCCGCGATTTGAAGAACGTCAGCGAAAGCGAAAGCGTCGTGAACGTCTGAAGCGTGTCAAATGGCTGAAGTTGGCTGGCGTCATTGTGGCTTTCATCGTTTTCATCATGGGCGTGCTTGCATCGCCACTGTTCGCGGTGCGCCATGTTGATTTTGAAGGCGTGGTCTACACATCGCCTGACACGATTAAAAAAATCACCGACTCCATTAAAGGCGCATCGGTCTTCACAGTGGATACGGCCAAAGCTCGTGAGTGGCTGCTGAAGGACCCTTGGGTGTCTGAAGTACGCATCACCACAGATTTCCCGAGTGGTGCTCTTGTCGAAGTTGCAGAACGAATTCCTGTCGTCTGGTACGTGGGAGCCGACCAAAAGGCACGAGTCGTTGACGCCCGCGGACATGTGATCACGGTGCTCACCGGGTGGCCCACGAAGTATCTCCAAGTACGCGGAGTCGGGCCAGACCTCGAAGCAGGTGCAGTGGCAGACGACGTCTTCCGTGCGGCAGCTCAATTGGTGCTAGCTCTGCCCCCAGAGATTCGTCCAACGGTCAAAGCTCTTGAACTCACGGGTGGAGGCGAGCTCTCCATGATTCTGAAGGGTGGCACGGTGGTGCGATTTGGTCCTCCGACCGACCTGCAGAACAAGTTGGTGGCAGTGGTAGTGCTGTTCCGTCGCCAAGACCCTGCAACCCTCGCCGTCGTGGACGTTTCGACGGGCGAGCCCACTGTTCAGCAGCGTTAATAGGGAGTCATTCGCCTCCTCGATAACGCAATTGCCACAAAATGGGCTTCCACTGTGGAAAACTTGAGGAACACAGTCCGTAACGGACGTTTCTTCGGAGGAAATGGCTCATGGCCGGAGCACCACAGAACTATCTCGCTGTCATCAAGGTGATTGGCGTCGGAGGCGGCGGCGTGAACGCCGTCAACCGCATGATCGATGCAGGCCTTCGTGGCGTTGAGTTTGTTGCAGTCAACACTGACGCACAGGCACTTCTCATGAGCGATGCTGATGTCAAGCTCGACATTGGTCGCGATCTCACCCGCGGACTTGGTGCTGGTTCAGACCCTGATGTTGGTCGTGCAGCCGCAGAAGCACATCGCGAAGAAATCGAAGAACTCATTCAGGGTTCCGACATGGTGTTCATCACAGCTGGTGAGGGCGGCGGTACCGGTACTGGTGCAGCCCCTGTCATCGCAGAAATTTCCAAGTCACTGGGTGCACTCACCATTGGTGTTGTGACCCGTCCATTCCAGTTTGAAGGTCGCCGTCGTGCGGTGCAAGCAGACAATGGCATTCAGCGCCTGAAGGAAAAAGTCGACACGCTCATCGTGATTCCTAACGATCGTCTTCTCACGGTCGCAAACGACAAGACATCTCTTGTGAATGCATTCAAGATGGCTGACGAGATTCTCTTGCAGGGTGTTGCAGGTATCACCAACCTGATCACCACGCCAGGCCTCATCAACACCGACTTTGCTGACGTAAAGATGATCCTCACCAGTGCAGGATCTGCGCTCATGGGCATTGGAATTGCCAGCGGCGACAAGCGCGCAGTGACTGCAGCAAAAGACGCTATTTCCAGCCCCATG
Source organism: Actinomycetota bacterium (assembly GCA_041175365.1). Taxonomy (GTDB): domain Bacteria; phylum Actinomycetota; class Acidimicrobiia; order Acidimicrobiales; family Ilumatobacteraceae; genus UBA2093. The sequence continues at coordinate 6,808 of JBEDFA010000039.1, read as the reverse complement.
CTGGAAGCAGCCATCGACGGCGCTCGTGGCATCTTGCTCAACATCACTGGTCCATCCAGCATGGGCTTGTTCGAAGTCAACGAAGCAGCAGAAGTCGTACACGCAGTTGCTCATCAAGACGCAAACATCATCTTCGGCACCGTTATCGATGACGAGATGGGCGACGAAATCAAGGTCACTGTTATCGCAGCTGGTTTTGAGCGTTGGGACACAGGTTCTGCTGGCAACGCCGGTTTCGGAACTCGTACCGCAGGTACTCGTCCAGCCGACACACGTCCGAGCAGCAACGTGCGCGACATCTTCTCTGACTCTGATCCATTGTCAGATGATGACGATGACTTCGACGTACCTTCCTTCTTGAAGTAAGGCTCTCGATTGATCGACCCACAAGAGGTCGCTGAACGTGTGCAAGTCATACGTTCAGATATCGCTTCGTTGACATCGACGTCAGTGGCACTGATTGCTGTCACAAAAACGTTTGGTCATGATGCAATTCGTGCAGCGATGCATACTCATTGCGATGCCATCGGGGAGAACTATGCCCAAGAGCTTCTGGGCAAGGTTGCCGAAGCACCCATCGAATTGCCTGTTCATTTCATTGGTGCCATTCAGTCAAACAAGGTGCGCCAACTGGCTCCGCATGTTGCCCTGTGGCAGGGGGTGGACCGAGTCTCGGTCATCGAAGAGCTGGCGAAACGTGCCCCTGGGGCCCAGATCCTTCTGCAGGTCAACACGACAGGCGAGGGAACAAAGTCAGGAGTGAATCCATCCGAGGTGGAAACTCTTCTCGGCACTGCCGTCTCGGCTGGCTTGGATGTTCGAGGACTCATGACAATCGGCCCAACAACTGCCGGAGCAGGGGAGGCGCAGAAAGCCTTTTCTTCCCTGCGTTCCTTGGCGGATTCGCTCCACTTAGTCGAGTGTTCCATGGGGATGTCTGACGACTATCGGGTCGCTGTCGAATGCGGTTCCACCATGGTGCGAATCGGTAGCCGCCTCTTTGGTGCACGCCCGCCAGCCTGAGATTTCTGGTTTCTCAGAACTCCCACATACGAATGCACGATTGCATTAGCCTTTCAGCATGTCGTTCTTCCGTAAAGCAATGGATTATCTAGGTCTCAATGGTGAAGAGGCATATGACGATTACGACATGTCGATGGAATATGAGCGTCCAGCGCGCCCACAACGTCAGGCACCAAACACCGAGCCACTCACGCGTCGTGGCTACGAACCTGAGTACTCATCAGAGACACAACGTCCTGCGCCACGTCCTGTTCGCCAAGACGACACTGGTGCTGCACGCCGCCCCGATGATTCTGGTTTGCAAGTTCGTCCAATCGGTGCGCCACGCACTGCACCAACAGTTCGTCCAGTTCCTGCAGTGGGGGACACCATCACCGTTCGTCCTCGTCACTTCAACCAAGCACAAGAAATTGCTGACCACTTCAAAGAAGGCATTCCTGTGATCGTGAATCTAGAAGGTGCAGATCGTGAAATGGCTCGTCGTGTCATCGACTTCTCCAGCGGCATGTGTTACGCACTTGGCGGCACAATGGAAAAAGTTGGAACCGGCGTCTACTTGTTGAAGCCAGGTGGCGGCTACTAAGTCGTCGCAATAGTCATGCTTATTTCTCGCCTCATCAATTTGTACGTGCTCGTTATTTTTGCGCGTTCGATTTTGTCGTTCTTTCCTATTCGTTTCGACAGCCCATTGGCGCCAGTTGTTGCGTTCCTTCATCGCATCACCGAACCAGTGCTTGCGCCAGTTCGTCGCGCGTTGCCACCCATGGGTGGTCTCGACCTTTCGCCCCTGGTGGTCATCATTGGCTTGCAGATTTTGGCCGGTGTTCTAGTCCGTTAAATCGGCTAATTCATTGAGGTTCCGTGGGCGTGCGTGCCCTGAGCCCTAGCCTTACTGCGTGACATACCCGCAGGTCGACCCCCAGCCGAACTTCCCACGCCTTGAAGAGGGCGTGCTTGCGCGTTGGGAACGTGATCAGACATTTGCTGCCAGCCTTGCTGCGCGTGCTGCAGGGGCAGACGGAAACAATGAGTTCGTCTTCTATGACGGTCCTCCGTTTGCAAATGGCATGCCGCACTACGGTCACCTTCTCACTGGTTTTGTGAAGGACGCTGTTCCTCGTTATCAAACGATGAAGGGTCGTCGTGTTGAGCGTCGCTTTGGTTGGGACTGTCATGGCCTCCCTGCGGAAGTGGAAGCAGAAAAAGAATTGGGCATTGCAGGTCACCCGGCAATTACCGAATTCGGTATCGACAAGTTCAACGATGCATGTCGCACCAGTGTTCTTCGTTACACCGATGAATGGCAGCGTTACGTCACACGTCAAGCGCGATGGGTTGACTTCGAAAACGATTACAAAACTCTCGACACGCCATATATGGAAAGTGTGATGTGGGCATTCCGCACATTGTGGGACAAAGGCCTCATCTACGAAGGCTTCCGTGTACTTGCTTATTGCTGGCGTTGCGAAACTCCGCTGAGCAACACAGAAACACGTATGGACGATGTGTATCGCGATCGTCAAGACCCAGCTCTTACTGTTTCGTTTCAATTGGAAACAGGGGAGAAGATTCTCGCGTGGACCACGACGCCGTGGACACTTCCATCCAACCTTGCTCTCGCTGTGGGTCCAGAGGTTGATTACGCCGTGATGGCGCATCCCGATGGCAATAAGTACATCTTGGCCTCGGCGCGACTTGGCGCATATGAGAAGGAACTCGAAGGCGCCGAGCAGGTTGACACGGTGAAAGGTTCCAGCCTCGTCGGACGGAAGTACTCGCCGTTGTTCCCTTTCTTTGCTGACACCGAAAATGCCTTCCAAGTATTGGGTGCAGAGTTCGTCACCACAGAAGACGGCACCGGAGTGGTGCACATGGCGCCAGGCTTTGGTGAAGACGACCAAAACGAGTGCAACGCTGCGGGCATCCCCACGTTGTGCCCCATGGATGAACATGGTCAGTACACGGCAGAGGTGACGCCGTGGGTGGGTCGTCATGTGTTCGAAGCGAACTCGGACATCATCAAGACGCTGAAGGAAATGGGAGTCGTGCTTCGTCATGACACTTACAACCACAGCTATCCACATTGCTGGCGTTGTGCAGAACCGCTCGTCTATCGCGCAGTCTCATCATGGTTTGTTCAGGTCACCGCATTCCGCGATCGCATGGTGGAACTCAACCAGAACATCAACTGGACACCAGAACACATCAAGGACGGAACTTTCGGTAAGTGGATCGGCAACGCGCGTGACTGGGCAATCAGTCGTAACCGTTTCTGGGGTTCGCCCATTCCGGTGTGGAAGAGCGACGACCCGACATATCCACGTATTGATGTGTATGGCTCCATTGAAGATCTCAGTCGTGACTTCGGAGTAGAAGTACAAGACCTGCACCGACCTGGCATCGACAGTCTGGTGCGTCCGAACCCTGACGATCCCACCGGCAAGTCGATGATGCGTCGTGTTCCTGAAGTACTCGACTGCTGGTTCGAAAGCGGCTCAATGCCGTTTGCGCAAGTGCATTATCCATTTGAGAACCGCGAGTGGTTTGAAGACCATTACCCCGGTGACTTCATCGTTGAATACATCGGTCAAACACGTGGATGGTTCTACACGTTGCATGTTCTTGCAACGGCACTGTTCGATCGTCCTGCATTCGTATCCTGCGTCAGTCACGGAATCGTGTTGGGTGATGATGGCGCAAAGATGTCGAAGAGTCTTCGCAATTATCCAGACCCGATGGCAGTGTTCGACTCCCATGGTGCCGACGCCATGCGTTGGTATCTCTTATCATCGCCGATCTTGCGTGGTGGCGACTTCTCTGTCACCGAAGTGGGCATGCGCGACACCGTACGACAGGTTCTCTTGCCGTTGTGGAATTCCTATTACTTCTTGTCGTTGTATGCAAACGCAGAAGGAAAGACTGGCCACGTTCGCACAGACTCGAAGAACGTCCTTGACCAATACGTTCTTTCCAAGTTGGGCGACACAATTGATGCTGTCACCGCGTCAATGGACGTCTACGACTTGTTTGCTGCGTGTCAATCGATTCGTACATTCCTCGACGTGCTGACCAATTGGTATATCCGTCGTAGTCGCGATCGATTCTGGGCCGGCGATCAGGATGCAATCGACACATTGCACACCGTTCTTGATTACCTCACGAAGATCTCGGCACCTCTGTTGCCGCTTTTGACAGATGAGATTTCTGCTGGCCTTAATGGTGGGACTGCACCAAGCGTGCATCTTGCTGACTGGCCAACATCTGCTTCGTTGCCACGCGACGTTGCATTGGTTGCATCAATGGACATGGTGCGCGATGTGTGTTCGTCTGCGTTGTCTGTACGTAAAGCACATAGCCGTCGAGTTCGATTGCCACTTGCATCGCTCACTGTTGCATCTGCTGGAGCATCCTCATTGTTGAACTTCCTCGACATCGTGAAGGACGAAGTGAACGTACGCGACGTGATTCTCACTGCAGACGTTGATGCAGTTGCATCCCATGAGTTGCAAGTTGTGCCAGCCGTTGTTGGTCCTCGTCTTGGACCAAATACGCAAAAGGTCATCGTGGCAGTGAAGAAGGGCGAGTGGACTCAGGATGGAGACACCATCAAGGTTGCGGGGGAGACTCTGCAGCCAGGTGAATATGCCCTCAAGCTCGTCACAAAGTCGGATACTGCTAGCGCACCTCTTCCTGCTGGTGCCGGAGTCGTGCTTCTCGACATCAATGTGACGCCGGAGTTAGAGGCCGAAGGCCTTGCTCGCGACGTTGTCCGAGCAGTACAGCAAGCTCGTCGCGAGGCAGATCTCAACGTGTCAGACCGCATTGTTCTCACCTTGGGAGCCGACGATGCTCTGCGGGCCCAATTGGCACCTCACGAGGGTCTCATTGCGGGCGAAACCCTTGCAGTAGAGGTGGTGTGGGACTCTGGACTGGAGCGCACCGTCGCTATTGAAGGTACATCCATCGCTGTACTTGTTTCCGTAAGTCGTTGAGTTACCCCCTTTCGGGTCGTAGCCTCTCGGGGCAACACGGGCGATAGCTCGTTGAAGGAGATCATCATGGCAACCAAGAAGAAGGCACCTGCAAAAAAGGCGCCAGCAAAGAAGGTGGCATCGAAGGCTCCGGCGAAGAAGGCCGCACCTGCGAAGAAAGCTGCTCCAGCCAAGAAGGCTGCTCCAGCGAAGAAGGTTGTCGCTAAGAAGGCTGCTCCAGCGAAGAAGGCAGCGCCCGCAAAGAAAGTTGTAGCCAAGAAGGCCGCTCCTGCGAAAAAGGTTGTCGCTAAGAAGGCAGCTCCTGTCAAGAAGGCAGCGCCTGCGAAGAAAGTTGTCCCTGCAAAGAAGGCTGCACCTGTCAAGGCTGTAGCAAAAGTGGAGCCAAAGAAGGCAGCTCCTGCGCCAAAGGTAGAAGCGAAGAAAGCGGCACCAGCTGCAAAGCCAGCTCCAGTTGTTGCACCAACGCCTCCTCCGATGCCACCGCGTAAGGCCATCAAAAAGCCAGAACCACCTAAGCGTCACGTCATTGTCAAGGTTGAAACCAAGGACGGCATCACCTCAACAAAGGATTTCGATATGAAGTTCCTTGTTGCTCAGCGTGAGTCATTGAACGAAGAGCGCATCAAGTTGGTTGGTCAAGCTAATCGTCTTGAGAACGAAGCAAATGCTTTGATCGCTGATGCTGAGATGGGCGACGTGCAGTTCGATGACGAAGGCGGCGAAGGCGACACCATGGTGGTCGAGCGCGAGCAAGACCTCACATTGTCGGCATTCGCTCGTCAGACCGTGGAAGAAATCGACGCAGCACTTGCTCGTTTGAAGACGGGCGACTACGGCTACTCCGTTGTTTCCGGTTCTCCGATTCCAAAAGAGCGTCTGAAGGCATTGCCATGGGCAACAGAACTTGTGACAGAGCGCGCTGGCGGATTGGGTCGCCGTTAGGTTGCTGAATTCTTCCGTGCCGTCGCCGCGCCGTTTGGCGCTTGTCGTGGCAATCATCGTTCTTGCCGACCAATGGTCAAAGTCATGGGCGGTGAATGCACTCAGTGATGGTCGCACCATTGATCTGGTGTGGACATTGCGTTTTGCACTCGGCTTCAACAGCGGCATTGCGTTTTCTCAAGCGCAAGACCTTGGTGTCGTCGTCGGTCTCATAGCCATCGTTGCTGTCGTGTTGTTGGGTCGTGCAACAATGCGAGCCACAACAGCGTTGTCAGCTACCGGTCTCACATTGATTACTGCAGGTGCGCTGGGAAATCTTGCGGACCGAGTGTTTCGCGGTGATGCTTGGTTGCGTGGTCACGTTGTGGATTTCATTGATTTCCAATGGTTTCCAGTTTTTAACATCGCAGACTCTGCCATCACGATTGGTGCAGGGATTTTGATTATTGGTTTGTCCCGTGAATACGTGGGTGCAAAACGTCACGAGGGACAGGTATGAAAGTAGAAGAGACAGTTCCAGCAGCTCTGGACGGTGAGCGTATTGACCGCGTTGTCTCGCTGATCGCTGACATCTCTCGGTCGGATGCCACAAAGCTGATCACTGATGGTGGCGCAGAAGTGGATGGCGTCGTGGTGACATCCGGTAAGCCGCGTCTGAAGGAAGGTCAAACAGTTGTTGTTGACCTCGACAAGATTCCAGTCCCAGTTCTTCCAGGACCTGATGCTTCAGTTGTTCTCGATGTTGTTTATGCCGATGACGACATCATTGTTGTGAACAAGGCCGCAGGCGTGGTGGTGCACCCTGCATCGGGTCACGGCAATGGCACATTGGTCAATGGCATTCTTGCGCT